>JBOGUG010000387.1:0-36833 GCA_050696115.1 Promineifilaceae bacterium (SeqCode) | reverse complement strand
CGGCCGTAGCGTTTTTCGATCTGGCGGCACACGACGACTTCGTTTGACATAAGAGGGATCTAAATGGCAGGCGGGCCGACTTTAGGATAATATTATCATAGCAATCTTCTTTATGTAGGCTTGCTTCGAGACTGGCACCCGACCTTTCCCAGCCGACTGGCCCGCAGAAATCACGTATGAGCACCGTCGAACCCAGCGCCACCATGCGCGAATATCTGGCCGAGATCTACCGGCTGCAGGAGGACGAGCCGACGGTCAGCACCACCAGCCTGGCCGAGCGGCTGGACGTCTCCGCCCCGGCCGTGCCGCGCATGCTCAAGCGCCTCCAGAGCGGCGGCTACGTGGAGCACAAGCTCTACCGTGGCGTCGAGTTGACCGCCCGCGGCCGGGACGAGGCCCTGCGCGAGATCCGCCGCCACCGCACTCTGGAGGTCTTCCTGGTCAACGTCATGGGCTTTGACTGGGATGAGGCCCACACCCACGCCGATGACCTCGGCCCTGGCCTGAACGACGAGTTAGTCCAGCGCATGGCCGAGATGACCGGCCAGCCTACCCGTTGTCCGCACGGCGAGCCAATTCCGGACGCCGAGGGCAATCTGCCGCCGGTCAAAGACATTTGCATCGTCAGCCTGGGCGTGGGTCACCAGGGCGAGGTCAGCCGCGTGCGCACCCATGAGCCAGACAAGCTACGCTACTTTGCCAGCCTGGGCCTGACGCCGGGCACGGCTTTGCACATTGCCGGCCGGGCGCCCTTCAACGGCCCGCTGCGCCTGGCTATCGGCCGCGAGGAGGTCGTGCTGGGTATGGAACTGGCTAAGTCGCTCTGGGTGACCTAGGGGAATAGCCGGCGCGTCTTAACCTCGGCCACGGCGTTCTGGCGATAGCGGTAAAGGGCCGCCGGCCGCCCCTCGGCCTCCTTTTTCTTGCGCCCCGTCGGCTCCAGGATGACGGCCGCCATGATCTTGCGCCGGAAATTGCGCTTATCCAGTTTCTCGTTGAGCACGATCTCGTAAGCGCGCTGAAGCTCTGACAGGCTAAATTCGTCTGGCAGCAGCCGGAAACCCACCGAGGTGTATTCCAGCTTATAGCGCAGCCGCGTGACCGCGTAGGCCACGATTTCGCTGTGGTCGAAGGCCAACAGTGGCAGGTCATCGGTGGGGAACCAGTTCGTAGCGGCCGCTTCTTCGCCCGGCCGGTGGGCGATGGCATCGGCCGGCGCCAGGGCGAAATAGGCAACGCTGATGACCCGTTGGCGTGGGTCGCGCTCGGGGTCGCCAAAGGTGTACAACTGTTCCATGTAAATGTCGCCAATGCCGGTCTCCTCGGCCAGCTCCCGCGCTGCCGCCTCGGCCAGCGACTCGCCCAGCTCGACAAAGCCTCCCGGCAGGGCCCAGGCGCCAGCAAAGGGCGGGTGCTTGCGCTGCACAAGCAGCACAAACAGCTTCTCGCCGATGAGCGAAAAGACGACCACGTCAACCGTGACGGCCGGGTTGCCTTCCTTGGCCGCTGAGGGGACGCCGCGGTGGGTGGAGTCGTCAGCCATGAGCCACGCCGTAGAACCAAAAGGCCCCTGACTTCAACGGAAGTCAGGGGCCTCTGCACCCTCCTGATGCTGGGCCGGCCTCCGCCTTAGTTAGGTGGATTGGCGGGGAGGCCGGGCGTCGGGACCTCGTCCACACGAGGCTCTAAGCCAAATTCGCCCGGCTGCGGCTGGGCCAGGATGCCCTGCTCGACCAGTTGCGGCAGGGAAACGCTGGTGGTGGCGAAGACGGTGCTGTCGCCCTGGGCACGCAGCGCCAGGTCAATGTCAATTCCGGTGTCCAGGGCCCACTTGAGCGCCAGCGCGTCTTGGGCCGAAAGGCTCAGGATGACCACGTCCGGGGTCACCTCCGGCCGCTGGCGAGTTGGCGTCGGCGGTGGCGCCGCGGCGGCGCCGTCTGCCTGGGGCGCCGGGGTGGGGGTAGCAGCGCTGCTCACGGCGTCGGCGTTAAATTCTTGGCTCAAGCCCGTGTTCGGATTGCGCCAACTGCCCACCCACAGGACTTCGATCTGTTGGATGGTCAGCTGCGTCACCCGCCGGGGCACTTGCGGCCGCTCGCCGCCTGGCCCAATCACGCCCACCGAGTTTATCAGCGGGATCAGCTCCAGGCGTCCTTCCGAGGTGGGCGGGAACAAGAAGGCGCGCCCGGCCAGAAGGTCGGGCTCGAAAACGCGCTCGATCATGTTCGGCCGCACCGTCTGGAACTCCTGGTCAAGTTGCACCAGAGTCAGGCTCATCAGCGCGTCCACCAAGTCACCCGGCCGGAGCGCAAACGCCGCCCCTGAGAAGGTGTTGATGGGGAAAGCGACGGCCACCTCGCCCTGATCGACGTACAGGCTGAGGTCAGAGCCCAGGCTGGCGATGTCGCTCGGGTTCAGGGCCAGCATCGGCCGCAAGATCTCCTGGCCGCGCTCGATGCGCGTCTTGGTGATCTGGCCGCTCACCTCCTCCAGCTCGGAAAAAGTGACCCCGGCCACGACGGCGACGTTGGTCTCCGGCCGCTGCTCAATGGCGATAAGCTCTGGCCGGATTAATTCGCCGGCCGGCAAATCAGCCTGGGCAACCACGACCGGCCTCAGTTCCACGGCCGGAGTGCGGCTGGGCTGGGGCGTGCCGGGCCCTTGCTCCTGCCCATCGGCCTGATCCTGAGGCTGCGTCGGCTGGCCCCGGCCGAGAATCCCGGCCAGCGGGCCGTCCGACGGGCCGAGGACGAAGATAAACAGCGCGGCCAGCGCGGCGACGATGAGCACCAAGACGAGAAGCAAAATAGTCCTTGAACGCATAACCGGTTCCTTCTTTGCCTAACAGCTACCCTAATCGGTTCAGGTCGCCTGCCTCGCCGCCGGCCGTTACGGCGCGGGCGCAACTTCCACTTCCACCTCGGCCGCTTCCAGCGAGGTCTCGTCCAGGCCGCCGATGGTATAGGTGAAGTTCGGTGGAATTGGGATGCCAAACTGCTGTAGCAGGTATTCGATATTGACGTTTTGGACGGTATAAAGCTGGCCGTCGTTCACGCTGCGGAGGGCGTAATCAATATCGGCATGGGTCTCCAGCGCGTACTTGAGGAACAATTGCTGCTGCGGCGGCAAGGCCACCAGCAAGACGCTGGGCGGGGCAAGCGTTGGCTCAGGGACAGCGCCGGGCGTCGGCGTGGGTTGGTCTGGCGGCGGCGTCGGCGTCGGCGGCTGGGCGGCCGGCGTCGGCTGCCACAGCCCGACGTTCACCACCCGCGCGTTCTGCAGCAGGACAGCCACCGGGAACGGCCGCTGGGTGTTCTCCGAAGGGGCAATATGGGCCAGGTCGCCGGTTGGAATTTGCTCGAAGCGGCCGTAGGGATCTATCACGTAAATCGTCGGCCGAGTCGTCTGGCCCTCAACGCCCGGTTCCACTCCGGTCGCTGACAGGAAGAACGTGACGCTGTTATTCAAGAGGGTCTGAAATTCCTCATCAATCGCGTTCAGCGTAAAAGTCAGCATTATGTCAATCGTGTCGCCGGCCGCCAGGCCGTAGGCGACGCCCGACAGGCGGTTGCTGGGCACCGCCATCGCCACCCATCCCTGGGGCACGAGCGACGAGGGTCCAAAATTCTCCACCCCTATCAGAGTTGGGTCACGCACCAGGCTGTCCGTCGTCAGGGTCTCGCCCTGATAAATGTCGTTGCGAGCGTACAAGCCAATGGCATCTTCAAGCTGCGTCAACGCGTTGGAGGGCACTTCCGAGGCCAGGCGCATATCAGTGCTCAGCTCCGCTTCAGTCATTTGCCAGCCCCGGGGCACAGTCTGGAAGGAAACGACGACCTCGACCAGTTGCACGGCGGCCGGGCCGGTTGGCGAAGGGGTCGCGGCCGGGGCTGGCGTCCCCGGCGTGCCGCCGGGCGCCTCGGCCGTTTGAGCCACCGGCGTAGGCGGCGGCTGGTCGCCGGCCTGATTGGTTAGAAAGACGACCACCAGGACCAGGATGACCAGACCCAGCACCCCGACGAAAATGGCAAGAACTCGGCGTCCACTCATAGCCTACTTCCTTCGCAACTGGCTCGCGGCGACGTGAAAATCCCGTGAATCCTCACTATGGTACATCCTATGTAAAGTGGAGCAATAGGAAATTAGACAGGCTCTGACACTATGTAAACCTATCCGAGTTATAGGATAGCATAGCCCCCGGCCAATGGCAACTAGCCCTCTATTCCTGTTTTTGGCCTTACCAGAGGTTAAATGCGCCGTCCAGAGCAGGGATGGGCTCCCCGGCCGGCGTGAGCTCAAGCCGAAATCGGGGTTAGGCCGTTAAGGCTTTGTGTCCGGCTGACAAAAAAACGTGTGGTTGGAGGGCGCGCCAGTCCTCCCCTACGGGGCTGGCATTGGGGCGTCGGTCAACAGCTGCCACCAGACGTGCCAGGGCCGGGCGCTGGCAGCCGGATCGGGCGTGGGCGGCGGGGCGGGCGTGGGGCCGGCTGTCGGCCGGGCGATAAGCGGCACCACCCGGCGCTCGCCGGGCAGGAGCAGGCCGCCTTCCTGACGCGCATAGCTCGCGACATACTCTTCGCTCTCAACGTATTCGCGGGTCGCTTGCAGGGCGACTTGGCGGGTCTGCTCGGCGGCGATCTCAGCCTCCAGCGCTTCCTGACCGACGCCGACCAGCCGGCCGGCTTGCGCCCGCCGGTTCAGGTCCAGCGCAACGACCAGGCCGGCCACGACCGCCAGCAATATAATGAGCTGAGTCAGCGTCAGCACCGGCCGCCGCCAAACAATTCTCGGCCCCATGGGCGCCCAATCTACCCCGCTTTCGGCCACCGGGCAACACCGGCCGACCTCTGTCTGGTCGCAACGCTGCTGGCTGCACCCGCGGCCGGCGCGCCTTGGCCCCCTCCCTGCCGATCAGGTAGAATCTGGCGCGTGCCCACCCTCGCCCCGATAGATTATCTGGTCGTCGGTCACTATACGCGCGATCTGACACCCGCTGGCGACGAGCCAGGCGGGACGGTCACTTACTCGGCCGCAACCGCGGCCGCCCTCGGTTGCCGCACCGGTGTGGTCACCAGCGCCGCCGCCGACGTGCCCTTCGCCTCGTTCTTGCCCGGCGTCGCAGTCGTCAACGTAACTGCCCCCGAGAGCACTACCTTTGCCAACCACTACAGCCCAGCCGGCCGGCAGCAGCACATTTACGCCCAGGCCCTGCCGCTCAAAGCCGCCCAAGTGCCAGCCGCCTGGCGGCGGACCCCCATCGTCCATCTGGGCCCGGTGGCCAATGAGCTGGACCCGGATCTGGCGCGCGCCTTCCCCGCCAGCCTGCTTGGCCTGACCCCCCAGGGCTGGTTTCGGCGCTGGGATGCGCGCGGCCGCGTGCGGGCAGAGGCCTGGGAGGCGGCCGGCGACGTTCTGCCCCGCGCGGCCGGCGTCGTCCTCAGCCCGGAGGATTTGCCCCGGCCGGCCCTGGCGGCCGAACTGGCCCGTCTGAGCCGGCTGCTGGTCGTGACCGAGGAAGCCCGCGGCTGCACCGTGTTCTTTGACGGCGAAAGGCGACGCTTTCCGGCCCCGGCCGTGACGGTCGCCAACCCGACCGGGGCAGGCGACGTATTCGCGGCCGCCTTCTTTCTGCGCCTTCAGCAGACGCGAGGCAACCCTTGGGAAGCCGCCGCCTTTGCCAACCTGATCGCCGCCCACTCACTGGCGGCCGACTCGTTGGCCGACAAAATGGCGGCTATCCGCGAGACGGCCGCGCTGGCCCGCGCATGAGCCGGGTCTACGCCGTCGCCATGCAAAAGGGCGGGGTTGGCAAGACCACCAGCGTCGTCAATCTGGCCGCTTTCCTGGCCTGCAGCGGCCAACGCGTGTTGGTAGTGGATCTCGACCCCCAGTCGAACGCGACCTCAAATTTTGGCTTCGACAAGCGCGCTGTCAAGCCGTCGGTCTATGAGGCCCTGCTGGCCGAAGGCGCGGCCGGCGCGGCCGTCCTTGAGCACGAAGAGTCAGGGGTGGCCCTGCTGCCCAGCAGCCCGGCGTTGGCCGGCGCCGAGGTGGAGCTGGTCAACTTGATGGCCCGCGAGCATCGCCTGCGGGGCGCTTTGGAACCGCTGCGGCCGGCCTACGATTACGTCCTGATTGATTGCCCGCCCAGCCTCGGCCTGTTGACAATTAATGCCCTGGCGGCCGCGGCTGACGGCGTTGTCATCCCGATCCAATGTGAGTACCTGGCGCTCGAGGGGCTGAGTCAACTGTTAGACACCATCCGCCTGGCCCGGCGCTACTTGAACCCAGCCCTGAAGATCCGGGGCCTGATCATGACGATGTATGACAGCCGCACCAACCTCAGCCGGCAGGTTGTTGAGGAAGTCCGGGCCCACTTTCCCGGCCAGGTCTTTCGCACCATCATCCCGCGCAACGTGCGCCTCAGCGAAGCGCCCAGCTATGGCCAGCCCATCTCCCAGTACGCGCCCTCGTCGCCGGGCGCCATCGCCTATCGGATCTTGGCCGCCGAGCTGCTGCGCGGCGACCGGGCGCCGGCCGCGGCCGCCCGGCCGGAGGCTGACGAATGAGCAAGAAGCGCGCTCTCGGCCGCGGCCTCGGCTCCCTTATTCCCGGCGGCGAACTGGACGACGGGCCCGCTGGCGGTCTGACCCTGGCCTCTGTGGACGCCATTCGGCCGAATCCGCGCCAGCCGCGGGCGGCTCTGGACGACGATCTCCTGGCCGAGTTGGCCGAATCAATCCGCGAACACGGCCTGATTCAACCCTTGGTCGTCCGCCAAGGCGAAGACGGCGCCTACACGCTCATTGCCGGTGAGCGACGCTGGCGCGCGGCCCAGTTGGCCGGCCTGGACGAGGTGCCGGTGGTGGTCAAGGAGGCTTCGCCTCAGGCGATGCTGGAGCTGGCCCTGATCGAGAACATCCAGCGCGCCGACCTCAACCCACTGGAGGAAGCGGCCGCTTACCGCCAGCTTGTTGAAGAGTTTGGCCTCACCCAGGACGAAGTCGCCCGGCGCGTCGGCCGCAGCAGGCCGGCGGTGGCCAACACGCTGCGGCTGTTGAATGCGCCGGCCGAGGTGCAGGCGGCCGTCACCACCGGGACAATCAGCGCCGCCCACGCCCGCACTTTGCTGGCCTTGCCGGACCCGGCCGTCCAGAGCGCGCTGCTGGGGCCGCTCCTGAGCCAGGAGCTGAGCGTGCGCCAGCTTGAGGTTTTGGTGCGCGCCCTGCTGCGCTTGCCGGCTGCCGAGGCGCAGCTGGCCGTCGTCCAGAGCATGAGCCGCCAGGCTTGGAATGTGGCCCAGGCCGTGCGCGTCATAGACAAGCTGGCGCAGGGCCGGCCGCCCCCGCCGCGGCCCACGCCCAGGCAGCCGGCCGAGCTGGCCGACCTGGAAGCCCAGTTTCAGCACTCGCTCGGCACACGGGTGAACATCCGCCAGGGCCGGCGCGGCGGCCAGGTGGTGATCCACTTCTATTCGGACGAAGAGTTGCAGGCGATTTACGAGGCCATCGTCGGCGCTTCGGGCTCCACCGGCCGCATATAGCCTACTGCGACCTTCAAAATCGCGGCCCTGCGGCTCGACCGGGCTTAGTCCCCGCGCTCGGCGCGAGCAAGGCGCCCTATGATGAACCGGCCGGGCTGATCTCGAACAGCAGCCCCTCGCTGCGGCCGAACACGTCTGGGAAGAACGTTTCGCGCGCCGTGGTTGGGTTGACCTGGTATGCGCCTGGCAGCAGCGTGTTCAGCGTGTAGCTGTAGAGATAGGTGCCGGCCGGCAAGAATTCACTGGTAAAGACGACCCGGCTGTCGCGGTACTCGATGTTCTCAAAGTACCACCAGCCCCAGTAACCGTAGCGGAACTCTGTCTCTTGCGCTTCGATTTGGCCACCCTGGCCCGAGGCGCTCGTCTGCAGGCCTGGATCGACCGCCTCGGCCCCGGCCGGGATAGGATCTTCGACGCGAACAAACGTCCGATCCTCCGGAACAGCAATGGTCAGCTCCACCCGCACCGGCCGGCCGGCCTGGATGGCCGTGATCGGCTCGCAGCTTTCCAGTTCGGGGTCGCAGGCGGCGTCGAAATAGCGCCGCTGCACGCTGAAGCCGCGATCCACGGCCGGCAACTCCTGTGCCAGGATGAAGCTGTCCAGGTAGGCGGTGTAATACAGCCGGCCGGGCCCTGCCCGCCGGCCGAATTCTAAGAAGTTGACTTCAGCCCTTTCCAGATCGGCCAGAGGCAGGGCCATTTCCTCGCTGGCGTCAATGTTGGCCGCGTCAAAATGGCCTTCGGCCGCCGGCCGGCCGTTCACGGTCAAGCTGTAATCGTAATCGGCCCCAAGCTCACCGCTGGCCGCCATCCAGTCGCTCAGGGCCAGGATGCCCCAGGCGCTTTCGTGCTGGCTGGGCCAGTGGCCGGCCTTGCGCGCCACCATCAGCCAGCGCACCGCGTTGGGCAGCAGGGCGTGGTCTGGCTCGACGGCCGCCAGGGCCGCGATAATCATGGCCGTGCCCCGGATGTCGCTTGCCAGATTGTCCCAGTCCCGCTCGGCGTCCTCCCAGTGGGCGCCGGCCGCGCTCAGCACGACGCTGTCGTTCAGGTCGTTGAGCAAGGCGCGCTGGTTCGCCCCCCCGCCGCCACTCCGCTCGTATGCCTGGATCAGCAGGCCCTTGGCGTAAGGATCCAGCAGAGCCCGGTGCTCGCTGAACAGGTCGTCCAAGCGTCCGGCCTCGCCGGGCTCGACCTCGTCCAACCGGTGCTCGCTGAACAGGTCGTCCAAACGTCCAGCCTCGCCGGGCTCGACCTCGGCCAACACGTACAAGAAGAACGCCTGCCGGTTGACCGCCCAGGCCTCGTTCAGGCTGGCTGCGGCCCGCAGCCGGCCGCGCACGTAGCCGGCTCCGTCGCCAAGAACCGCCGGCGAGACCGCAAAGCCCGCCTCTTGCGCCCTGGCCAAGGCCAGCAAGATGTAGGCCGACAGGAAGGGGCTGGCGTCGCGGCTGAAGCACCAGCTCCAACCGCGGCTGCCGAGCTGGGCCGCTTCGAGCCGGCCGATGTCTGCCGGCGCCAGCCCGTTAATCTGGCCAATGAGCGCCGGCCGGTCGAGGTCCAGCTCCTGAAGGGCCAACAGGGTGGCAGCGTTGGCCAGCAGCCGGCCGGCAACCGCGCTGGGGCACTCCGGCTCCTCCAGGAAGGCCGGCCGGTTGACGAAGCTCAAGGCGTCCAACAGCGCCGCCGCCAGTGACGGGCTCAGGCTGACCTGTACCTCGCCCTGGCGCTGGTCCACATTTTCCGGCAGCAAAATGGCTTCGACGCGCCGGCCGGGGCCTTCGAGCACGCCGGAGGCGCCGACAACATCCTCGCCGGTGAAGCGCGTGACGGGGATGTATTGCTCAGGCGGGAGGCCGAAGGTCGGCTTGGTGGCGTCACTGTGCTCGCCGGCCTCGGCACGGAAGGTCAGGTCGGCAAAAGCCACGTCCTCGACAACCACCGGCCAGTGGACGACCTCGCGGCCGCCGGCCGCGACGGTCAGGCTCTGCTCGGCCGGCCCTAGTAGGCTCACCCCGGTGGCTTCGAGCCTGACGCTCACTTCCAGGCTGCCGGCCGTGTTGTTGTGGATCGCGGCCGCCAGCTCAATCCGGTCGCCCACCGTCATGAAACGCGGCGTGACCGGCCGGATCAGCAGCGGCAGGGTCGCGATCACGTCCACGCTGGCCTGGCCGACCAGCGTCTCGCCGCTGGCGGCGTAGTCGCTGACCGCCTTGCTGCTCAGCCGCCAGGTGGTCAGACTGTCTGGTAGGGGGATCTCGATGACCGCCCGGCCGTCGCTATCGGTGGCAATTTGGGCCCGCCAGAAGGCAGTGTCTGGGAAGTCGCGCCGCACCTCGTCCTCGCCCAAGTCAAAAACCTCGGCCGCCGCCCCGCCGGCGCCTCCGCCCTCGTCGCCCCCGCCCAGGCCGCCCGCCTCGAGTGGGATCTCGACCGGTCGGTTCTCTCCGGACTGGTTCAGGCCGGTGCCCAGCCGGCTCCGCGTTGGCTGGCGGGCGTAAAACGCCTCCAGGATCTGGGGCGCGTTATCCGGCAGCAGCGTGAGCACGGCCAGGTCGGCCAACGCCAGCGAGAAGTTGGCTTGCACCGGGTTGCCGTTGGCATCGGTCACCTGGACGTCGTAGCTGGCCGTCTCGCCCGGCCGGAACTGCTGCGCCTGGGGTTGCAGGCTGACGTTCAGGCCGAAGGCGGCCGGCGACACAGGCAACTCGACCATGCCAATGCGGATGTCGGCGAAAGGGCTGCTCTCGTCAACGCCTTTGACGGCCGTGACGGTCACGAAGACGTTGGGCGCGTGCTCGAGCGTAATCGGCACCTCCAGCGTCGCGTTGGCGCCCTCCAGGTCTATCACGCGCTGTTCGATGACCAGCCCGCGCTCTATCGTCAGCCAGGCCTTTACCGGGCCCCTAAAGGGAGATTGCACCAGGATGTGGGCCGTGTCGCCCGGCGCGTACTCGACCCGGTCGGAGATCAGCCCCATGCTCTTTTCGAACGGGTCGCTCCGCCAGTCGGAGAAATTGGGGTCCGTGACCCAAATGGAGGTGCTGCTTGACTGGCTGCGGCCGGCCCCATCGGTCACCGTAGCCACGATCCGGTAAGTGCCGCCGCGCTCCGGCGTGAACTCGGCCGCCGCCTGGCCCAGGCCGTCCGTGGTCGTTGAGGCCCGGCCGACTTCGGTGTCATTCGGCTCCCACAGGGTTGCGTACTGCCAGAACTGCTCCTCCCGAACCGGCTCCCACTCCCGGCGATAAAAGATAACTTCGACGTCGGAATTGGGCGCGGCCTCGTCCTCCCAGTCCACTGTCAAAAGGTCAAACGCGGCCGCCTGGCCGGCCGGCAGCAGGTAATCCTCGGCCGCGATGCCGACGTAGGTTTCGGCGGCGTGGTAGACGACTTCGGCGCGGGCGCTGACTGGGTTGTTCGTCACGTCCACCACGGTGGCCTCGACCGTCACCACTCGGCTGCCGGCCTCCACCTCGGCCAGCAACTCGGCCGGCAGCTCAATTTCCAGCCGTCCCCGGCGGTCAGTGAGGCCCGAGCCGCTCGTCAGATAGCTGCCGTATACGCCGGCAGCGCTGAAATCAAACGGTCCTCGGCTCCACCAGACGAAATCGTCGCTGTCGCCGAACGTGTATGGCCGGCCTTCGTGCATAAACTGATAGTCGCGCACGTAAGCCGTCCAGGTCACCGCCAGGTCAGTGGCCGGGCCGCCGAACAGGTAGCCGGCCTCGATGCTGACCTGGGAGGCCTCGCCGCGAAGGACGGCGGCCTCCGCGGCCGAAGCCAACACCTGGAACTCCGGCTTGCGATATTCCGCGACCGTAAACTCCCGCGTGGCCCGGATGTTGGCTGACTTAAAGGTTAGCTGGTAGGTGCCCAACTGGGCGTCGGCCGGGATAACGTAATCGCCGCTGAACTCGCCGTTTTCGTCCAGCTCGGCCCCGAAGTCGAAGGCGATCTCCTCGTAGGCGTTCAGGAAGATCAGCTTGAGCCGCACCTGCTCCAGCGACGGCAGCGGGTAGCGGCCGTAGTCCGCGTCGCGCACAATGCCCCGAAAATGAACGCTGTCGCCCGGCCGGTAGATCGGCCGGTCGGTGTAGAGGAAGGCGAATTGGGCCGGCTCATCTTCCCATGAGGAGTTGAGGCCAAACTGCCACGGATCCAAGTTCTGGATCCAGACGCTCGAGCCAACCCCAAAGCCGGCCTGGCCCGGTTGATTGCTGACCACAACAACGCCCGGCAGGTAGTCGCCCGCAAAATCATAGGGGATCGTCGCCAAGCCGTCGCCGTCGCTGAGGGCCGTCGCCAGTTGGTGTCCGTCAGCGTCATACAGGGTGAGGTCCAGACCGGCGGCCGGCAGGCCCGAAGCCAGGTTGGTCGCCCAAACGTAGACAAAGCCGAAGTGCTCCTTGACCACCAGGTTGGTGTCGGCCACCACGATCAGGTTCTTCTGTTTTTGCCACCAGAGGTGGTCCGCATCGCTCTCCGGCGCCGTCGCCCACAGCAGATAAACGCCCGTCGGCAGTGTGCCACCGTCAGCCAGGGCCAGGTCAATCTGCGCCACCTGATCGGTTGGCGCCCCGGCCGGTAAGTCCCAGGCCCGGATCTCCTGCCCAAAGGCCGATTCCTGGGCCAGGTTCGGGCTGGCCAACCTGGCGATCGGCAGGCCAGCGTCGTAAAGGCGCGCCCGGATGCTGCTGACGTTGCGGTGGATGACCTGGACAACCGTGGGCCGGTCGTCGCTCAACTGGCTGATCCCGTAAGGCAGGTTCAGCGCCACCAGCGGCTCAAAGGGGGCGGTCGTAAAGCTAAAGCTGTATGGCTCGCCCAACGTGTTGCCGTACGGGTCTCCGGCCGTGGCAGGCACGCTGATCACATACTCGGTGTTGCGCTGGAGCTCAAAGCTCAGGCTCAAATTGAATGACCGGTCGTCAAAGAAATAGCGCACCTGCTCCGGGGCCGGCTGAATCTGCACCTGGCCCTCAAACGTGGCTAAATCCATCGGCGAGGCGAAGCGGATGCTTGCCCCCGCCTGGTAGCTCTCGGCGTGGGCGCCGCCGGCCGGGTCAGTACTGACGACGGCCGGTAGCCGCACCGTCGAAAAGGTGCTGCTCGTCTGCCGGTCCAGCGTCGCCAGGCCCGAGGCCGAGCGGGCGCTCTCGGCCACCGTCAGGGTGTACTCCGTTTCCAGCGCCAGGATGCCGTCTGGCGCCAGGGTCAACTGGCGGCCGGCCTCCGACCAGTCGAATGTAAAGGGCGCCGCCGGTTCCAGCGAGATCGCCGCCTCGGTCGCCGGCCGATCCATGGGCATGTTGAAGGTGATCGTCAGGGGCCGGCCGGGGCGAATGTGATCGGCCCGGTTGGCCGGCTCCATGCTGACCACGCTCGGCCGCAGCGTGCGGAAGCTCCAGCTAAATTCGTCGGCCAGCACGCCGCCTGCCACGTCCTCGAGGCCGGCCGGAATTGTCACCGCGTACTGTGTGGCGCCCGCCAGCGGCTGGGCCGGGACGAAACGAAAGACGCTACTGGACACCCAGCGCCCCGCGCCGTTCAGTTCCGGCTCGAAGACCAGCGGCTGGGGCAGGCCCGCCTGCTCAAGGGTCGCGACCAGGGGCACCACCGGCCGGTCGAACAGCACTGTGATGGCAGCATCCGTCTGCACTTCCTGGCTGCCTGGCTCCGGAATCACCTGGCTGACCTCCAGGAAGCCGACCGTCTGCACGGCGAATGTCAGCGGCTCTGCCAGGCTCTGGCCATTGCGCCCGGCGGCGCTTGCCCGCAAGCGGACTTGGTAGTGGCGCTCTCGTTCCAGGTTGCCGGCCGGCGTGAACACCAAGGTGTCGGCCCGCGGCCAGGAGAAGTCGCCGCGCACGGCGGCCGCCTCGCCTAGCTCTGAAACCATGAAGGCCTGCTCCACCGAGGCCTGATTCATTGGCTGGTCAAAGCGCAGCGTGATGGCCCCATTCAGGCTGGCCGTTTCGCCCGGCTCAGGGCTGAAGGCCACCAATTGCGGCGGCCAATCGGCCGCCAGCGTTGGTTGCTGGCCCTCAAACGGGCCGCCGGCCGGTTGCTCGCCGGCCGGCGTGTCAACCGCAGCGGCCGTCGGGCTGCCTTCCGGCTGGGCCTCTTGGGTGGCTTCCTTTTCGCGCTGGCGGCACGAGATGAGCGCGGCCGCCAGCAGCAGGGCCAAAAGCAAGGGCGAGATGCGGCGCAAGCGTTTCATACCACTCCTGATTGCTGGCCAGGCGGCCCAGCACGACCGGCCGGCCAAGGCCATTATCGCTCATTGCGCCGGCCGCCCGCAAGCAGGCTTGGTCGCCGGCCGGCGCCTGTTAAGTAAACGCCGCCGAAACTGATTGGGTTCCCCACCTTAACCACAGAGGCACTCGGAGGCCTCTGAAGCCTTTGATTGAGGCGCATGCCGCCGCCGGCCGGCTCTGATATAATATGGCTGTGGCGGCCGAGCACGTTAACAGCCGAAGCGACGAGGAATGGATGCGCCTGGCGCTGGCCGAGGCCGGCCGGGCGGCCGAGCTGGGTGAGGTGCCTGTCGGAGCCATCGCAGTCCTGGACGGCGAGGTCATCGGCCGGGCCTACAACCGTAAGGAAGCCGACAACGACCCAACGGCCCATGCAGAGATGCTGGCGCTGCGCCAGGCGGCCGCCCGCCTGGACAACTGGCGCTTGATCGGCGTGACGCTCTACGTGACGTTGGAGCCGTGCCCGATGTGCGCCGGGGCCATGATCCAGGCCCGGTTGGGCCGGCTGGTCTATGGGGCTCGAGATCGTCGTTTTGGGGCCGACGGCTCAGTCGTCTCCGTCCTGGCCGAGCCGCGTTTCAATCATCTCGTGGCCGTAACGGCCGGGGTGCTGGAAGACGAGGCGGCCGACCTGTTGCAGGCTTTCTTTCGCCGCCTGCGCCAGGGGGCGAACAGCTGAACATGTGGAGAGGTGCCGGAGTGGTTGAACGGGGCGCTCTCGAAAAGCGTTGTGGCCGCAAGGTCACCGTGGGTTCGAATCCCACCCTCTCCGCCAGTTGGGAAATGAAGACATTGGCTCGCCCGCTACGCGGGCTCGCCAGCCGTTTTGAATTCAGTATAAAGTTCAAGCCGACATTTTTAAGAAATGCGCGGATTTGCACTTTGTCGCCTTGCGACAAAAGAATTTTGGCTTGGCTGCTCACTAGAATCACTTCTCGCATCGGTTCGAGCCAATTATTTCCACTTTGTTCAAAATCTCTGATTTCTTGCTCAATATCGGCCTTCTCGCCCAAGAGTTTTGCTTTCTTGGCCTGATACTCGTCCGGTGATATACCCTTGCCCTCAATGTATATATCGAGAAGCCGATCTATTTTCTGCTCAACTTCTGCTTTTCTCTCTTGCAGATTTTGAACAAAAGAAACGCCAGAGATTATGCAAAGAATGCAATTTTCAATCGAAATAAGTGCCGCCAGAAACAGGGTTTGGAATACGCTTTGGGAAGACAAAACATTTCGTGACTGGGCAGACATCATTGACGAAGGACAATACATGGTCGGAGAAATGAAAGAAGGAAATGAAGTGCAGTTTATCTCCTCTGTATCCGGTTTAGGCGTAACAAGTCTAATCGAGAAATTCTCTCCAAATGAGTATGCGTTATTTCGACAAGTAGCCGATACGATGGATAGCGGAAAGCGGGAACGGGGAAAAGAGTGGACTGGCGGAACGGAAAGTTATGAACTTGAAGAAAAAAACGGCATTACCAATCTAACTGTCAGAATTGATGTTCCTCCTGGGCAAGAGGAAACATTTAAGGTCAGATTCCCAAAAGCTCTGGAGCGGGTGAAAATCTTAGCAGAAAAAGAAGAATGAGAATTTGCCGCCAAAGAAAATTATGAGTAAGAATTCAAAAGAGCAACCTACAACATTTAATCCGAGACTTAAGCCGTTCGGTGTGTTGGTTGGTACATGGAAAACTGTCGGGACGCATCCTTACCTTCCTGATATCACTCTTCATGGTCATACCTCTTTTGAATGGTTCGAAGGTGGAGCTTTTCTTATTATGCGTTCGGAACTCGACAGCTCGCAATTCCCCAAGGGTGTAGCGATTTTCGGTAGCGATGACGCTAAGGGTGAGTTTTTCAAGCTCTACTTTGATGATCGCGGCGTATCAAGAAAATATAAGGTATCGCTGTCCGGCAATGTCTTAAAATGGTGGCGAGACGATCCCGATTTTTCGCAGCGCGTTACTGCTGAAATCTCCGCTGATAACAACAGCATCGTCAGCAAAGGAGAAATGTCCAAAAACAAATCAGCGTGGGAAAAAGATCTTGATTTAATTTATACTCGAGTCAGATAAAGCTTAAAGAATTTGCTGCCAAAGAAAAACTTGAATCCGTCCTTTCCGCTCCGGTTCAAGGCGAGGCGGGCGGAAGGGGGGTGTGGGGGGAATTCCGCCCGTCGAGCCCAGTCAGTTCCGTTCGGATATTTTCAAACAGACACCGCCAGTTGGGAAATGGGGTCATTTGTACTCTTAAGCATCGTCCCGTAAGGGTTCGGGTTCCAGAAGTAGGTTGGCCGGCGCGGCCGACGGGATGGCAAGTAGCTCCATCTTACTTCACTGCCCATTCCCACAGGATCCAGGCCGAACGATATGAGAAGCACCAAAGCTGAGACCATTGACGAGTATATTGCCGGCTTTCCGAGCGACGTTCAGGCGGTTCTGGAACAGGTTCGGGCGACCATCAAGGCAGCGGCGCCAGATGCCGAGGAGACCATCAGCTACGCGATTCCGACTTTCAAACTCCACGGCCGTTACCTGGTCTACTTTGCCGGTTTCAAGGACCACATTGGATTCTATCCGGCGCCGGTGGGGATAGAGGCATTTCAAGAAGAACTTTCCGGCTACAAGAGTGGCAAGGGGTCGGTTCAGTTTCCGCTGAGCAAGCCATTGCCCCTGGACTTAATAACTAGGATTGTGAAGTATCGAGCCCAAGAGAATCTTGCCAAGAAGAAGTAAAGGAGTGGCGTAACAATGGCAAATGTGACGCAAAAGATCGTACCATACTTGTGGTTTGACAAGGAGGCCGTGCAAGCGGCCGAGTTCTACACTTCCGTCTTCAAGCCGTCGGAGATCAAGAACGTTTCGACGCTTGAGAACACGCCGTCGGGAACTGTCGAGTCCGTCGTTGTTGAGCTGATGGGCCTGAAGTTGGTATTGTTTTCGGCCGGCCCGGAGTTCAAGTTCAGCGAGGCCATTTCGTTGCTGGTTCCCTGCGAGACACAAGCGGAGATTGATTATTACTGGGAGAAGCTTTCCGCTGTCCCAGAGGCGGAACAGTGCGGCTGGTTGAAGGACAAATATGGGCTCTCGTGGCAGATTGTGCCGAGTGTCTTGGACCAGATGCTGGCCGACGAGGATGCGCAGAAGGTGGCGCGAGTCACCGAAGCGTTTCTCCAAATGAAGAAATTTGACCTAGAGCAGCTGCAGCGGGCCTATGAAGGCGGGTAGGGGCGTCCTATTGAGCCTGGTTCGTAACGCTCTGACGTGTCTGCAACTTACAATCGTCATTTGAGAGAGCGTGACTGCAAAGGCTGATTTGACTGTCATGCCCTTCGCAACGGTCAGCGAATGGGAGGATTATCTTGCCAGGAACCAGGCTGACACAAATGGGATCTGGTTAAAGCTGGCCAAGAAGGCCAGCGGGATTCCCTCTATTGCCTACGACGAAGCAGTTGAAGTTGCGCTCTGCTACGGCTGGATTGACGGGCTGAAACACCGATTTGACGACGAGTACTGGCTGCAAAGGTTTACGCCCCGCCGGCCGAGAAGCGTCTGGTCCAAAAGGAACTGCGAAACAGTAGAGCGCCTGATTAATGAGAACAGGATGCAACCAAGCGGCCTGGCCGAAGTAGAGGCGGCCAAAGCGGACGGCCGCTGGGGACAGGCCTACGCTTCCCCTAGAGATATGGTTGTTCCCGATGACTTCCTTGCCGAGCTTGCCAGGGACAAGGCGGCCGAAGCCTATTTTGGGACGCTCAATAAGGCGAACAAGTTCGCCATCGCCTGGCAATTGGCCACTGCCAAGATGCCTAAAACCCGCCAGAGACGGATGCAGAAATTTCTAGAGATGCTGGGGCGCGGCGAGAAATTCAGCTAGCCACTTGGTCAGTTTGCGCAGCCCCGCTGTGTTAGTCCCCGAACTCCAGCTGAGCACGTAAGGCTTGGTTCGATGACCCCGCTCGAGGCGTTCCGGCATGAAGTAGACGACTTCATGCGCCGCCATCCCCAGTCGCCCCTGGAGCCAGGGCAGCAGGCGGCGTTTGAGGGCCTGGACTACTATCCGGCGGCCGATGACCTGATCTTTGAGGTGGAGGTCGAGCGGCTGCCGGCCGACGCACCAACGGTGAGCATGCAGACCAGTACCGGCGACAGCCAATCCTACCGGCCTTACGGCCGTTTTGAATTTGAGGTGGATGGCCAGGCGGCGCGGCTCACCCTGTACAGCGACCCATACGGTCAGAGTTTCTTCCTGCCCTTCCGCGACGCCACCAGCGGCGGCGAGACCTACGGCGCCGGCCGCTATTTGGACGACCACCGGCCGGCGCTGCTGCCTCTCGGCCGCGGCCGTTTCCGGGTGGACTTCAATTTCGCCTATAATCCGTATTGCGCCAACCAATCCCTATATAGCTGCCCGCTGCCCCCACGCGAAAACTGGCTCAGCGTGCCCATCCGAGCCGGAGAGAAAGATTTCAAATAGGGACGCCGGCCGCGGGCGCGGCGTGTGGGCGGCGACCGGCCTGCTTATCGTTGGCTTGCTGGCCCAGTGGTCCCTGCTCTTCATCGTCCGCACACCCGCGTGGGACGCCA
This sequence comes from Promineifilaceae bacterium (SeqCode), assembly GCA_050696115.1. GTDB lineage: Bacteria > Chloroflexota > Anaerolineae > Promineifilales > Promineifilaceae > UBA11865. Next base: position 18,442 of record JBOGUG010000387.1, on the reverse strand, counting down.
CCTTTTACTACGCCTATGCCCGCTCGCTGGTCTTCGACCGCGACCTGGCTATCGGCAACGACCTGCGCCTCTCGTACGCCACAACATCGCCCGACTTCGCCAGCAACCGGTATGATCTTGACTTGACGCCAACTGGTTGGGTCACGACGCCCTTCGCGCTTGGCAGCGGCCTGCTTTGGCTGCCATGGCTGGCCCTGCTGAGGGCGGCGGCCGTTCCGCTCCAGGCGGCCGGCCGGCTGCCCGCAGCCCTGACCGGTTACGAGCCGTATTTCGTGGCTGGAGTCTCACTCCTGTCTATGCTGCTGGGCTGGCTGGCGCACTGGCTGGGTTACCGGCTAGCCGGCCGGACGACAGGCCGTTTGAGCGCGCTGGCGGCCACCCTCACGGTTGCCTTTGCCACGCCGCTGCTCTATTACCAATACCGCGAGCCGCTCTACTCGCACGCCACTTCTGCCCTGACGGCCGGCCTGGCTGTGGCCGTCTGGTGGCGCGGCCACGAGCGGGCGCCGTCCCCAGGCCGGGCGCTTGGCCTGGGCGCGCTCATTGGCCTGGCAGCCTTGGTGCGCTGGCAGCAACTGGTCTATCTGGCTCTGCCGGCCGCCAGCAGCCTCGCCTGGTGGTGGGCCCAGCCGGCCGGCCGGCGCGGCCATGCCGGACGACGCGCGGCGCTGGCGCTGGGGCTGACCGGACTGGCGGCGGCCGTCGTCCTGCTGCCCCAACTGTTTCAGTGGCGGTTGGTCTTCGGCCGCTGGCTCACGGTGCCCCAAGGCGGGGTCTTCCTGGACTGGAGGGCGCCCTTTCTAGGCCCGGTACTCTTCTCGACATACCGTGGCTTGCTGCCCTGGCTGCCGGTCGCGCTCTTGGCGGCCGCCGGGCTTGGCTGGCTTGCTCGCTCGCGGCCGCGGCTGGCGCTGCCCTTGCTGCTGGTGCTGGCCCTGGAGCTGTACGTCGCGGCCAGCACGCGCGATTGGTTCGGCGGCGGCGGCTTCGGGCCGCGCCGCTTCGCCAGCGAGCTCGTCATTCTGATTGTGGGCTACGCGGCATTTCTGGATGGACTCTCCCGCCGACTCGGCAGGTGGCCGGCCCTGCCCCTTGGCTTGCTGCTGGCCCTCCACCAGTGGACCTTGCTGCGCTATGGGCTGGTCGAGCGCATTGGGGGCCGCAACCTGAGCATGTTCCCCGATTATCGCTGGCAGGATGGCCCGCTGGCCTATTTCCTGGCCCAGTTGGCCGGCCGGGCGGCCTCTGGCCTGGCCATGCCCTGGGACTTCTTCGTCTTTCCCAGCTCGCCCCTGGCGCTGCTGAGCCGAGGGCAGTACCCAGCCTGGCAGGCGGCGCTGCTCATCGTAGCGGCCATGGTCGTGGGCGCAAGCTGGCTGCTGGCCCGCCGGCTGGCGCTGCCCGGCCGGCTCCAGCAGCCAGCAGAGCGGCCCGCGGTTGGCGCGCCTAGCGCACCACGGCCGGCAACAGGAGCTGATCCGGGTTGACCAGCACAAAGCCCTCGGCCACGTTGTCCCCCTCGTAGGGCCCTTCGCCTACGGCCGAGCCACTGTCTACCTTCACCCAATAGCGGTGCAGCCCCGGCGTCAGGCCGGTCCAAGTGGCGCCAACCTTAAGCCGGCGCGTGCCACAGCCGGTCATGCCCGGCTCGGCCGGGCTGGGTGCGTCAATCACCTCCTGGCCGATCAGCTCACTCAGGCTCTCGTCGGCGTAAAAGCCCACCGTGAAGTCCACTGACGGCGTCCGGTTGCCGCTGTTCGCCACCCACGCTTCCAAGGGCACGTCGGCCGTCCCATTTGGCGCGTTCACGGCCGGCGTACTTAGCCCGGCCGGCACCAGGTTGATGCTGGCCGGCCGGGCCGCCACGTACTGGGCAAAGGCGCTGCCAATAGGCGACAAGCCAGGTGGCGAGAGCGTGATCAGGTCGCTGATGTCGCCCGGCTTGCCGACATGACTGACGCTGAACCAGAGCCATTGCTGCACTAGCCGGTTGCTGTCCAGCGGATAACCAAGCCCCGGATCGATCATGCCCTCAAGCAAATCGAAAGAGGCATTCAGGAAGGCCTCAACCCGCTCAGGCGTGAAACATTGGCCGAACTCGTCTTGGATGTAACAACTCCCGCCGTCAACCTGGTAAGGCAGGAGCAGCGAGAACTCGGATAGGATGAGCGGCTTTTCGCGCTGGCCGTGCGCTTTCATCCAGGCGCGCATGGCCGTGATTTGCTGGCCAAAGACGCCTAGGTTGTCGTGTTCCGCGAAGCAGTAGACGCTCTCTAGGGGGCAAGTGTCGGCGTGAGTCAGCGGGCCTGCGCCATCCGGATCGTAGCTCTCGGATTTGGCCAGCGCCGGGTCGGTGCCCAGGGCGACGTTGGCTATGCCGTTTGGCTCACCTTGGGCATTGACCTCCGGTAAGATGTACACGTGCATATTCCAGACGTCCACCGGTGGCGCGCTGCCGAACTCGTCCAGGTGAGCTTGCCAGAACAGGTCCAAATATTGCAGCCGGCCGGGCGTCACCTGCACCAGGCCAGAGACCGCCACCAATGCCGTTGGGTCATACTGCTTAATGAAATGGTAGACTTCGTTGTAAGCGCGGGCGTACACGTCGGGGAATGTGTCACCCTGCACGCTCTGGGTTTCGCCCGGATTTGGCCCACGATCGACCTCGTTGCCAACCAGCCACAGCCGGCCGGGCCTTGAGGCCACCAGCGCGCCCAGATGCGTCGGCGTCAGCGGGGGCGCCACCGTATAGGAGGGCAAATATTCGCCCTCAGCTGTTTTGTTCTGCCGCACTGTAATCACGGCCACAAACTCGGCCGCGTTAGAGGCCGGGACCGAGTCCGAGCCGAAATTCAGGTACCAGCCTGCCAGCACATCGCCAACCCAATCCACTTGGGAATCGTCCAGGGCAGCTACGCCATAGCGGCAGTTGGCGTCTCCACCCAGAGAACCGGGCGCCTTGGCCGAAGGCACAGCGCGGGCGGGCCAATCGGACGGCATCTGGCCCTGCCCTGCAACGGCGGCGCCAACAATTAGCAGCGAGAGGGCCACAGCCACCAGCCCGCCCATGACAGCCGCCTGGCGCCGGCGCCGTTCCAATCCGGTCATAAGCTCCCCTCCAGGGCCGCTTCCGGTTCGGGCGGCTTGGCCGCGGCCGGCGCCCATTCCCAGCGTCCCTGGAACTCGACCAGCCCCTTGTGCCGGCCGCCTTCGTCTGGGACAACGCGAAAAGAGTAGGCCCGGTCGTGAAAATCGAGCGGCGTATCGCTCTGCCTGTCATATGCGGTGGCCGACAGCACGTAGACCCCCGGCGTCAGCGGCAGCCGCCCAATGCGATAGCGCAGTCGGCCCTCACCCTGCAGCTGGCCCAGCTCCAGCCCAGACAGCCGTGTGTCGGGGCCGCTGACATAGACGCCGTCGCGCCGGAAGAAGCCCAGGCCGAACTCCGGCGCGGCCACCGGCCGCTGGGCGCGGTAATGCAGCTCGATCAGCATGGTTTCGCCGGCCACGAAGTGGCTGCATTCCCGGCCGGCGCCGTCTAGGATCGCAATTCGGGTCAGCTCAACCTCCCTAGAGCCCCAGCGGTGGTGCGGCCGGCGGCCGTCACCGCCCGCCTCGGCCGGCCAGCGCTCCTGACTGTCTAGGTATTGCTCGATGACGTCGTCGGCTGGGCCGCTGGCCCTCACATGCGCGCCGTCCAGCCAGATTAGGTGGGTGCAAAGGTTGCGGATGGTGCCCAGGTTGTGGCTCACTAGAAGGATGCTGACCCCCTCGCTGCGCATGTCCAGGATGCGATCCAGGCACTTCTCTTGAAAGGCCTGATCGCCGACCGCCAGGATTTCGTCAACGATGAGCAGCTCTGGCTGGACGTGAACAGCTACGCTGAAGCCCAGGCGCATATACATGCCGGAGGAGTAATGCTTGACCGGCATATGGATAAACTCGTCCAGTTCGGAAAAGGCGACGATGGCGTCGTAGCACCGGCCGATCTCCGCCTTACTCATGCCCAGGATAGAGCCATTCAGGTAAATGTTCTCCTGGCCGCTCAGCTCAGGGTGGAAGCCAGCCCCCAGCTCCAACAGGGCGCTGAGCCGGCCGCGCACCTGAATAACGCCGTTCGTCGGCCGAATGATGCCCGTAGCTAATTTCAGCAGGGTGCTCTTGCCGCTGCCGTTGCGGCCGATGATGCCCAGGCTCTCGCCCGGCCGAAGGTCGAACGAGACATCCTCCACTGCCCAAAGGCCGTCGTGGCCAGGGTGAGAACGGGTAATGGCCGCCAGCCGTGCCTTGAGGCCACTTTGCGACGTCTTGGCCTCGAATTCGAATCGCTTGCTGACGTTCTGAAAGCTGAGGATGGCTTCCTGGCTCATATCTTCTTTCGACCCCGGCTGCGCCCAGGGTTGGCTCCCGCCGCTGCGGCTGGCCTTTGCGCTCTCACTGTGCGCCAATTGTACCCGGCCTGGCCCTGGCGCAAAGGGCCGGCCCGCCGGCCCATTTGGGCTATACTCAGGCTTGTCGCATGGACGAGAAATCACTTCGCACCCTCGAATACGACAAGGTGCTGGCCCGCCTGGCCGGCTACACCAGCTTCAGTGCCGGCGAGGCCCTGGCGCTGGCCCTGGAACCTACCTCGTCGGCCGCGGCGGCCGAGCGCTGGCAGAGTGAGACCCAGGAGGCGCGCCGCCTGCTTGACACCCGCAGCGACGTCACCATCGGCGGCGCTCGCGACGTGCGCCGGCCGGCCGCTAACGCCCAGCGCGGCTACATCCTCCAGCCAGAGGAGTTGCTCGATGTCCAAGCGACCCTCACGGCCGGGCGCGAGTTGCGCCGCAAGCTGGAGCGCTCCCAGGCAGCGCTGCCCCACTTGTGGGCGATTGCCGATCTGATCGAGGAGTGCCCCGGCGTCGTGACCGCCATTGGCGAAACCCTGGACGAGCGTGGCGACGTGCTGGACAGCGCCAGCCCAAGGCTGGCGAGCATCCGCCGCGACCTGCGCGCCGTGCACGGCCGCATTCAGGAAAAGTTGCGCGCCCTGCTGAACAGCAGCGCCAGCCAATACCTGCAGGAGCCGCTGATCACGACCCGCGCCGGCCGTTACGTTGTGCCCCTGATCGCCGACCACAAGGGCCGCATCAAAGGCGTCGTTCACGACCAGAGCGGCAGCGGCGCCACCCTGTGGATTGAGCCACTCAACACGGTCGAGCTCAACAACGAGTGGCGCGAGCTGCAACTGGCCGAGGAAGAGGAAATCCAGCGCATTCTTGGCCGGCTGTCAGCCATGGTCGGCGAGCAGGCAGAACCTATCATCCGGGTCGTGGAACGCCTGGCGGAGCTGGATCTGGTGCTGGCCCGCGCTCGCTACGCCAACGCTACCGCCGCCGTTGAGCCCGAGTTGACGCCCTGGCGCGAACGCGAGCGGCCCCAGCCAGACGGCCGCGGCCGGCGGGGCGCCCCCCCGGCCGCCGAGTCGCTCTTTGGCCAGCATCCTGGCTCCACCATCTGGATCCGCGGCGCGCGCCATCCGCTTCTCGATCCGGCCGCCGTTGTGCCCACAGACTTGCTCCTGGACGAAGATACCTACATCGTCCTAATCACCGGCCCCAACACCGGTGGCAAGACCGTCAGCCTCAAGACGGTTGGCCTGATGGCTCTCATGGCCCAGGCGGGCCTGCACTTGCCGGCCGCTGAGGCCCGCCTCACCGTCTTCCAGAACGTGTTTGCCGATATCGGCGACGAGCAATCCATAGAACAAAATCTGTCAACCTTTTCGGGCCACCTGACCAATATCACCCGTATCCTAGGTCAGGTAGACGAGCGCTCGCTGGTGCTGCTGGATGAGCTGGGCTCCGGCACCGACCCGGCCGAAGGCGCCGCGCTGGCCCAGGCCATTGTGAGCTTCCTGCGCGACAAAGGGGCGACCACTTTCGTCGCCACCCATTTCCCAGAGCTAAAGAGCTATGCCACTCAAACGCTGGGCGCCACCAATGCGTCGCTCTTGTTTGATGTCGAGAGTCTGATGCCGACCTATCAGATGACCATTGGAATGCCCGGCCGTTCAAACGCCTTCGCTATAGCCCGCCGCCTTGGGCTTGAGGAGACAATCCTTGAGGAGGCGCTGCGCCTGGTTGGCGCTGGCAGCCAGCGGGCCGAAAGCCTGCTGGACTCCATCTACCAGCTGCGCGAGAAAATTCTGGCTCAAGAGGCTGGCACTCGCCTGGCGCTGCGCCACGCCGAGGAGGAAAGGGAGGCGCTCCGGAGCCAACTGCGCCAGATTGACGCCCAGCGCCAGCATTTGCTTGATGAGGCCCGCCAGACGGCCGAGGCAGAGCTGGAAGAAATTCGCGATGAGATCCGCTCGGTCCGACGAAAGCTGCGCGACGCCGAATCGCTGAATAAGCTGAAGAAGCTGCAAAAAGAAACCGAGGCATTGGAAGAAGTAGAACGCTTCGCGCCCACCGACCAACCGGCCGGGACCGACGAGGGCGCGCCGGCCGCCAAACGCCGCCGCCGGCCGGCTGGCCTGCAAGTCGGCGACACGGTGCTGGTCAAAGGCCTGGGCGCGCGTGGCCAGGTCCTCAGCCTGGAGCGCAACGAGGCGATCGTGGCCGCCGGCCGGCTCACCATGCGAGCCCGGCTGGAAGATCTCGAGTTAAAGGAGCGCGAACAGGAGCCGCTGCCGGCCGAGGCCGGGCGCCGGCCCGCGCCCGTTTCGCCAGGGATCGAGCTCGACATTCGCGGCCAACGGGTTGAGGAAGGGCTGGCAGCGCTGGAAGCTCACCTGGAGGCCGCTTTCCTGGCCGACCTGCCCTGGGTGCGCATCATTCACGGCAAAGGCACCGGCCGGCTGCGCGAGGCCATCCGCCAGGCTTTGGCCGCCAGCCAGCACGTCAAAAGCTGGGAGGAGGGCAGGGACGGGGAGGGCGGCGCTGGGGTCACCGTGGCCAAACTGGACATTGGCTAGGGCCGGCATTGAGGCCGGCCGCATGTTAAACTGGGCTGTGCATGCAAGACAACATCTCCCGCCAACAGGCCACGGTCCTGATGGAGCGTGCCTACCGCCACCAGATGAAAGGGGAACTGGCCGATGCCATCTCGCTCTACAAGCGTTCGATTGACACCTACCCGACGGCCGAGGCGCACACCTTCTTGGGCTGGACCTACAGCCAGATGCAGCGCTACGAGGAAGCCATCGCCTGCTGCCAGCGGGCGATTGCCGTCGACCCCGAATTTGGCAACCCCTACAACGACATCGGCGCCTATCTGATCGAGCTAGACCGCTGGCAGGAGGCCATCGTCTGGCTGGAGAAGGCGATCAAGGCGCCGCGCTATGAGTCGCGCCAACTCCCGCATATGAACCTGGGCCGCGTGCACCAGCATCAGGGGCGCTACCGCCAGGCGCTGGCCGCCTTTGACCGGGCGCTGGAGATTGATCCCTTTTACCGCGGTGCAATCTGGGCCAAATACGAGCTCCTCGGCCAGCTAAACTAACCACTGGCTCTAAAGCATCAAGGCGTGGGGGTGCCTCTGGCCGCGTCCGCCGTTCTACTTCAGGCGGGAGGCGCGCCGGGCCGGCGCCTGCCTCGCTACAGACGCACCAGCCGCCCTCGGCCCGGCCGGCGGATGGCGTGCCGGGTGTCCACGATCAGCCGAGCCTGGTCGGCGATGGCCTGCCAGTCATACCAGTCGTGGTCGGTCACGACGATCACGCAGTCGGCCGCCGCGACCAACTCAGGCGTCAGCTCGGCCGAGCGCAGGGGAATGGCCTGTTCCTCGAGTGACGCCACATACGGGTCGTGAAAGCCCACGTCTGCGCCGCGCGCTTGGAGCAAGAGGATGATGTCCAGCGCCGGACTTTCGCGCAGGTCGCCCACGTTGGGTTTGTAGGCTGCGCCCAGAATCAGGATGCGGCTCCCCTTGAGCGCGATGCCCTCATCGTTCAGCGCCGCGGTCACTTTGCCCACCACGTGATCGGGCATGTGGCTGTTGACCTCCGTCGCCAACTCGATAAAGCGCGCCGTGTAGTTCAGGGAGCGCAGCTTCCAGCTCAAGTACAGCGGATCAATTGGGATGCAGTGACCGCCCAGGCCAGGGCCGGGGTAGAAGGGCATAAAGCCATAGGGCTTGGTGGCGGCCGCCTCGACGACCTCCCAGACGTTAAGGCCAAGCCGGTCGCACATCAGGGCGACCTCGTTCACCAGACCAATATTGACCGCCCGGAAGGTGTTTTCAAGCAGCTTAACCATCTCGGCCGCGGCCGTGCTGGAGACGGGAATCACCTGGGCCACAATCGTTTCGTATAGTGCCACAGCTACGTCGAGGCAGTCGGGCGTGGTGCCGCCGATTACTTTCGGCGTGGTGCGAATGGTGTAATCCTTCCGGCCGGGGTCAATGCGTTCGGGCGAAAAGGCCAGCCAGAAGTCGCGGCCGGGCCGGTCGCCATTGGCCGCCAAGCGCGGCAGGATGATCTCCTCAGTCGTGCCGGGGTAGGTGGTGCTTTCGAGGACGATGAGCCGGCCGCGGCCGCTGTTGCGGGCGATGTTGTCGGCCGCGTCCATAATGAACGAGATGTCAGGGTCGCGCGTCTTGCGCAGCGGCGTGGGCACGCAGATAGAGATGGCGTCGGCATGCTGGAGGTCGGCGTAGTTGGTGCTGGCGCGCAGTCGGCCGGACGCCACCAGCGAGCCAACCTGCGTATCCGGCACGTCTTCCACGTAGCTCTTGCAGCTGTTCAGGGCTGCCACCTTATTCGGGTCAACGTCTACGCCCACGACCTCAAAGCCGGCCTCGGCAAAGGCCACCGCCAGCGGCAGGCCAACGTATCCCAGGCCAACCACGCCGACCTGGGCCTGGCGGTTGGCAATTCTGGTCAAGATGCTTTCTTTCGAGTTCATTTATGTAAACCCAGCGTTACTTGCGCAGCTTGGCGATCTCCGAAGCCGCGATCTGAAGGCGTTTGGGCCGGTCACGCAGAAAGGTCAACAGCAATTGGACCCGATCCTTGCCCGTCAGCTCTAAGTCAAAGATAGCCTCGTAGCCTTCAAAAGGGCCGTGGACGATGCGCACCCGCTCGCCCGCCTGAAACGTCGGCCTGCTCAACTGCGCCTCGCACAACCGCTGGCGAATGGCTTGAATCATCTGTTCCGGCACGCTTGGCGCCCGGCCGCCGAACTCAACCAGCCCGTAGCTGCCTTGAAGCCAGCGGAAGGCGTCACTTCCGGCCACCTCCAGATCGACGCGCACGAACAGGTAGCCGGGAAAGTACGGCCGTTGCTTGCGCGAGCGGGGGTTGACCGGCTTGACCTGGAGCACAGGGTAGAAATGCTCCACGCGCCGGGCTTCCAGCAGGTCGTCGACCCATTGCTCCTTATGGGGCTTGACGTGAAGGGCATACCAAGCGGCCGGCATGGCGCCAGTGTACCCAGGCCGGCCGCGCCGAACAACTTACCTCAGTCCTGCCCCGCGTTAAAGCAGCCCCGGCAGCGGCCGAATCAGCCCGCTCAGCAGATCAGGCGCCATGGCCAGCAGCGCCGCCAGCGTCAGGGCCACGAGCGCAGCTAACCGTTCGCCCCGCGACGCCCGCTCAGCCAAATCGTTGTCCGTCCTGGCCGCCAATAGCGACGCGAGGCGGCGGCCGAGCGCCAATAGGCCAGCCGCCGTTAGAACCACCAGCAGCCCCGCTTGCCAGGAACTGGCCTCAGCCACCAGGCCGATCACGTCCCAGCGCGCCAGGAATCCGGGGGTTAACGGGGCGCCGACCAGCGCCAGGCTGCCGTAGCCATAGAGCGCCACCGCCAGCGGCGCGCGTCGCGCCAGGCCGGCATTCGCAGCGAACTGATCGCTCCCGGCCGGCGCCGGCCGGGCCAGGCGCCGGATCAGATATAGGCCCGCCCCCGCCAAAGTCAGGCCGACGAAGCGAAAGGCGACCAACGACAGGGAGGCCTCGAAACCGGCCGGCCGGCCAAAGGAGAGCGCCACGACCGTCAGGCCAATGTCGAGCAAGAGGGCATAGGCCAGCAGGCGGCCGAATGAGCGCGCGCTCAACGCCAGGAGTGCGCCCGCAATGACCGTCAGCAGCCCACTCCAGCGCAGCAGGCTGGCCACTTCGGCGCTGCGCTGCACGGCCGGCGCGGCCGCTAACTGCCCCAGGCAGAAGAGCAGCACCAGAAACTGCGCCAGGCCAAAAACCACAGCCGGCGCCAGTGAGCCCGACTCGGTTACGGCCGGGGCGACCCACAGCTGAAAGGGGAAACTTGCTAAAAGAATGACAAAGGCCAGCAAATAGAAACGAGCGACCACGGCCGGGCTGGCGCCTTGCCCGGAGCTTGACAGCCAACCGGCGGCCAGCAAAAAGGTCATAGCCACCACGCTCAGCGCCAGCACGCGCATGGCAGCCAGCGTGGAGCCGGCCCGCTCCCCCTGAATCAGAAATGCCAGGCCGCACCCGGCCGTCATAAGCAGGACGGCCCCTAAGAGAAACGGTTCGATCAGCAACGCGCCGGCCAGCGGGGACAGCACGAGGAGCGCCAGGGGAACGTAAGAGCGATTCTGGCGGTAAACCAGCGCCAAAAGCAGCAACATTGCCAGGCCGGCATACACGAGCAAAAGGGCCCTCCGCGCGGCTTCGCCGAGCGCCAGCGCCCGGCCGAAGATCTGCCAGTCGCTTGCCCCCGCCCAGGCTCCGCTCGGCCCGGCCGCCAGCAGCACGGCCATCAAAGCGCCCAACCCGCCCAGCCCGGCCAACGCCGGCCCGGCCGGCCAGCGCCGCAGTCCCAGCGCCGCAATCGCGAGCAACACGGGCCCAAACACGAGCAATGGAGGGATAGGCGCCATGTTGGCTCAGTCCAATAAAGCAGTAAAGGCGTGGCGCGACTGGGTCAAATAGGCGACCACCAGCGCCACTGCCAGATTGCCCAGCGCCAGAAACGCCATCAGCGCCACTGACGGCTCCAGGGCCGCGTAAAGGAGTTCGAAGGCGAGCAGAAAGGTCAGCAGGCCCATGCCCGCCCTCAGCGGCTCAGAGGTCAGGCTGAGCGTGACCAATCCCAGGCTGCCCAGGCCGAGGATCGCCAACTGGAAATGGTCGGGCACGCCGGGCAATTGAAGCTCTGGCCGGTTGGACAGGGCCCACACCACCAGGATGAGCGCCAGCGTCAGAAAGACACGGAACGGGCCGCCCGTGGCCAGCAGGGCGGGGCCAAGTCGCAGCAGGCGCTCCTGCCGCCACTGAACGGCCTCATCGGCCGAGACGTCCTCCGGCAGCCGACCCCAGTGAACTTGGCGCGCCGTGATGTACAGGATCAGGCACACGAACAGCCCTACCAGCAGCTTGCTAAGGGCCAGTCGTGGCTCTAGCACAGCCCCGAATAACGGCCCGGCCAACAGATACTCGAGTGTCAGGGCCATCAGAGAGGCGCGCCAATCGCGGGCGATTAGCAGCGCGGCCGCTGACAGCAGCAACAGGTACGCGCCTGGTGTGCCGTTGAGTGGCTGAAGAAAGCCAATAATGTCCTGGTAATCAGGCAATGACGGCGCCTATTAGCCCTGCAGCAGCAGCAGGAACAAGATAATAGAGACCAGCAGCCACAGCATGCCGCCTTCGCCTTCCATGATGGCGGCCGCTTCGCGCACCGCGCCCAAGGTGAAGCTCCGGCCGCGCAGAGCCCATCGGGTCAAGCGCTCCAAGGGCAGGCGCAGGCGCAAGGCCCGGCGCAGTGCATCCTGGGCTTCGCCCATCGGCCCCAGCGATTGGCTCAGCGCAAAGCCGGCCAAGATCGTCAGCAGCGTCAGGCCGGCCGCCGGCAGGTTGAGCGCCTCCAAGGGCAAGGGCCAAGCCAGCAGCCCCAGCAGCGGCATAGCAGCGCCAGCCAGAGCCAGGATCCGCTGCGCCATGCCGGCTGGCGCGTCGTTTTGGCGGCCGTCCGCAGCCTGGCCGAGTGCCCACGTCCACAACGCTGCAGCCAGCGCGATCTCAAGCGCGAGGACAACGACCAGGAGGAAAAACTGTCCTTCGGCAGCCAAGGCCGATGTCAAACCAGTGCGACCCAGGAAACCGGCCGCCAGGGGCGCGCCCATTGCGGCCAACGCTAAAAGCAGGCCGAGGACTCGCGTAGCGCGGCCCTGCTCTGCCCCGGCCGCGATGAGCATCAGGCCACCCACACCCAGGACTGCGCTTTGCCCCTCCGCCAGGGCAGCCGCCCCGTTGGCCCAGGCCGACGACAATAAGACCAGGCCAGCCTGGGCCAGGGCCAGCGCCCCCAGGCTGCCGGTCCGCCGGCCGACGAGTGCCCAGGCCCGATTCACGCCCCACACAAGGCTCAAGAGGCCCAGGGCTGAGGCCAGCAGAAGCGGCCCAGCCGTGAAGCCTCCTTCCGCCATGCGAGCCAACAGCAGGCCGGCCGGGGCGATGGGCAGCGCGCCGAGGGCCAAGCCAGTTGGGGCCGTGCGTCCCGGCCGCCAGGCCAGCAGAGGCGGCGCCACCAGCCAGGCGGCCGCCGCCAGCACCGCCCAGGCGCCGGCCGGCCCGCCCAACGCAGCGAGATCTATCTGTTCCGTCAGCGCCTGGCCCCCAATGACAACTGCCAGCCATAGCAGGAGCGGCGCGCCCAAAAGGAGTGCAGCCGCGCGCCAGCCGCCGCCTGCGCCCAAGAAACCGGGCGCAGCCTGGCGCTCATACGCCAGGAGGACGGCCGCCAACAGCGTCCAGCCCCAAATGACGCCGGCCCAGTTGGCAGCCCACAGCGCCAGGCAGGCAGCCGCGCAGGCCGGCAACAAAAAGGCGCTCGCGGCCGAATGGCGACCGTTGGCCGCGCCGCGCAGACCGCGCAGGCTTGCGGCCAGGGTCAACAGCCAGACGGCAAGGGTGAGCAGCCAGGCGGCCGCGTCCAACCGCCAGCGCCAGAGGGAGCTGGCGCTGGCCGGCCCCAGCGGCCCAGCAGCGGCGGCCCCAATCAGGCCACGGCCGGCCAGCAGCCAGACCAGGCTGGCAAGCGCCAGGACGGCCGCGACGGCCGCCATGGCCTGGTTGGGGCGGGAGCGGAACAGGAGGTAAAAGAGGAGCGCGCCGCCGCCAAATAGGGCTAGGACCGCGCTAAAGGTCACTTCCATTGCTTATTCTGGCAGGCGGGCATTGTAACCACGCCACTCGGCCGCAGCAACCGGGCGGCGTCTAACTCCGGCCAGACTCTATAGGCTCTGGCAGCCCTGGCGGCCCCAGGCCCAGGTCGGCTCGCAGCTGGGGCAGTGCGGCCTCGGCCGCCGTCCGGCCGCGCCGCGCGAGTTCTTCCGAGCGGGAGAAGCGCACGAAGCTCTGGTCGCGCAGGGCCGGCTCGACGAGCAAGTCGGCCGGCTTGCCCTGGTCGCCAGCGTGGTGCACCAGCGTTTCAATGGCCGCCAGCCCAGGCCCGAGCGGGCCGAGCCGCCGCCGATAGGTCGGCTCAAAGACGTCAACTGCAACCACGTAAGCGGCGCCCAACCGCTGGGCCGTCGCCACCGGCAAATTCTCGACGATGCCGCCGTCGGCCAGTAGCCGGCCCTCTATTTCCACCGGCGTGAGTATTCCAGGGATGGAACAATTGGCCTGAACGGCCGGGGCCAGCCGGCCCTCCTGCAGCACCACCCGCTCGCCGCTGCCGGCGTCGGCCGTGACCACCGCCAGTGGCTTGTGCAGGTCGGCAAACTCCAGGTCACCGATCATCATCGTCAGCCAGCGGCCGAGCTTGTCCAAACTGAACAGGCCCGACTCCGGCCGCACCGGCTGAATCATGCGCCGCCAGCGCAGGGCCGGCCGCAGCTCACGCCACCTCTCTATCGGGAAGGCGGCGCAATACAGTGCGCCGACGATCGCGCCGACGCTGCAACCGGCTACAACTTGAATAGGCGTTTCGGCCCGGATGAGGGTCTCCAGGACACCGACGTGCGCCAGGCCGCGCACTGCGCCGCCACCCAGCGCCAAACCAACGACAGGGCTTTCCCCCTTCGGATGGGCCAACGATCACACGGCCGGCCAGGCCGTATCTAACGCCGCGCAGCAGTTGACAAGCTCGACGGCCGCCTTGGGCGCCTTGAGGATCTTCATCTTGTTGCCCTGAAGCTTCAACTGCTGGGAGACGATCGCCCGAATCGGGTCGAGCTGCCGTTCCAGCACCTTGCGCCAGATTGGCAGCGGCGCCGTAATTCGAAACTCAGACGGCCGGGCGGCCCCGCTTTCCACCTCGAACGCTTCGCGGCAACTGCCGTGCCACAGATCCATGTACAGATGCGCCTTGCGGCGCTCGTCCGGCACAGCCGTGACGACGAAGGTGATGTCGCCCTCCCAATTCTTGGCCGCCGCCTGATACGCTTGGCTGGCGTTCACTTCGGCCATGGCGGCCTTGATCCATTCATCGCTCGGAAAGGCTAGCGCCATCGTTGACTCCTTCAGACGGCCAGGCGGCGCTGCTTGAGCACAAGAGGATAGTGTCGCTGGCAGTAACGGAACAACTCAACCAGCATTAGGACCTTAAGGGTCGAGCCTTGCACCGCCATGGCCCTGCTGCCCAGAGCGGCCGGCACGCTCATTTGGCCAAGCAAGATGCGATGCAGCACGTCGGCCGGCAGTGCAACCTCAGTATCAGGCCGGGCCGAGACCGTCCCAAAGCGCACCGCTGGCGGCCGGCTGCGGCCGTCAATCACCACTACGGCGACCGGTTCGCTGCACCGAAAGCGAATCAGCAGGCGCGCCTTGGCGAGCGTGCCGGCCGCGCCCGGATGTGCATCCTGGACGCGCCGGAACAGGTCGTCGAGACAGGCGTAAAGCTCATCGCTGCTGGCGAAGACAGCCACTAGCGGCCGGCCCTTGCTAGCTGGGCGTCAAGCAAGCCTTGGAGGGCGGCTCTCACCTCGTCAGCGAGACGCGAGTGCTGGGTCCGGTCGGCCGCCAGGCCAGTCTTCGCCTCAGCCAGCTCTAACGGCGGGCCAAAGGCGATCTTCCAACGGGTTGGGAGTGGCGGCGCGCCCAGCGGCAGCAGGCTCGGCGGGTTCAGCAGGGCAGCCGGGTTGGCCAGGCCGATCCGCCTGGTAACATCAAGGCGCCCAAGCGTCGCCCCGAAATTGGGCTCAGCGCCCACGATGGCAGTCGGAATCAGGGGCGCGCCGGCCTCAAGCGCTATCCGAACGAAGTCGCTCTGGCCGAAGCGGGGCAGTGTGTACGGCCGGCGGAAGAGTCGCGTCACGCTGCCTTCAACTTCCGGGAAGGCGCATATCAACTCGCCGGCCGCCAGCAATTGAGCGCCCGCCTCGCCCTCGGCCGGCGCCTGCCCGAGCCGGGCTAGTAGGCCGGGCAAAAGCGGCAGCCGCCCAACTGAGCGCGGGTAAAGACAGCGAACCAGCCGCTGGGCCGGGTGCTGGTAGAACACCGCGCTCATGATCATGGCAGCAACCCAACCGTATTGGCCCGAATGGTAGCTTACCAGCACGGCCGGCCCGTAAGCCGGGATGTTTTCAATGCCGTTCGTCTCGATGCGCCAGTAGTACTTGTAAAAGAAGTTAAGCGCCGGCCGGATGCTTTCCAGGAGGTCGGCATCCAGGCCCCAAGCGTCAACCTCCACCTGGCCCCTCAGCCGCCGCTTCAGCATGTCGCCCTGGTAGCTCAGGGTGGCGCTGGTCATGTACCAGGCGCCCTTCAGCGTTTCGGGGTCGAGCAACTCGGAGCTAAGCCCCGGCAGCAGCCGTTGCCATGGCCGGCCGCGGCCGGCAGCTTGTCCTTCGTCCATAGCCAATGATTTCAACTTGCCTGGTAACGAATCTGGGGCGGTTTTGTAGCCCAATTCGGCCTCACGCGCCAGAGGCGCGCCTGCAATCGAAGGCATGGTGCGCCGCGCTAAGCGGCCCTACATTACATAACATAATCGCAGCATTCAACGATCCGCGAGTCATGGCCGCCCGCCCGCGTATTGACTTTGATGACGCAATGCGTTATACTGCCTTATGACGCAATGCGTTATAGAACTAGACCTGTGACCCAAGGACAGAAGTCAGATTGGAGGTAATCGTATGACAGAGAAGATCGAGGTTCATGAGGAAATGGTGGCCGAGAACGGCCACAATTCGATGTTAGAGAACGCGCGTAAGGTTCTGTTGGCCGGCATCGGCGCGGTGGCCCTAGCCCAGGAAGAGGTTGAGGAGTTCGTCAACAAATTGGTTGACCGCGGCCAGATCGCCGAAAAGGACGGCCGCAAGCTAGTCCACGACATCATGGAACGCCGCCGCAGCAAGGCGGCCGAGGTAAAATCCCAGACCGGCAGCGAGCTCGACCGTCGCGTCGAGGATCTTTTGGCCCGGTTGAACATCCCCACCAAGAGCGACATTGAGGCGCTGAACCGCAAGGTCGCCGCCCTCAGTAAGAAGATTGACGATCTGAAGAGGGCGCAAAGCTAAGAAAAGAGGCACGGCTCAACGCAAGTAAGGGCACGTTGCCACGTGCCCGTCCGCTTTTGCAGGCCGCAGGCCCGCAAGAGGAGACCCACAAGTAGCGGGGCTTCATCCGGAAGCCCCGCTTCTTTTATTGCCCCATTTGGCCTATAATGCAAGCGGTCGCGGACCGGGGCGGCCGATTCCCATGATCGTTATCAAGCGGTACCCCAATCGCAAACTCTACAATACCGACGCGAAACAGTACGTCACCCTGGAAGAGGTCGCTCTGCTAATCCAGCGGGGCCAGGAGTTACAGATCCTGGATCACGCCAGCGGCGAGGATCTGACCGCCGTCACGCTGACCCAGGTCATCATGGAGCAGGAGAAAAAGCAGGCCGGCTTTTTGCCGCGCGCCGTTCTGGCCGGCCTGATCCAGTCGGGCGGCCAGACCCTTACTTCTTTGCGGCGCACGCTGGCCTCGCCGCTCGACCTCTTCCACCACATCGAACAGGACATAGACCGCCGCCTGGAGACGCTGGTCGCGGCCGGCGAGCTAAGCCCGGAAGAGGGCGAGCGCTGGCGTGAGAAGTTGCGTGCCGCCGGCCAACGGCCGCGAGAGCCAATGGCCCCGGCCGAGGCGGACGTCGAGCGCGCCCTGGCCGGCCGTGGCCTGCCCAGCCGCGACGACTTGCGCCGCCTGAATCAGCGGCTGGACGAGCTCAGCGCCAAGCTGGACGAGATCGCGCCCGGAGAGGCCGCCGGCTAACGGCCGCTTAGCCCACGCAAAGCGCCGGGCCTCGTGCGCGCCCTCCGCCGCCTTTGGTCTGCGCCGGCCTAGCAGCCTAGGGGCCTCTGTGCCCGCGCAAGGGCCGCCCATGGAGGTTCGGGAATGAAACTCGAAGGTTCCTATCTCTTTAGCGCCCCAAAAGATGCGGTCTGGCGGGCCCTCCTCGACCCGGAGGTGCTGGGTAAGACGCTGCCCGGCTGCCAAGGGCTTGAGCAAGTCGGCGAGCATGACTACAGGGCCACTTTAAAGATCAAAGTTGGTCCGGTACAGGGCGTCTTTGCCGGCACAGTTGCCCTGAGCGACATCCGACCGCTGGAAGGTTACCGCATTCAGGTCGAGGGCAAAGGCGCGCCCGGCTTCGTGAACGGCCAGGGCGACTTGTTCTTGGATGGGGTCAGCGGCGAGACCCGCCTGAATTACAGCGGCGACGTCCAGGTCGGAGGCCGGCTGGCCAGCGTCGGCCAACGCCTCATGGAATCTTCGGCCCAGGCCTTGATTCGCCAGAGCCTGGAGACCTTTGACGAATTGGTTCGCGCCCGCTTGGAGCCTCCGGCCGCGGGCGAAGCCGGCCAGCAAGTCCGGCCGCCGGGCGAGCTGCAGTTTGCGGCCGGCGTGGCCGGCAAAATGTTGGCCGACCTTTGGCAGGGCGATGAGCGCGACCAGTTGCTGCGGCTGGCGGCTGCCGCCTTTGGCCTGCTCCTTCTCCTGCGCCTGTTTACCAACTGGCAGGCCGACCGCGTCGCCCGCCAGGTAGCCCGCCGCCTTGAGCGCCGCGGCCGCTAGGCCCCGGCCGCGCCGCGGGCCACCTGCCTGGGCGAGACGGGCCGCCCCTAACCGCGGGCAGCCAGCCCGCAAAGGGAGAGTGCCGGAATGCGCATCAGCATGGCCGTCAACCGCAGAAGCGTAGAGCGGGATGTGGAGCCACGCACCTTGCTGGTGCATTTCATCCGCAACGACCTTGACCTGACTGGAACCAACATCGGCTGCGACACGGCCCAGTGCGGCGCCTGCACCGTCCACCTGAATGGCCAGGCGATCAAGTCGTGCGCCACGCTGGCGGTTCAGGCCGACGGCGCGGAGATCACCACGATTGAGGGCCTGGCTAACGACGGCGCCCTGCACCCAATGCAGCAAGCCTTTTGGGACAACCACGGCCTGCAGTGTGGCTACTGCACGCCGGGCATGATCATGGCGGCCGTCACGCTGGTGGAACGCAACCCAAATCCCAGCGATGACGCCATTCGCCACGGCCTGGAAGGCAACCTG
>JBOGUG010000386.1:0-1093 GCA_050696115.1 Promineifilaceae bacterium (SeqCode) | reverse complement strand
CCAAAGGGCCACGGCCACGGCGGCGATAATCCAGATTCGGTTGGCTCGCATGATTCCTTCCATCCTTGGCGTCACTTTTCGGCTGCCGGCGCGCATGCGCCATCCGGGACGGTTAGGCGCAGGCTGTCGCCGGCCGGCTTGCCGCTGGCGTCCAACAGGGACAGCCGGGCCTGGTCGTCGGCCGAGTAGAGGCCGACCTCGACGGCCGGCTGGCCGGCCGGCGCGGCCGGCAGCTTGACCTGGTGGCGATCCTGGAGGATCAGGCCCGGCGGCCACAGGCTCAGTGGCCAGGCGCCCTCGGCCGGCGGGTGGTCGCTCTGGCCCAGCAGCTGACCGGCGCAGAGGACGTGGACGAAAGCCACCAACGGCCGCTCCAACGGGCCGCCGGCCGACCAGGCCAGGTCAACCTGGAGGGTGTGTTCGTCTAGCCAAGCAGCCTGTTCGCGCCGCAGCTGCAAGATATTGTCAAAGTTCGCCAGCGCCGGCGCTTCGGCCGGCGCTTCAATGGCGTACCAGTTATAGAGCGGGTAGGGTACCGGCTCGCGGTCGCCCTGCGCCAGGCTGCCCGGGCCGGCCGTGACGCTGGCCGGGGTCTGCACGCCGCGCAAAACGCCCTCCAGCTCCGCGTAGGGCCAGGCGTAGAGGCGGGCCGGATAGCGGATCGCCGCGGGCGCCAAATCGGGCGGCCGGTAGGTGTTGACCAGTTGCTCCGGCTGCGCCAGAAAGCGTACCGCCGGCCAGTCGTCCAGATAGCGTCGGTCAACCCATACGTTCGCCTCGGCTGGGGCGGCGTTGATCTCTCTGGCCAGATCGCGCGCCGCGCCTTCAAACCAATAGCTGGTCTGCGGCCGGCGGGCATACTCTGCAAAATAGAGGCGCGTCATATTGGCACCGCTGGCAACGAGCAGCCCGACCACCAGCGCCGGGCCTAAACGGGAGGGTAGTGTATTCCACGACCAAAGTTGCGACAAACCGACGGCGGGCAGAATCACGGCCGCCGGCAGGACGCCGACGGCGCGCAGAAAGTGGGGCGTGTCTTCGGCGAGCACTGTTGGCCCCAGCATGACGGCCAGCCACAGCAGCAGGACGGCGG
>JBOGUG010000385.1:0-14113 GCA_050696115.1 Promineifilaceae bacterium (SeqCode) | reverse complement strand
GGCGCAGAGCGCGAACAGGCCCAGGCCGGCGGCGTAGGCCAGCCGGCCGGCCAGGGGTCGCCCCGGCCGGGCCAGACGGCCGAGCAGAAAGAGCAGCCCACCCAGGACGACCAGCGCCAGGCCAGCCATGAGCAACACGTGGCCGGGGTTGCTGAGGCTGAACAGGCCCTCGTGGGCCGCCAGGCCGGGGTCCTGCCGGTGCAGCCAGGCGTCCCAGGCCAATCCGAGTAAAGAGCAGATAGCGCCCGCCAGGCTTGTCCAGGGGGCGGCGCGTGCGATGAACGTCATTGGTCTACCTCCATGAGAATAACAGAAGCTCAGTCCAGATGGCCCCAAGATAGCGGCCGGCTGTTGCCGGCCGGTTAGGCGGCTGTCAAAAGAATGTAAAAGCCGGCGGCCGATTCTCTTGCGCCGGCCGGAAAGGGCGCTAAGCTGGAAGGCAGGATGCAAACACGAGCTGAGCGGCGCGCTCTTGGGCATGGCGGCGGCGCTGGTTGGCGGGCTGATCGCCCCTAAGCCCAGCCAGGGCGGCCGCCGTTCTGCCCATGCTGCTAGAGTACGTCAACGACCGCCGGCTGGCCCAGGCGTCTTATTTCGTCGGCTGCCAGACGACCGGCCGGGCCATTGTCATTGACCCGACGCGCGACATAGCGCCCTACCTGGCCCTGGCCAAGCGCCACAGCATGCGCATCGTGGCCGCAGCCGAAACCCACATCCAGGCCGACTTTATCTCAGGCGCGCGCGAGCTGGCCGCCCGGCAGGGGGCCAGGCTCAACCTGTCGGCCGAAGGCGGCCCAGAGTGGGCTTACGCCTACGCAGCCGATTACGACCACCAACTGTTGCGCGACAACGATGTCTTTGAGGTCGGCACGCTGCGCCTGCAGGCCCTGCACATGCCCGGCCACACCCCGGAGCATCTGAGCTTTCTGCTGACCGACACCCAGACGGCCGAGCGGCCGATGGGCCTCTTCAGCGGCGATTTCGTCTTTGTGGCCGACGTCGGCCGGCCCGACCTGTTGGAGCTGGCGGCCGGGGAAAGCGGGGCAGCCGCGGCCGGCGCGCGTCAGTTGTTCGCCTCCCTGGATCGCTTCCGCCGCCTGCCCGATTACCTCCAGCTGTGGCCCGGCCACGGCGCCGGCAGCGCTTGCGGCCAGGCCATCGGGGCCGTGCCCAGCAGCACGGTGGGCTACGAGAAGCTGTTTAATTGGGCGCT
Source organism: Promineifilaceae bacterium (SeqCode) (assembly GCA_050696115.1). Lineage (GTDB taxonomy): Bacteria > Chloroflexota > Anaerolineae > Promineifilales > Promineifilaceae > UBA11865. The sequence goes on along the minus strand of JBOGUG010000385.1, from coordinate 12,900 downwards.
GCAGGAGCGCGACGAAGCCGCTTTGACGCGCCGGCTGCTGGCCAGCCAGCCGGAGCCGCCGCGCTATTTCGGCGTGATGAAGCGGCTTAACCGCCAGGGGCCGCCCCTGTGGCGCCGCGAGGCTCGGCCGGCGCTGTTGGCCTTTGACCGGCTGGCGCAGGTTCTGGCGGCCGGGCTGGCCGTGGTGGACGCGCGCCCCCACGCGACTTTCGCCGCCGGCCACATTCCGGGCGCCATCAACATCCCCCATACTGGCTCGTTCGTCACCTGGGCCGGCTGGCTGCTGGACTACGACCGGCCCTTTTACTTGCTCATCGCCGAGGAGCGGCTGGCGGCGGCCGCGGCCGACCTGGCCGCCATCGGGCTCGATAACTGCGCTGGCTATTGGGATGCGCCGGCGCTGGCCGCCTGGCAGGCCGCCGGCCTTGAGCTGGAACGCACGCCGCAGATCGCGGCCGAAGATGTGGCCCCCCGGATCGCCAGCGGCGAGGTGGCCCTGCTGGACGTGCGCAGCCGGGCCGAATGGGCGGCCGGCCATGTGCCCGGCGCTGGCCACATCATGCTGGGATATCTGCCGCAACGGGCCGCAGAGCTGGCGCGCGACCGGCCGCTGGCCGTGCACTGCGAAAGCGGCTACCGCTCGGCCATCGGGGTCAGCCTGCTCCAGGCACAGGGGTTTTCCCAGGTGATGCGGCTGGCGGGTGGGCTAGAAGCCTGGCAGGCGGCCGGTTTGCCCGTCGAGGGGGCGGCGGGCGACTAAGGGGCACGTTGCAACGTGCCCCTACGGTTCAGGCCGCTTCTTTCTGCCCGGCCGGCAGGTGCGGCTGGTTGTGCAATTGCACCGGCTCGGCCCGCTTGCGCAACTGGATGTTAATAATCTCAACCGCGACCGAGAAGGCCATGGCGAAGTAGGCGTAGTTGCGCAGGTTGAACTCGTGGGTGATCTCTTCGCTCCAGCCCTCGATAACCAGCAGCGCCCCGATCAGGATAAGGAAAGCCAGGGCCAGAATCTTCATGGTTGGGTGCTGCTCGACGAAGCGGGCAATGACGCCGGAGAAAATGAGCATCACGACGGCCGCGATGACAATGGCCGTGATCATGATGGGCAGCACCCCGGACAGGCCGACGGCGGTGATGACCGAATCGAGCGAGAAGACGATGTCAATCAGCACCACCTGGCCGATGACGGCCGCGAACGAGCTGACCCCCGCCGTCCGCCTCTCTTCGGCGTCGTCGGCCGCCTCCAGCCGCTCGTGAATTTCGAAGGTGCTCTTGCCGATGAGAAACATGCCACCCACCAGCAAGATGAGGTCGCGGCCGGAGAGGCCGTTGCCGAACAGGTTAAACAGGGGCTGGGTCAGGCCGATGACCCAGTTGATCGCCACCAGCAGCAGGATGCGCGACACCACCGCCAGCCCAATGCCCAGCCGGCGGGCCTTGTCTTGCACCTCCCTGGGCAGCTTGCTGGCCAGGATGGCTATAAAAACGACGTTGTCTATGCCCAGGACGATCTCTAGCAGCAGCAGGGTCAGCAGTGCAACCAGGTTCTCAGCGGTGAACAGTTCGGCCATGGGCTATGGTTCTCCAGAGTGGCGCAACGCGTCGGGCAATCGGCCGGTATTGTATTGAGTGTGGCCGAAATGACCAAGCTGAGCCACCCGGGCGCAGCTTTCAGACCTCCGGGAGGGCAAGGCCAAAAGCGCCGGCCGGGCTGGGTGGCGGGCTTGACAGATAGACCAGCATCAATATAATGAGCGTATATAGACGGCCGTCTATCTGTTACCCAAACCCGACTAAGGAGGTAAAAGCCATGCTGATCACGATTGGCGATCCCGGCTGTTGCGACGGCGCCTGCTGCGGCGACGGCCCCGGCTGCTGCTAGACGGCAGCCGTTTGCCCCAAAGCCTCCCGGAGGTTTTAGCTGCCTTCGGGAGGTCTCCCCAACTGGCTAATGGTTGTTGCCCAGCCAGTAAGCCGCCAGCACGCCGCCGAGGAAGCCAAACAGGTGCGCCTGCCAGGAGACGCCCATGTGCGAGGGCAGCACGCCGCACAACAGGCCGCCATACAGCAGCAGCACCAGCAGGGCCAGCGAGATCGAGGCCAGGCTGCGCTCGAAGTAGGCCCGCAAGAGCAGGTAGCCGAAAAAGCCGAAGATGAGGCCGCTGGCGCCGACGTGGACGGTGCCCTCGCGGCCGAAGAGCCACACGCCCAGCCCAGCGACGAGGGCAGCCACGGCCGCCACCAGGAAGAAGTCGGTCAGGCGGCGCACCATCACCAACCAGCCGAGCACGGCAAAGGGCAGGCTGTTGGCCAGCACGTGGGCCAGGCCGTCGTGCAGGAAAGGCATGAACAGGATGCCGCTCAGGCCGGCCAGCCGGCCGGGGCGCACGCCCAAACTGTCGAGCCGGCCGCCCAGGAAGAGCTGGTCAAACAGTTCCAGGGCCCAGATCAGGAGCAGGAAGCCGCCCAGGATGAGCGCCTGGGTCTTGAGCAGCCGGCTGACGTTGGCCGGCGGCGCGGAATAGGCCGGTGGGCTCTCGAATTCGCGCATGCGGCCGCTACGAATCGCTCGAGGGGAAGCGCGGCCGGCGCTTTTCGCGCAGCGCCTCAACCCCGGCCAGCATATCTTCCGAGTAGAAGCCCAGCATCTCCAGCGCCAGCGAGTGGTCGAAGATGGGGCCGGCCTGCAACAGCCACTGGTTGAGGGCCCGCTTGGTGTAGCGGATGGCCTGGCGCGGCCCGGCCGCCAGCCGGGAGGCCACCGCCAGCGCCCGGTCGAGCAGCTCCTCGTCGGGCACGCACAGGCTGACCAGCCCGATGCGCTCAGCCTCGCGGCCGGAGACGAATTCCCCCGTCAGCAGGTAATATTTGCTCTTGGCCAGCCCGCACAGCAGCGGCCAGATAATGGCCGCATGGTCGCCGGCCGCCACGCCCATGCGCACGTGGCCGTCGCCCAGGCGGGCGCTCTCGGCCGCGATGCTGATATCCGCCAGCAGGCCCACCACTAGGCCAGCGCCCACGGCCGGCCCATTGATGGCCGAGACGAGCGGCTTGCTGAAGCGCGCCAGGTTGTAAACCAGGTCGCGGGCCTCCTCGAGGATGTGGCCGATCTCCTCCGGCTCACGGTAGGCCGCCTGCACCCATTGCAGGTCGCCGCCGGCCGAAAAGGCCCGGCCGGCGCCGGTGACCACCGCCACGTGGGCCCAGGGGTCGCGCTCCAGGGTCGCCCAGACCTCGACCAGCTCGGTGTGCAGGCGGCGGTCGGCCGCGTTGAGCGCCTCCGGCCGGTTGAGGGTCAGCCAGACGATGTGCGGCTCGCGCCGCTCAAAGAGGATATGCTGGTAGTCGGCGTATTCCATGCGGCCCTAGGGCACGACCTTCACGCCGTGCCAGAAGGCGACGTAGCCTTCGATCTGCTTGGCGGCCGGGCTGGTTGAGGGGTAATACCAGGCGGCGTCGCGGTTGACGGCCCCGTTCACGACCACGTCGTAGTAGCTGGCGGTCCCTTTCCACGGGCAGACCGTATGGCTGGCGCTGGGGCGAAAATATTCCTGCCTGATCGCGCCGGCCGGAAAGTAATGGTTGGCTTCAACCACGATGGTTTGGTCGCTCTCGGCCAGGATCGCATCGTTCCAGATAGCCTTCATGCTTGGGCTCCTAAATGCTTGGGCGACTTTGCGGCCGCCGCCCCATCCACTATAGTTCGCCAACTGGAGTGAGTATACTCCACTCGAATAGAGGGGCGATAACGGTGGAAGGACCACATCAGAACCAGCCTGTGTTATCGGCCGGCAGGCCCTTGGACGAGGCCCAGGCAGCCATGATCCTGGTGCACGGCCGGGGGGCGACGGCCGACGACATCCTACTGCTGGCCGGCGAGCTGGGAGCGGCCGACTTCGCCTGTCTGGCCCCGCAGGCAGCCGGCAACACCTGGTACCCGCAATCGTTCCTGGCGCCCATCGCCAACAACGAGCCCGGCATTACCTCCGGCCTGGCCGTCCTGGAGCGGCTGGTGGCCGAGGCCGGCGCGGCCGGCATCCGGCCGGAGCGCGTCATCCTGGCCGGCTTTTCCCAGGGCGCCTGCCTGACGCTGGAGTTCGTCGCCCGCCACGCCCGGCGCTACGGCGGCGTGCTGGGCTTCAGCGGCGGCCTGATCGGGCCGGAGGGCACGCCGCGCCACTACGCCGGCTCACTGGATGGGACGCCCGTTTTTCTGGGCTGCAGCGCCACCGACCCCCACATCCCGGCCGAGCGCGTCCGGCTGACGGCCGACGTGCTGGCCGACCTGGGCGCCGAGGTGAGCCTGCGCCTCTACCCGAGCCTGGGCCACACCATTAACCAGGACGAGATTGCCTACGGCCGCGGCCTGGTGGCGGCCGTGGCGGGCAGCGGCGCCGGCCGGCGCGACGAGTAAGACCAAGGCCCCAACGCCAGATGCCTGAAAGCGAAGTGGATTACGGCCGCAAGTGGGCGGTGCTGCTGGCCGTGGGCGCCGGCCTGCTGCTGTCGGCGCTGGACACGAGCATCGTCAACGTCGCCCTGCCGACCCTGACGCGCAGTTTCGGGGCCGAATTTGCCGTCGTGCAATGGGTGGTGCTGGCCTACCTGTTGACGGTTTCCACGCTGATGCTGGCCATCGGCCGCTGGGCCGACATGGTCGGCAAGAAGCCGATCTACACGGCCGGCTTCGTCATTTTCACCTTCGGTTCGGCCCTGTGCGGCCTGGCCCCAGGCGTCTACTGGCTGATCGCCTTCCGCGTCCTGCAGGCGGTCGGCGCGGCCATGCTGCTGGCGCTGGGGGTGGCCATCATCACCGAGGCCTTCCCAGCCGGCGAGCGCGGCCGGGCGCTGGGCATCGGCGGGGCGGTCATCTCGCTGGGCGTCGTCGCGGGCCCGGCCGTGGGCGGCCTGCTGATTGACGCCTTCTCCTGGCACTGGATCTTCATCGTCAACGTGCCCATCGGCCTGGCCGGCGCCCTGCTGGCGGCCCGGCTGATCCCCAACTTGCGGCCGCCGGGCGGGGAGCGCTTCGACGTGGCCGGGGCGTTGTCCTTGTTTGTCAGCCTGCTGGCGCTGCTGTTGGCCCTCACCATCGGCCAGAACCTGGGCTTCAGCGATGCGCGCATCCTGGCCCTGTTCGGCCTCTGGCTGCTCTTCCTGGGCCTGTTCCTGCTGGTCGAGCTGCGCGCCCGTCACGCCATGATTGACCTGCGCCTGTTCACCAACCGGGCGCTGAACGTCAACTTGCTGACCGGTTACAGCACTTTTGTCGCCATCTCCGGCAGCATCCTCTTGTTGCCCTTCTACCTGGAGCAGGTGCTGGGTTACACGCCGCGCCAGGTGGGGCTGCTGATGGCGGTGCCGCCGGTCGTGCTGGCGGTGGTCGCGCCGCTCTCCGGGGCGCTGTCGGACCGTTTCGGCAGCCGGCCGATCACCGTCATCGGGCTGGCCTGGCTGGCGCTGGGCTATGGGGCGCTGAGCACGCTGGGCGCAAACACCAGCCCGGCCGGCTTCCTGCTGCGCCTGCTGCCGGTCGGCATCGGCATGGGCGCCTTTCAATCGCCCAACAACAGCGCCATCATGGGGGCCGCCCCCCGCGGCCGGCTGGGCGTCGTCTCCGGCCTGTTGGCGGTCAGCCGGACGCTGGGCCACACGACCGGCATCGCCATTTTAGGCGCCCTGTGGGCGGCGCGCGTCTTTCACCACGCCGGGACGGCCCCGGCCGGGGGGCCAACGCGGGCCCCGGCTGCGGCCCAGACGGCTGGCTTGCAAGACACGCTGCTGGCGGCCGCGGCCCTGATGGGGCTGGCGCTTGGACTGAGCCTGTGGGCCTTTTACCTGGAACGCCAAGGCCGGGCGGCCGCGGCGCGCCGGCAGGCGTATGAGCCGGCCGACGGCTGAGGCAGGCGGGTCGCCAAGGCGCGGCCGCCTATGAACTGGAGGTTGCCCCTACTCTGGCTGCAAGACCAGCAGCTCGAATTCGCCGGCGATGGCCTGGCTGCGCTCCCAATTTGACGGGTGGTATTCCAGCTCCCGCCAGGGCGCGATGAAGTCGTCGTAATGGGGGCTCAGCGGATGGCCGCTCTGGCCGCCGCTGTAGATCAGGCGCGAATTAGCCAACTCACCCAGGTCAATCACCTGGCGCAGGGCCGGGGCGCAGGTGGCCGCGAACGGCTCCAGCGCGTTCCAGCAGCTCTTCTGGGGCACCGACTCGCTGCCGTGCACGGCGAAGGGGCCGCGATTGAAGAGGCTTTCGATGGGGCCGATGCCCGACTGGCCCAGGGTGGCGTGCTCGAAGAAGACGGTGTGCAGGTCGCCCCAGCGCCAATCATCCAGGTCGTCGCCAAAGCGCTCGACGCCGGCCGCGTAAGCGCGCTCGAAGGCGGGCTCCAGGATGTTGTCGCGCGCCTCGACCCGATCCGGGCTGGCGGCCGAGTCCCACCAAGCTGAAGCCGGCTGCTGGAGCAAGGCGTAGACGATGTCGGCGCTGAGGCCGCCGCCGCGGGCAGCCGAGTCGGCCGGCAGGCCGGCATCGTCAAAAATGGCCGCCAGCAACTCGACCCAAAACAGGTTGAACAGGGCCGCTTCGGGGCTGCCCAGCGTCATCTGGCCGTCCCAGGCCAGCAGCCGGTCGCGGCCGGCCGCGGCCGCCTCGTCGTCGAAGCTCAGCCCTTCCAGGTAAGGCGCGATCTCCAGCGCGGACAGGCTCAGGTTGTCGGTTTGGGCGGCGATCATGTCCTCCAGCGAGACGCCGTCGGGGTCGGCCGTGATCAGCTCGCTGATGCGTTCGGCGCGCTGGCCGCGATCGTGCCAGCGGCCCAGCAGATAGGGGTATTCGTCGGCGCGCACCTGGGGGTTGTTGGCGGTGACGATGTAGCCCGCGGCCGGGTTGTAGACCCTGGGCAATTCGGCGTAGGGGATGAAACCGGTCCAGATGTGGTCGTCGTTCCAGCCGGGCACGGGCAGGCTGCCGTCGCCGCCGGCCCGGATCGGGATTTTGCCCGGCAGGAGGTAGCCGATGTTGCCCGCCACGTCGGCGTAGAGCCAGTTCTGCTTGCCGGCGTCGAAACCGGCCAGCGCTGCTACGAAGTCGTCCCAATCCTGCGCCCGCAGCACGCCCATCACGGCCTGGACGCTGCCGGCCGGCTCCAGGGCCGTCCAGGCGTAGGCCAGCTCGTAAAGCTCAGGCCCGGCCGGCCCGGCGGCGAACGGCTCGGCGTCCACCATGCCATCGCTGACGATCAGGCCGTTGCGGGTGGCGCGCACGAGCAGCACGACCGGCTCTTCCCGGCCGCGCACGACGATCTCCTCACGCCGGATCTCCATGTCAACCCACTCGCCGTTGACCTCGTACTGATCAGGGTTTTCGAGGTTGATGCGCTCCACAAACAGGTCTTCGGCGTCGAAGGCGGCGTTGGTCAGCCCCCAGGCGATGCGGTCGTTATGGCCGATGAGGATGCCGGGCACGCCGGGCAAGGAGAAGCCGCGCAGGTCGTAGACGCACGTCTCCGACTTCGGGGCGCAGTGCAGGCCGATCTCGTACCACAGGCTGGGCATATTAATGCCCATATGGGGGTCGTTGGCCAGCAAGGGCATGCCGGTGGCGGTGCGCTCGCCGGCGACGACGAAGCTATTGGAGCCGCCGGCCTGGCCCAGGCCGAGCGCCAGCCTGCCTGCCGGGCTGGCCTCGCCGGCTGAGGCGGCCGCAAACGACTGCAAATAGGCGATCTCGGCCGGGCCCAACCCGGCCGGCGCGGCCGCCTCGGCCCGGCCGGCGCCTTCCAGCTCTTCGCTGGCGACGATCACCGGCCGGTCGTTGCGGTAGGCCGGCCGGAGCTCCTCATAGCGCTCCTGGCCGACCGCGGCCAGCAGCGCGACGTTGGCCAACTCGCTGGAGATCTGGTCGGACTGGTTGAAGATCAACATTTGGCCCCAGACGAGCGAATCGGCCGGCCGCCAGGGCTCGACTTCGACCTCAACCCCTTGCAGGCCGAGCAGGCCGAATTCCAGGCCCAGCTCGGCCGGCGAGCGGCCGGCGATGTAGGCGTTCACCCCGGCGGCGTAGGCCTCTAGGACCTGGCGCGTCTCGGCGTTGACCAGCTCAGTCGTCTCCTCGGCCAGGTGATAGAAGCCGAATGAGCGCAGGTAGCGGTCGGTCTCCAGCGTGTTTTCGCCGAACAACTCCGACAACCGGCCGGCGCCGACGCGGCGTTGGAACTCCATCTGCCAGAAGCGCTCCTGGGCGTGGCTGAAGCCCTGGGCGAAGAATAGGTCGGCCGGCGATTGGGCGTAGATGTGGGCCACGCCGTAGGCGTCGCGCACCACCTCGGCCGGCTGGCTCAGGCCGGCGACTTCGATTTGGCCGGCCGTTTGGGGCAGCGCCCGCCGGCCGAACCAGCTCCAGGCGCCGAAGAGAACGGCCGCCAGAACCAGCAAAACCAGCGCCACAATGCCGAAGAGCTTCAAACCTGTCCGCATACCATGACCCTCCTGCGCCAACCAGCCGCCGTTCCCCTCTCCCCGCTGGGGAGAGGGGCCAGGGGTGAGGGGCATCATCCGCCCGGCCGGATTATGGCATAAAAGCAAAGAAAAACCTCCCGGAGGCGCGTCAAGCCTGCGGGAGGTTGGTTCGGCCGCGGGCCGGCCGGCTCAGCCGTCCGAGTGCAGCCCGATGCGGTTGCCCTCCGTGTCTATGAAATAGGCGAAGAAGCCATCATCTTCGCCGATTTCCGTCTTGGGCAAAGCCACCTGGCCTCCGGCCGCCTCGACCCGGTCCAGGAGCACACCCAGGTCGTCGCCGCCGTTCAGGTAGACGACCACGCCCTCCTGGCTGGGCGTGTAGCCCTCGCCTTTGACCAGGGCGCCGCTGACGACACCCCGCTCGCCGGGGAGCATGGCCATCTCGTAGCCCGAACCCGCAGCAGGCGTCTCGTTCAACTCCACGCCAAGCACCGTCCGGTAGAAACGGCCGGCCCGCTGCATGTCCACCACCGGGATCTCAAACCAATTGATCGCGTGATCCACCTTTGTCTCTCCTTGCTTATTGGGTCGTAAAAGAGGCCGGCTCGCCCCGGCCAACTTAGAGTAGCACGTTTGTTCTATCTTGTCAACGGCCGCGCTTGGGTTAGAGTGGGCGCGATGTTGCTGGTTGACGACCCCGCCCAGAGCGACCCTCGCCTGAACCTGGCCCTTGAGGAGCATTTGCTGCGCAACGTCGAGCTGAACGAGCCGATCCTGCTCTTCTACCAGAACGCGCCCTCGGTCATCATCGGCCGCAACCAAAACACGCTGGAGGAGATTGACCCCGAATATGTGCAGCGCGAGGGCCTGCAGCTGGTGCGCCGCCTGTCGGGCGGCGGCGCGGTTTACCACGACCTGGGAAATCTGAACTTCAGCTTCGTTACCCCAAGCAAGGAGGGGCTGCACGACTTCGCCCGCTTCACCGGCCCAGTTGTCCAGGCGCTGCGCGAGCTGGGCGTGCCGGCCGAATTGCGCGGCAAGAGCGACATTTTCGCGGCCGGCAAGAAGGTGTCGGGCAACGCCCAATACGCCAGCGGCGGCCGGATGTTCAGCCACGGCACGTTGCTGTTCAACACCGACCTAGAGGCCATGCTCAAGGCGCTTAACCCGCGCCAGGTGGCGATTGAGTCCCGCGCCGTCCAGTCGGTGCGCAACTACGTGGCCAATTTGTGCGAGCTGCTGCCGGCCGGCATGAGCCTGGCCGAGCTCAAGGCGGCCCTGCTGGCCGGCCTCTTCGGCCGCGGCGAGCCGCCCCGTTACGCCCTCGGCCCGGCCGACCGGGAGCAGGTGGAGGCTATCGCCGCCGGCCGCTACCGGCGCTGGGAGTGGAACATTGGCCACTCGCCCCGCTTCAACGTGCGCAAGAGCGCCCAGACGCCGGCCGGCAAGGTTGACGCCCGGATTGAGGTGGAGAACGGCCGCGTGGCCGGAATTCGTTTCTACGGCGACTTCGAGGGCCGGCGCGACGTGGCCGAGTTAGAGGAGCGCCTCATCGGCGTTCGCTACGAGGCCGGGGCGCTGGGCCAGGCGCTGGCGGACCTCGACCCACGGCCCTACTTCGGCGAGCTGCCGGCCGGGCAGTTGCGCGACCTGCTCTACTGAAAGAATTGGGGCCCAGGCACGCTAAGCGCGGCCCCCAATGTTCGGCCGGGAACCATTTCCGGCCGGCGCGCGTTGCCTGCTTGAGACATTCTCTCTCAAAAGGAGCGCAAAATGATCAGCCGCCTGTCTGCCTTCGCCTTGCTTGCCTTGGCCCTCTTGACGGGCTGCGCCGGCCGGGGCGGCGATTCGTTCGGCGACCAGGACAAGGCCGAATTGGTCCGCCTCTCGTTGGAACGCGCCCTGGAGGCCGAAGAGATCCCCGACCACGCTCTGCTGGTGGAGCAGGGCAACCCGATCGTGATCTCAACCGAAAACATTGATCCCGACGCGCTGCCGGAGCTAAGCGGCTTTGAGCTGCTGCCACTGATGCCGGAGGAGATCCAGACTAAGGCCAACGCCGAGGGCGATTTCTTGCGCCTGCGCTTCCAGCCCTTCGAGGTGCAGAGCCCCGACGAGGTAATCATTCGGCTGGACAACACCTGGGTGGCGGCCGAGGATTCGACCAACGTCTACCTGAGCGGCGGCGGCTTCGAGATCCGCTATCAGCGCCAGGAAGATGGCTGGGCGGGCGAGGTCACATCCGTCTGGATCTCATAGCCGGCCGGCGGCCGCCTGCCCACGTCGTCGCCCATGCGCGGCCGGTTAGAGGCGCTAGACAGGGCCCTGTTCAGCCGCTTCCCGCGCAGCCAGCGCCTGGCGCGCACAGTCGTCACCTGCGGCGCCAAGTAGGGGCACGCGGCCGCGTGCCCTAATCGTCTGTTTGGCGGCCGCGGCCGGCTGGAGTATAAGTCTGCCTCATGCAAGCGCGCGTCGTCCTCCAGCATGGCCTGACCTTTACTGGCTCGGCCGAAAGCGGCCACAGCGTCACCATGAGTGTCAGCCGGGCCTCAGGCGGCGACGACGATGGCCCCAGCCCGCTCGAGCTGTGCCTGATCTCGATGGGCGGCTGCACGGCTATAGACGTGGTGGCCATCTTGCGCAAGAAGCGCCAGGCGGTGACCGGCCTGGAGGTCCGGCTGGCGACGGAACGGGCGGCCGAGCCGCCGCGCGTCTTCACCCATTTCTATCTGACGTTCGTGGTGCGCGGCCGGGGGGTTGATCCGGGGGCAGTGGAGCGGGCGATTGAGCTTTCCCAGACCAAGTACTGCTCGGTTTCGGCCATGCTCGGACTGAGCGGCCCGATTGACTGCCGCTACGAGATCATCGAGGACGAGGGGGGCGAGGCGGGCGACGGCCGCGACCCGGCCGGGGGAGCGAGCCCACGCCAAGGGGACATAACCCTTCCATAGGGCCTGCGCCATAGGCGGTTTTGCACTTCTTCGCTGCGGCGCGCCCGCTTCGTTCTCGGCTGGTTGCAGGCGATTATAAGAAAGTTCCCCTTTAGCCTGGCACTGGCACAAGTTAGCGCACTGGTCGGGAGCGAAAGTGAAGACAACCGTCCTCGTGGACAACCTGAAATTCCCCGAAAGCCCCAGGTGGCATGACGGCCGGCTCTGGTTTTGCGATTACGCCGCAAACCGAGTCATGAACGTTGACCTCAAGGGCAACCTGCGCACCGTCGTTGAGCTGCCGGACCTGCCCACGGCGATCGATTGGACGCCAGACGGCCGGCTGCTCGTCGTCTCAGCCACCGCCAGGCGGCTGTTAAGGCTGGAAGACGGCGAGTTGGCGCCGTTTGCCGATCTGTCTGAGCACCTGCCCTATGCGTGTGGCGAGTTGGTTGTGGATCGGCAGGGCAGAGCCTATATGGGCAACCTTGGCTTCGACTTCGGCGCTGAGGCGCCGGCCGCCGCCAATTCAGGCTCGATCTGGCTGGTCGGGCCAGAGGGCCATGCGCAGTTGGCGGCGGGGGGCTTCGGCTTTCCGAATGGCATGGTCATCACCCCCGATGGGCAGACGCTCATTGTGGCCGATAGTTACGGCGCCTGCCTGACCGCCTTTCACATTGAGCCTGGTGGTCTGCTCTCGGAGCGGCGCGCCTGGGCCCAATTTGACGACTCCATCAGCTTCGAGGAGGGCCGCTTTACGCCCGACGGCATTTGCCTGGATGCCGAGGGGGCAGTCTGGGTCGCTGCCCTGAATGAAGTCCTGCGCCTTCACGAAGGGGCGCAGGTTGTGGAGCGCGTCCCGGTTGACCACTACGCCCTGGCCTGCACCTTGGGCGGACCGGAGAGGCGCACCCTGTTCATCCTGACAACCGAGGCCCTAAACCCGGCCGATAGTGAAGCCAGGGGTCGCATCGAAATCGTCCAGGTTGAGGTTGCAGGCGCCGGCCGGCCGTAGGCAAAGGGCGCCATGACGGGGAGTTGACGTATTCCCATATGGGAATATAATTCTGGCCTATGCCACGCCTGGCGACGACGACAGACGTTTTTAACGCAATCGCGGAACCGCGGCGGCGCCAGATACTCCTTCTGCTGGCGCAGAGCGAACGGCCGGTGAACGAGGTTGCCCGCTCGCTGGACATGCAGCAGCCGCAGGCCTCCAAGCACTTGCGCGTCCTGCGCGAAGTCGGCCTAGTTAGTGTGCGCGGCTCGGGCCAACAGCGGCTGTACGCCCTGAACGGCCAGGGCCTCAAGCCAATCTATGATTGGGTCAAGCGCTTCGAGCGTCTCTGGGACGAACGCCTGGACCGCCTTGACCGCTATCTGTGGGAGCTTCAACAACGAGGAGAAAATCATGAACGCGACGACCAGCCAAACGAGTAGTACAGCCGAGCGCGAAATCGTCATTACGCGCGTCTTCGATGCGCCGCGCGAGCTCGTGTGGAAGGCCTGG
>JBOGUG010000384.1:0-1647 GCA_050696115.1 Promineifilaceae bacterium (SeqCode) | reverse complement strand
AGGAGAGGAGTATGACCGATATCCGGCCGGAATTGCTGTATACCAAGGAAGACGAATGGCTGCGCGTGGAGGGGGACGAAGCCATTATCGGCATCACCGATCACGCCCAGGACGCCCTGTCGGACATCGTCTTCGTCGAATTGCCCAACCCGGGCGCTAGCTTTTCGGCCGGCGAAACCTTCGGCGTCGTCGAGTCGGTCAAGGCGGCCTCCGACCTGTACATGCCGGTCAGCGGCGAGGTCGTCGCCATCAACGACGCCCTGCCCAATGCGCCCGAGGTCGTCAACACCGACCCCTATGGCAGCGGCTGGATGGTTCGGGTGCGCCTGAGCGACACAGGCGAGCTGGACGGCCTGATGGACGCCAAAGCCTACCACGCCTTTCGTGGCCAGGGCAGCTAGGCAGCCCGCCCCCTGAGGATCCCCCATGACCCAAAAGAGCGATAAACTGGCCCTTCTGGGGCCATTGGACCACTTCGCCCCCCGCCATCTGGGGCCGCGGCCGGAAGAGTTGCCGCAAATGCTGGCGGCCCTCGACGTGGCCTCGCTCGACGCGCTCATTGACCAGGTCGTGCCGGCCGCCATCCGCAGCCGCGAGCCGCTGAATTTGCCCCCGGCCGCCAGCGAGTCGGAGGCCCTGGCCGAATTGGCCGAGCTGGCGGCCGCCAACCAGGTCCTGCGCTCCTTTATCGGCATGGGCTACGCCAATTGCCTGGTGCCGGCCGTTATCCAGCGCAATGTGCTGGAAAACCCCGGCTGGTACACCCAGTACACCCCCTACCAGGCCGAGATCGCCCAGGGCCGGCTCCAGGCGCTGCTCAACTTCCAGACGCTGGTGGCCGACCTGACTGGCCTGCCCATGGCCAATGCCTCGCTGCTGGACGAGGCCACGGCCGCGGCCGAGGCCATGACCCTCTGCTTGCGGGCCATGCCGCGCGGCCACGAAGCCGATGTCTTCTTCGTCTCCGGCCGCTGCCACCCGCAGACGATTGACGTCGTGCGCACCCGGGCCGCCCAAATCGGCGTCGAGGTAATCGTGGGCGACCACGAGAGCTACGATTTCGCCCGGCCGACCTTCGGCGTCCTGGTGCAGTACCCAAACACGGATGGCCAGATCCTGGACTATGGCCCGTTCTTCGACCAGGCGCACGCGCATGGGGCGCTGGCCGTCTGCGCGGCCGACCTGCTGGCGCTGGCCGTGTTGCGGCCGCCGGCCGATTTTGGGGCCGATGTCGCCGTCGGCAACAGCCAGCGCTTCGGCGTTCCGCTGGGCTACGGCGGCCCCCACGCCGCCTTCATGGCCACCCGCGACGAATACCAGCGCCAACTCCCCGGCCGGCTGGTGGGCGTGTCGTTGGACGCGGCCGGCGCGCCCGCCCTGCGCCTGGCGCTGCAAACCCGCGAGCAGCACATCCGGCGCGACAAGGCCACCAGCAACATCTGCACCGCCCAGGTGTTGCTGGCTGTCATGGCCTCCCTGTATGCCGTCTATCACGGCCCCGACGGCCTGCGCCGCATCGCCCAGCGCGCCCACCTGCTGGCCGAATGCCTGGCGGCCGGGCTGGCCGAGCTGGGCTACGCGCTGCCGGCCGGCCCGCGCTTCGACAGCCTGACCGCCCGCGGCGGGCCGCGCAGCCAGGCCGAGATC
>JBOGUG010000383.1:0-1407 GCA_050696115.1 Promineifilaceae bacterium (SeqCode) | reverse complement strand
CGCCAGTGGCGCGGCGTGCCGGCCCGGATGGCGGCCTGGTTGGCCGGCTGAGCCGCCAGGCTGGCCACGCCGCGATAAATGGCCCCCTCCAACCCGCCCCGCTCCAGGTGGGCGTCTAGCTCGCCGGGCTCAAGCGGCCTGAAGTGGGCCTGGCTGCCGTCGCTGAGCACGACCTTGGCCTCCAGCACGTGGTCGGCCGTCATGCCGTAGAGGATCGAATGGGCGCCCGTCGAGTTGTTGGAGACGACCCCACCCAGGGTGGCTCGGTCGCTGCTGGCTGGGTCGGGGCCATAGGCCAACCCAAACGGCTTCAAAGCCACGTTCAAGTGGTCGAGAACAAGGCCGGGCTGGACGCGCGCCCAGCGCTCTTCTGGGTTGACTTCCAACAGCTGGTCCAGGTGGCGCGTCATGTCCACCACCAGCGCCTCGTTGACCGCCTGGCCCGCCAGGCTGGAGCCGCTGCCGCGCGCCAGAAGCGGCAGGCCGTAGCCGGCGGCCGACTCGACGGCCGCCTGGACGTCCTCGGCCGAACGGGGGATCAGCACCGCCAGGGGCAACTTTTGATAAATGCTGGCGTCGGTGCTGTACAGCAGCCGGCTGTATTGGTCGGCGCGCACATCGCCGGCCACCCGGCCGGCAAGGTCGTTCAGGAAGGCATCCAGCTTCGCGTGCGCCGGCCGAATCATTTGCCCCAACAAGCTATCAGCCAACGAGCACAGGCCGGCCGCCCTGGGCGGCCGAGGCGCAGATGGCGTCGTACAGGCGGGCCATGCGCAGCCCAACCTCCGGCGGACAGGGGTTGGCCAGGCGGCCGGCACGCACGGCCAGAAATTGCTCCCAGGCGCTGGCAGTGGGGGTGAGGTGGCGTGGCTCGGAGAAAGCGGCGTCCGGCCGCTGGATCTCCAGGAATTCACCCCAGATGCCGGTGCGAATGATGCCGCCCTCGCAAAACAAGCGGACGTCCGAATGGCAGGAAGGGATGGTGGCGCCGCAGGCGTGCAGGCTCACCAGCGCCCCGGAGGCCAGCCGGCCGATGGCGGCCGCCACGATCTCCACTGGCGCGCCGCGATTATCGAGCCAGGCGGCCACCTCGGCGAACTCCTCGCCGGCCAGGTCGCAAATCGTGTTGAGCATGTGGGCGCCGGTATCGAACAAGAAGCCGCCTCCAGAGACCGCTGCTTGCTGGCGCCAACTGCCGGCCGTCATCGGCTGCCAATCCTCCCAGACAACCGCGCTGATGCCCAGCAGCCGGCCGAACTCGCCCGAGCGCAGAGCATCAGCGGCCCGCCGGATATGGGGTGACAGGCTGCCGTTGAAGGCGACGACCAGCAGCCGGCCTGTTCGCTGCTGGGCTGCCACCAGGCTGGCAGCTTCGGCCGCGTTCATCACCATTGGCTTCTCCAGCAG
>JBOGUG010000382.1:0-13777 GCA_050696115.1 Promineifilaceae bacterium (SeqCode) | reverse complement strand
TTGCTGCGCAGACCGCTCCAACGCTGCTCCTGGTCAATGGCGGCGCTGCGCCAGCGTTTGTCGCTTTCCAGGCTGAAGTTATCCCACTCCGACCGCATCCGATTCAACTCGACGCGGGCCAGCTCGTCCGTTTCTTTCTGGCGCTGCTCCATTTGAGCTTGCCAGCTAGCCACGCTCTCTAAGGCCCGTTTGGCCTCGCGATATTGTTCGACGTACTTCAGGCGCTCAGCCCGGTAACGCTCCATCTGTTGGCCTCGTTCCTCGGCTTCGCGGCGCCATTGCTCCATCTTCTGGCTGCGCTCGTATTCGCCTACCTGGATATTGTCCAGTGAAGCCTTCATCTTGTGGCGCATATCGGACAGCGCGTCCTGATACTCCTGAATCATGGCTTGGGCCTTGACGGCGTTGTGGCTGGCGACCTCAACGCGCGTCTCCAACGGGTCGAAGCGCTTGGCGGTCTCCGTCAGCATCGTCTGAAGCTCGCCGAAAGTGCGCGCATTGGCGCGCGCCATGTCCTCGACATACTTGAATTGGCCCGACCAGGACTCGGTCTCGTTCTCCACGGCCGCCAGCCGGGTCTGCAGGCCGGTGATCAGGCCCGACAGCCGGCCTTCTTCAGACTGGCGCAGCTCCATGTCATGTTGCAGGTGGCCGATGGGGGCCAACTCCTTGCGCAGGTCGGAAAGCTCGCGCTGAAAATGGTCGCTCTCAAGCCGGCGCAGCTTTTCCAATTCTTCCTGGCCGCCAACCCGTCGCTGCTCATTCTGATCGAGCATCTTGACCAGCTCGTCCCTGAGCTGGCGGAACTGGCCATCCACCTGGCCCAGCCGGGCCAACTGGCCGGCCGCCTTGGCGGCTTTCTCCTCCATCTCCTTGATGCGGATCTCACGGCCCTCCTGCTCGCGCTCCAGCGCGCCAAGGCGCTGCTCCAGCTCAGTCATGCGCCGGGCGCTTTTGCGCCGCTCTTCGTCAAACCAATCAAGCCGGTTGCGCAGCTCGTTCAAATCTTCCGCTCCCGCGCTTTTGCTCATGTTCATCTCTCCTGGGCCGGCCGGCTGTTCATCGCGCCCCTTGGCCGCCGCGCGGCCTAAACGAGGCATTATAGCTTGGGGCAGGGGCGGGAGCTATAATCGCCGCCTGTGCGCATTGGACTCGACTGCCGCCTGCCGTATTACGCGCAGGGCGGCATTAGCCAGTATATCGTCCACGTGATCCCGGCTCTGGCCGAGGCGGACCCCGAAAATGAGTATCTTGTCCTCACCAGCCGCAATGACAGGCGCGACTACGTGCCGTCGGCGCCCAATTTCGCTGGGCGCAAAGTGTGGACACCCTGCCATCACCGCCTAGAGCGCTGGGCATTGGCGGCCGAGCTGGCCCCGCTCAGGCTGGACGTCCTGCACAGCCCCGATTTCATCCCCCCGGCCGGCGGCGCCCGACGCCGGGTCATCACCGTCCACGATTTGAATTTTTTGGAGCAGCCGGCATTCCTCAGCCCGGAGAGCCGCCGCTATTACGCCGGCCAGATCGCCTGGGCTGTACGCCAGGCCGATGCGATTGCGGCCGATAGCCAGCACGCCAAAGCCGACTTGATCGAGCGCCTTGGCGCGCCGGCCGCCAAGATCAAGGTCGTGTATCTGGCGGCTAACCCGATTTACGCTATTCCCGTGGAGGAGAGTGCGGTGCGCCAGACCTTGGCCGAGCTAGGCTTGACCTCCGGCTTCATCCTCTTTGTCGGCACCCTGTCTGCGCGCAAAAACGTGGGCCTGCTGCTGCGCGCCGCTGAGCGCCTGACGCAGGCGGGCACGCACGTCACTGTAGTTCTCGCGGGCGCAAAGGGCTGGGGAGGCGCCGCCCTGCTTCAAGAGATCGAGCGGCGCGGCCTGGCCGGCCGCGTGCTCCACGTGGAGGGCCTGACTGACCGGCAACTGGCTCAGCTCTACCGCGCGGCCGGCGTCCTGGCGCTGCCGTCACTCTATGAGGGCTTCGGCCTGCCGCTGCTAGAGGCCATGCATGCTGGCTGCCCGGTCGTCGCCAGCGACCGCGGCTCGCTCCCGGAAATTGTGGGCGAGGCTGGCATTTGCCTGCCGCCAGACGACCCCGACCTGTGGGCCGAGACCCTGGACAGCGTCCTGAGCGATGCGGCCTTGCGCGGCCAGCTGGTCGAGGCCGGCCGGCGGCGGGCGGCCGGCTTCAGCTGGCAGAAGACCGCGGCCGGCATGCTCTCGCTCTATCGCGGATGCGCATCCTCCTCCTGACGCCCCAACTTCCCTATCCGGCCCACCAGGGGGCGGCCATCCGTAATGACTCGATCCTGCGCGGCCTGGGCGGCCGGCATGAGGTTGCCCTCTTGAGCTTCCGCGGGGCCGAGGATCAGGAGGCGCTTCGGCACTTGAGCGACTACTGTCGCCATATCCAAACGGTGCCCATCAGCCCTTGGACTGGCCTTAAGCGCTTGCGCAGCCTGCTGCTCAGCGGCCGGCCGGACCTCGCCTTGCGCCTGGCGACGCCTGCCTTCCGGGCCGCCCTGCGCAAAATGCAGGCCACAGCCGGCCCGTTTGACATTGTCCAAATCGAAGGGTTGGAGCTGGCCGGCAATCTGGGCCATATCCGGCTGGCTGCGCCCCATTGCCGGATCGTGCTGGACAGCCACAATGCCGAAACGACCCTACAGGCCCGCGCCTTACGCCATGACCTGGGCCGGCCGCGGCGTTGGCCGGCCGCACTTTATTCGGCCATTCAGGTGTGGCGCCTGGCTCAGTTCGAGCGCTGGGCATGCCGTAAGGCCGATTGGGTGACGGCCGTCAGCCAAGCGGACGCGGAAGCGCTAAGGCGGCTGGCGGCCATTGATCGGCTGAGCGTCATCCCTAACTGCCTGGATGTCGCCAGCTACCGGCCGGAGCTCTTTCCAAACCCGCCGCGTTTCGACCTGGTCTTCAGCGGTAAGATGGATTACCGGCCGAACGTAGACGCCGCGCTCTGGTTTCACGCGACCGTCTGGCCGCAAATTAGGCGGGCCCGGCCGGACGCGCGCTGGGCCGTGGTCGGTCAGCGGCCGCACACGCGGTTGCGGCCGTTGAAAGACAGCCCTGGCGTCGTCGTAACCGGCCGGGTTGAGGATGTTCGGCCCTACCTGGCCGGGGCGGGCGTCTACATCTTGCCCATTCGCTACGGCGGCGGTTCGCGCCTGAAGTTGCTGGAGGCGATGGCCATGGGCAAGGCCATCGTTACCACCTCGGCCGGGGCGGAGGGGTTTGACGTCAGGGCAGGGCGCGACTTATGGTTGGCGGACGCGGCCGACGAGTTTGCGGCCGCGGTCGGCCGGCTGCTGGGTGACCCGGTGGAGCGGCGGCGACTGGGGGAGGGAGGGGGCGCCTTCGCCCGCCAGTATGACTGGCGCCGGGTGATCCCCCGTTTTGATGAGGTTTACCGGCGCTTGAAGCCGACCACTTAAAGCCTTGGGGCGGGTTGCAATCCGCCCCGGGCAGCTGCGCCGCTAGAAAGGGATGGCCGGTTCCTGCGGCGCATGGCTGAGCAGCTCAACGCCGTCGGCCGTCAGCAGGGTCAAGTCCTCCAGCCGCACGCCGCCCCAGCCGGAGATGTAGATGCCCGGCTCGACGGTCACCACGGCCCCGGCCGGCAGCGGCTCCTCATCCGCCAGATGAGAAAGGCGCGGTTCCTCATGCACCTGGAGGCCCACCCCGTGGCCCAGCGAATGGCCAAAGTTCTCTTTGTAACCGGCGGCCGCAATCAGGTCACGCGCTAAGGCATCAATCTCCTTGCCGTTCATGCCGGCCCGCATTACGCCCAAGGCGGCCTGCTCGGCCTGCTGCACGGTGGCATAGATTTCGCGGAAGCGCTCGTCCGGCTCGCTCCCGAGGTAAAAGGTGCGCGTCAGATCACTGCTGTAGCCGTCCAGCTCTGCCCCCATGTCCACGATAATCGGGTCGCCGGCCGCCAGCGGCCGTGGGCCAGGCTGGTGGTGGGCGCGGGCGCCGTTCGGGCCGGCGGCGACGATGATCTCAAAGGCCATGCTGCTCGCGCCCTGCTCGCGCATCGCCTTCTCCAGTTGCCAAGCTAGTTCCTTTTCGCTCATATCCGGCCGGGCCAGCGCCGGCACCAGGCTCATAGCGAAGTCGGTTATGGCCGCCGCCCGCCGAATGGCGTCCAGCTCCTCGGCCGTTTTCACCGCTCTCAGTGCCTCGAGGCTGTTTTCCAGTTGCACCCACTCGACGCCGTCGGCCTTTTCAAGGGTTTTGAATTGGTCTAGGGTGATGTGTTTGGCCTCGAGGCCGAAACGCCTGGCGCCAACTGAGGCAATGAAAGGCGGCAAGCTCTGCGCCGGCATACCTTCCAATTTAACCAGCTCAAAGCTTGGCGCCTGGTCGGCCGCCTGTTCCCAATAGCGAAAATCGGTGCCCAACAGCGCCTTGTCGCGAGTGACGAGAAGCCAGCCAGCCGATCCACTGAAGCCGCTCAGCCAGCGCCGATTGCTGGGGCTGCCGATCAAGACGCCGTCAACCTGCCACTCATCCAGCTTGGCGCGCACCGCCTCGAGCCGGTCGCTTTCCTGCCCATTTGCGGAACTGGTCATAATGTCACTCCTTGAGGTTCAGTCAAAGTTGCCGCTCAAGACGCGAATCCGGCCGGCGCCGGCCGTGACCCGGCCGATCACCGCGGACGGGCAATATTTCACGAAGGTATTCACGGCGCCGGGCGCGACGGCCGCCAGGATCCCGCCTGAAGTCTCCGGCGTCCACAGCATTTCTTGCCACAGCTCGGAGATCCGGGTGTCAAAATCCAGCCAGCGGCCGAAGTATGCGCGGTTATTGTGCATGCCGGCCGGGAAGGCCCCTGCCTCCGCATAGGTCCCTGCACCCGGCAGCCACTCCAGTCCGTCCAGGCGCAGTTCGAAATCCACCTCGCTCAGATGGGCCATTTCGTGGGCGTGGCCCAGCAGGCCGAAGCCCGTGACGTCCGTCATGCTCTGCACACCGGCCGCCGCGGCTGCCTCGGCCGCCCCGCGATTCAGCCGCCGCATGCTGGCCACGGCCGCGGCTACGTCCTCGGCCGCTGCGATGCCCTGCTTCAGCGCGGTCGTCACCAAGCCCGTGCCTAGTGGCTTGGTCAGAAGCAGGCGCTCGCCCGGCCGGCTGCCGCCCTTGGTCTTCAGTCCTTTGGGGTCCACCACTCCGGTTACAGCTAGGCCATATTTGGGCTCACGATCGTTGATGCTGTGGCCGCCGGCGATGACGGCTCCCGCCTCAGCAATGACCTCGGCGCCGCCACGCAAAATCTCGCGGAGTATCCGGCGATCTAGATCTTCAGGAAAGGCGACCAGGTTGATTGCCATGACCGGCCGGCCGCCCATGGCGTAAATGTCAGAAAGGGCGTTGGCGGCCGCGATGGCCCCGAAGTCGTAGGGGTCGTCTACCACCGGTGGGAAGAAATCAGTCGTTGAGATAATGGCTTGCGAGTCGGACAGCCGGTAGACCGCGGCGTCATCGGCCGCGGCCAAGCCGACCAGCAGATCGGGATGATCGCCGGCCGGGAAGAGCTCTCGAAGTGGCTGTAACACGTACGCCAGGTCGGCCGGGCCGAGCTTAGAGGCTCAACCTGCGCACGACGCCAGCGTGGTCAGCCTGATCCGCCTGCCGCTCGCGAACATCCTCGCCTTTCCATAAAGGTTGTCACCGCCAGCCCGCGGCCCTAGTGCAAGGCGCCGGTTGGGCACGCCGAGTATAATTGACGCCCCTCTGGCGGCCAACTATAATCCAATCCAATGGGGCCACTTGACCGCATCCATCGTTTCGAGCATTTGGCTCGTCAGGTGGTGGAAGGGACTTTTGATCGCCTCTTCGGCCGCAGTGCGCCCAGCAATGCTCTCGCCGCAGAGTTGCGCGGCTGGTTTGATTTGCTGGCCCCCGATGCTGATCTGAATGGCCGTTTGGAGCTGCTGATGCACCCGGCCGATCTCGGTCGGCTGCGTAAGACGCAGCCCGAACTTGAAGCTGGACTTCGCCGCTACGCCCATCACCTGGCTGCCGAGCACAGCCAAGGGGTACCGGCCGGCTTCGAAATGGGCCTCATTGCCAGCAGCGAGGCAGGAGGCGGCTCCGTCGCCCTGCGCTTCGCGCCTGCCAGCGATGAGCCGGAGACCCAGGCAATGCGCCCTGGGTTGGATCAGGCCGACCTGGGCGCTGTCCGGCGTCTGGATGCCTTTGTAATCGTCAACGGCCGGCGCCATTTCGGCCTGGATAAGCCGATCATTAATATCGGCCGCAAGGCAGACAACGACCTGATCCTGGATGACGCCGGCGTCAGCCGGCATCATGCGCAACTGAGCTGGCGCTTCGGCCGGTTCCTGCTGTTTGATCTCAGCAGCACAGCCGGCACACTGGTCAACGGCTTGGCCGTGTCTGAAAGCGTGCTCTATCCGGGCGATATCATTTCGATTGCCTCTTGTTCGCTGATATATGGCGAAGGCCTGGCCGAACGAGGGCAGGCGCCGGCGCCGCCCCGCCCGCCAGACGAGATCACCCAGGCTTTTCCGCGCAGCCCGGAGCCATGAACCCGGCCGTCGTGCTGTTCATCCTCCGGTTGATCAGCGCCGCCTTGCTCCTGGCGTTCATCGGACTCATTGGCTACTTCCTCTATCAGGATCTGAAGCTGGCTGCTGCAGCCAGACAGGCAGGGCCGAGCGTCCGTGGCCGGCTGGTGGTCGTCGAAAGCGCCAGCGCCGCGTCCGAGGCGGGCGACAGCTTTTCGCTGTGGCCGATCACGACGATCGGCCGTTCGGCCGGCAACTCGCTACTCTTTGACGACGAGTTCACCTCGGCCCGCCACGCGCTGTTGTCCTGGCGCGGCCAGCATTGGTGGCTGGAAGATCTGGGCAGCCGGAACGGCACCCAACTGAATGGGCTGCCGGTGGACGGAGCGGTCGTGGTCGCGCCCGGCGACGTCATAACGGTCGGCCGGGTGCGGCTGAAGATGGAGTATTAGGCGGCGCCGAGAACTCGCGCCCGGCGGCGCGCGAAAGAGGTGTTTATGGCTTGGCATGGCGGAAGCGGTTGGTGGGCATACCTCAGTTACGACGAAAAGAGCGACCGGCCGGCCGTCAGTCGCGAACTGATGGCGCGCGTTTGGGCCTTTGCCCGGCCGTATCGCCTTAAGGTCGTGCTGCTGCTGCTGACAATTTTCGCCATTACCGGCCTGACGCTGCTGACGCCGCTGCTCATCCGTGACCTGATTGACAACGCCTTGCCCAACCGCAACTCCGGCCGCCTTAATCTGCTGGCGGTGGGCTTGGTCGCCGTGCCGCTGCTGGCTGGATTGGTGGGCATCTTCCAACGGCGCTTGAGCGCCGAAGTGGGCGAGGGGGTCATCCACGACCTGCGCCGCGCCCTGTATGAACACCTGCAGCGCATGTCGCTGCGCTTCTACACCCAGACGCGCACCGGCGAGCTGATGTCGCGGCTTAACAATGACGTCGTTGGGGCCCAGCGAGCGGTGACGGGAACTCTGGTGACCATTGTCTCTAATGTCGTGGCGCTGGTGTCGGTGTTGGCGGTTATGCTGGGCCTGGAATGGCGCCTAACGCTCCTGGGCCTGGCCGTGCTGCCGCTATTTATCCTGCCAGCGAGGCGCGTGGGCCGGCGCCTGCGTGACATCCGCCGCCGCTCGATGGAACTTAACGCCGAGATGAACGCCGTGATGAATGAAACGCTTAACATCGGCGGTGCGCTGCTGGTTAAGCTTTTCGGCCGTGAGCCGACCGAGGCACAGCGCTTCGGCCGCAACGCGGCCGAAGTCCGCGATGTGGGCGTTCAATCGGCCGTCGTCAGCCAATGGTTCTTCCTGGCCCTCAGCATCATTGGGGCCATCGGCACGGCCGTCGTCTATTGGCTTGGCGGCCATTTGGCGCTGGCCGACAGCCTGACGGTCGGCACCATCGTGGCCTTTAGCGCCTATTTGAGCCAGCTTTACGGGCCGCTGATGTCGCTTACCAACGTGCCGGTGGATTTTATTCAGAGCATGGTAAGTTTTGAACGCGTGTTCGAGGCCCTGGACATTCCGGTTGAGATCAAGGAGCGGCCAGACGCCCTGGCCCTGGAGAGCGTCTCCGGCGAGATAGCGTTTCGCGACGTCTCCTTCAGTTACCAAAACCTGTTCGCCGACGCCTCGGTGGGGCTGACCGAAGTGGCCCGGCTGGGGTGGGGGGCCGACCGTTCGGCCCTGGTCAAGCGCGGCCGGCAACGGGAAGAGGCTGACGGGGCGGCTGAAGTCCAGTCGCCGGCCGAGCCCAACGCGCCGCGCTGGGCGCTGCAGGAAGTCAGCTTCCGCATCCGGCCGGGCCAGTTGGCTGCCCTGGTGGGGCCCAGCGGAGCGGGCAAGACCAGCGTCACCTATTTACTGCCGCGCCTGTACGACCCCACCGAGGGCCAGGTGCTGCTAGACGGCCACGACCTGCGTGACCTGACGCTGGCGTCGTTGTCGGCCAACGTCGGCATGGTCACCCAGGATACCTACCTGTTCTACGACACGATTCGCGCCAACCTGCTGTACGCCCGGCCGGATGCCAGCGAAGCTGAGATGATTGAGGCGGCCAAGGCGGCCAACATTCACGCTTTCATCATCGGGCTGCCGGAAGGCTACGACACAGTGGTAGGAGAGCGCGGCTACCGGCTCAGCGGCGGCGAGCGCCAGCGCATCGCCATCGCTAGGGTGATTTTAAAGGACCCGCGCATCCTGGTGCTGGATGAGGCCACTTCGCATCTGGATTCGCTGTCAGAGGCCCTGATTCAGGAGGCCTTGCAGCGGGTGATGCAAGCGCGCACCAGCCTGGTAATCGCCCACCGGCTGTCCACAGTGCTGGCGGCCGACCTGATCCTGGTCATGAATCAGGGGCAGCTGGTGGAGCAGGGCACTCACAGCCAGTTGCTGGCCCGCAGCGGCTTGTACGCCGAGCTATACGAGACCCAGTTTCAGACTCCTCTTGCCGTTCCCGCAGCCGATGGTGAGGACAGCCTGGCCGGCGAAAGCGGCCGCCCAGTGCGGGTCAGTTAGCTTCGTTGGCCGACGCGGCCGCCTTGTCGCTGGCCGCGTCTGGACTCACATCAACGTTGTCGAGCCATTCGCCAACGATATGCACGCCGAGCACTGGCGCGTAGATGCCCCGGGTTGTGGAGATGTCGGCGTGGCCCAGGAACTCCTGTACCACCTCAAGTGGCATCCCTTCGCGCAACAGTTGGGTGGCCCGGTAGTGGCGAAAGTCGTGAGCCGATAGGCTGGGGTGTAGGCCCAGGGCGCGCACCGCCCGCTTGACCACGTTGTGGGCGCTGGTAGCGGACAGGCGGGCGTGGCGGGCATTCCGGCTGTGAGAGACAAACAGGGCGGGGTTGCTGTCTACGCGCTCGGCCAGATAGGCGCGGATGGCCCGGCCGGCGTACTCCCGCAAATGAATCGTGCGCGCCCGGCCGCCTTTGCCGGTTAGGGTGGCGTACTTGGCCCGGCCGTGATCTACGCCGGATCGGTTCAGCCCCATGACTTCGCTGAGGCGGGCGGCCGTGGAATAGAGCACATTGACCAGCGCCCGGTCGCGCAAGAGCGACAGGCGCCGGCCGTAGGCATCGTTTTCGGCCGGCAGGGGCAGCTCCTGATAAAAGGTCACAATGGCGGGCACCGACTGGCGCGCCAGGTCCAAGTCAATCACGGCTTCGGCCTGATTGCGCTCCACCTGGCGCCGGGCGAGCTGGCGTTGGAGTTTGCCCAATTGCACCGCTTCGGGCAGCAAATCCAGGCCATCGAGAAAGACTAGGTAGCCCGTCACGGCCGCCATGTAGGTCGTGGCGGTGGAGCGGGAGCGATTGGCAAGCAGCCAGGTTCGGAACTGGAGCAGGCTAGGAGTTGTCAGGCCGGCCGGCGCGAGCGGCCACTCGTCCTCAAAACTGAAGCCGTCGCGGCCGCCGCTTTGCAGCCAGTCGGCGAACAGGCGCAGCCCGCTGCGATAGGTAACCTCCGTCTTGAGGCTCCTGGCGCCGGCCTCCAGTAGGAAACTGGTTTCGTGCAGCCAGGCCGGCTCGGCCGGCTGCGGCCGGCCGGAAATGGGCAGTTGGTGGGTGCGCCGGGCCATCGGTAACCTTGAGGGTAGTGGCAGTCGGCCCTGGCGTCAAGAGCAAAGCTGGCTATAGTTAGATTAAGCTACATTAGATTAAGTATTGTTCGTTGCCCGTCCCTAGCGTACCTTCAGCCACCCCGTCGGCAGCAGACCACGGTTGGCCCCTCAGAAATCTGTCCGACGCAGGGCTACCTCTAAAAGAGTTCACTCTCTTCCAAACTTGGCCAATGCTGCTTGAGGTGGCCCTTAGTCATCGCTCATGATTTGACGCCTGGGCCCCTGCTGCAGCGCCGGTTCGTCAGTGCGGCTTGCCCCTCCTGCTCAAAAGCCAATTCCGCAGGCGCAGCCCAACGCCTGGCCGCTGGCCTCGCCTCCCTCGCTGTGCATCTTGCGCCACTACCTGGCGGACATGCGCTTCGTAGCCAAGGCCGCGCCGACTGCCTGCTCCCGCGTCCTCCTCCAACGGGAGGCGAAGTTCCTGGGCCAGCTGCCGGAATGGCGTTTCAGGCACCAGCGTCACGGCCGTGGTCTGGTCGCCGGTGTTGACGGGGATGAAGCGCTCTGGCCGGCCCACGCTGGCCAGCGCCCGGTTCAGACCCGCCAGAACTGAGGGAACGTCATACCAGTCGCCCATGTCCTGAGCCGTGAAAGTATGTTCCTTCCCAGCGTAACGAAAGCGGACCTGAGAAGCGCCGCTGGCCTGGTCCACGCTCTGGCTGAAGGTGTCAGCCTCGAAAATCCCCCGGCCAATGACAAGGAAGTGGGTCATCAAGTGGAGATAGTCGGGCGTCACCCGGCCCGCCTCGGTGTCAAACCAGGCCATGCGGCCCGCCTTGTCCAACAGGGAAATCACCACGCGGCCGGCGTCGCGATCGGCGTGCCACTGCCTTTCCACCTCCTGGAGGCGGGCATCCGAGGGCGGCGGGGCCGCGCCGGCCGCCACCAGCCGTTCGGCCGCTGCGCGCGGCGTGATCCCCTCGGTCAGCCAGGATAGTCGCATGACGTCGTAGGGCCCAAGCTGCCCGCCCAGCTCAGCCAGCAGGCCGGCGCCAGCCGCGCCCATGGCCACCAGCGCGTCCACGATGGTGGTTAACACCCAATCCCGGCTCTCCTCGCGCGCGGCCGCAGCCAGGGCGTCGGCCAGCGCCGGGTCCTCTCGGCCTCTGGCAATCTTGGTGATGCCTTTGGCGGCAAACTGGCGCAGCTGCGGGTCGGCTAGAGCCTCCTTTAACCGCCAGAGGCCGGTTTCGCCCTGCAGGGCGCTCAGGTGCTGCAGGGCCACGCCCTGCCGTAGACCACCGGCCACGGGCCCGGCAAAGACCTCTTCCAGCAGCTGCTCGCGCTCCGGATGGCCGCTGGCTACAATCCCATCCAGGGCGTGCCAGATCTGATTGCTGGTGTTGTTGTCAGGCAGGGCCAGGCTGGCCCGCACAAATGGAACCAACAATTCAGCTGCCCGCCTGGCAAGGACAGGGTCATCGCCCCGGCAGTACTCCACAGTGCGCTGACAACCGCATCCAGTTCGCTGCCCTCCTGCAGAAGCTCCTTGGCCGCCTCGAGCGCGCCCCGGTCTTCGCCGCGTTTGGCCATCCGCACGAGGATCTTGGCACGCAGCCGCGGCGCCCCGGTTCTGAGCAAGGGCAGAACGCGCTGCTCAGCCTGCGGGAGATCCAGCTTCAGGGCAATCTCGACGGCGCTAGAGCCTGCCTGCGTCTCTGGCTCGGCAAGCAGGGGTTCCAGGGCAGAGAACAACGCCTCCTGCCTCACTGCCACGGGCAAACCCGCCCAGGTTGGCGAACCACCCTCGAGCGGCCACATGGGCATCATCGAGAGGGAAGAAAGGGCCCGAAGCCGAAACCTGGGCTCTTCCTCCTGGAGACAGGCGAGGACGCCATCCGTCCCATCCGCTTCGCCCAGGTGGAGGAGCAGCAAGGCTGCCTGGAGACGCGCTTCGCCTGTCTCTTGGCGCATGGCCCGAAACAAGCTGGGGGTCAGTTCGTCTTTGACCAGCCGGCACCACTCCAGAAACTGCGGGTCTATCAGCTCGAGCGACCCGAGGCCGGCGATCGCGCCGCCGGCCGTCCAGCCCTGGGCTTGCGCTTCCGCTCGGACGTATAGGTTGGCATCCTCTTCGCCAGGCATGGCACCTCTCCAGCTGTTTCATTATCAGGCGGAATCGGGCGGGCAGCAAGGAAGACTCAATCGTAAAGTTAGCTTGAGTATATTGCTTGCAGCCGCCCGGCCGCGCCCTCAGCCCACCTCCCCACCACCCAAACGAGACCTCGCCATCAGCCAAATGATCTAAGCCGGTGCCGCTCGGCCGCTGGCGTCGCAGGCCGGGGACCGGAACCAACCGCAGTCCGGCGCAATGCCGGCCGCCGATACCACGCCGGCCACGTCGAGCCCCCGGCCAGCGCCAAGCCCCGGCCGCAGCGTGTTGAAGATCGATTACAACCTGGCTGCGAACCCGCGCCTGACCATCCGGCGCGTGCTGGACGAGCTGGTCCAGGTGGGCGCCGGCCTGTATCTGGGCAAGGCCCATGTGCAGTCGTGGTCGAGCCGGTGGCAGTAGGTGGCTTACTTTGGCCTCACGGATCCTGGTAGATGATCGTATCCGGCTTGAAGGCCGCCCAGGCGAACCAGAAGGGGTCGCCGTGGGCGAGTGGCGCCAGCGCCCGGCCGGCCAGCGGCCCAGCTATGGCCTGGCCGAACACGTCCCAGGTGCTGCCCGTCTCCTCATCCTTGATCCGGCCGTCCAGGAACACAAAGGTCAGGCGCTGCCCGTCGAGGTTGGGGTCGAAGACGCCGGTGGCCCCCACGTCGGCCCCCTCCGCAATGGTAGTCGCGCCCAGGGCGCTGCTCGTGCCGGCCGTGTGGAACACGACCAGGTCCTGGCCACCCTGGAAGTCGTGGATCACGCCGGCCGCCTTCAGGACGCTGAGCGGGTAGGCCACGTCCACGCCGCCGGCCGACACCGTCACCACGCGCTCCATAGCCGGCAGCCGGCCGTCGGGGCGGCCGGCAAACAGGAAGGGGCTGCGGCCGAGGGTGTCGTATCCGGCGTAGGGGTTCTCGCCGTAGGGCCGCTGGTAGCCCGTCTCTTGCGACAAGACGGCTCCCTCGGGGTAGGCGGCCCGAAAGTTGTCAAAGTTAACGAGGGCGGCCGGCAGAAAGTCGAGCCGCCGGCCGGCCTGCTCGCCGGCGATCGCCTCGCCGGTGAACTGCTGCCACAGGCTTTCGCTGCTGCGATCGTACATGATTAGGTCGGAATGGCGCAACAGGCCCGACGTGCCGAACGCGTAGACGGCGCCGTCCAGGCGACGGTCAAAGACGACGGCCGAGTTGCACAGCGGGCAGAACGTGACCAGCACCGGCACGCCACCGACGGTGTCGTTGACGATCTCGTGCCAGATCAACACCTGCAGGGGGTAAGCCCGCGCCTCGCCGCTGACCGCCAGGGCGATGACCGGCTCGTTGCCGGCCAGCCATTCAGCGGCCGCCTCGGGCGCAATGAAGTCGGGGTCGTCGAGCGAGGGGATGCCGTCGCGCGGCGGCCCGCCGGAGATGATCTCGGCGTAGTCCACAGTGTGCCGGGTCCAGTCGGTGCTCCAGCCGGCCGTGATTGCCCGCAAGTGCTCGCGCCGGTCGTCCTCGGTCATGATC
>JBOGUG010000381.1:0-4958 GCA_050696115.1 Promineifilaceae bacterium (SeqCode) | reverse complement strand
GGGCTGGGATTTGGTTGCGGGTCAATGGCCCCGCCAGATAGTTCATGGCCCAGCGGGTCTGGAAGAGGGCCGGCGCCTTCTCGTGCACGTTGTGCAGGAGGAAGACGCGCTTGCCCAGGCCGGACAGCAGGCGGTCGTAGTGCTGACGGTCCAGGCCACCGGCCGCGCTCGTCAGGCCATCCAAGAGGCGCTGCTTGTCCTGGTCGGTCTGCAGCCGGCCGACGAACCAGGTGCCCGCGTTCGACAGGGCCTTGTAGTCTACGTCCACGGGGTTCTGAGTGGCCAGCAGCAGGCCAACGCCGAAGGCGCGCGCCATTTTTAGCATGCGCAGCATGACTTCCTTGGAGGCCGGATTGCCCAGCGGCGGCAGGTAGCCAAAGACCTCGTCGAAATAGACCAGGGCGCGCAGCGTGCTGGTGCCGGGTTGGGAACGCATCCAGCTTTCGACGGCCGCAAACAACAGGGCGACAAAGAACATGCGTTCCTCATCGCTGAGGTGGGCGATGTAAAAGACAGAGTGGCGCGGCCGGCCGTCGTCGGTGTACAGCAGCTGCTCGACTTGAAGCCCCTGGCCGCTGGTCCAGGCGCGGAAGGCGGGCGAGGCCAAAATGCTGTTGAGCTGCATGGCCAATTCGAAGCGGTCGTCGCGCGGGAAGAAGTCGTCAACGCTCAGAACGCCCAACTTGTCGAAGGGCGGGCTTTGGGTTTGCAGGATTAACTCGCTGAGGCTGAGGTCGCGCCCCTGGCTCCAGGCGGACTCGAAAATGTTCGCCAGCAGGATGTGTTCGCGTGAGCGCAGCGGGTCCACGTCTTTCAGGCCGACCAGGCCCAAAATGGCGCTGACCGTGCCAGAGATCTGTTCGCGCAAGGCTTCGCGGTGGCCCTCCCAATCCAGGGGCGGGGCCTCAAGCGACGCCAGTACGTTCAATGGCAGCCCGGCGTCGGAGCCGGGCGTGTAAACCGCGAACTGGGCCGATTCCTTGAGCGCCTGAAGCCGCTCCGGGCCGATGCCCCATTCGGCCAAGCCTTCGCGCCAGCGGGCGGCCGCCTCGGCTGCCGCCTGCTCGGCCGTCTTGCCCGCGCGCCGGGCCTGGTCGGCGTTCACCCAGGGTTGAAAGCTCTCGGCTGAGAGGTCGGGGAAGTGCAGCAGAGCGTTGGTGATGTCGCCCTTGGGGTCAATCATCAGGGCCGGCACGCCGTTGAGAGCGGCTTCTTCCAGCAAGTCCAGGCACAGGCCGGTCTTGCCGGAGCCGGTCATACCCACCACGACCGCGTGCGTCGTCAGGTCGGCCGGGTCGTACAGCAGCGGCTCGGCCGTGACCTGGCCGGCTTCGGGGTCGAAGTGGCGGCCGAGGTAATACTTTCCGTCTGTTTGCATGCTAAACCTCCCAGGGATGGCAAGTGGGCGGACGCTTACTAGGGTAGCACACAATCCTTTGCCAGTCCGCCGCGGCCGGGCCCCTATTTTGAGGCACGGGCATCTTGCCCGCGGCCGGGCCGCAGGCCCGGTACGTGAACGCGGGCTGGAAGCCCGTCCCACAAAGCGAGCAACGGGGCCGGGCGCGGCCCCCTAATTGGAGCGCGGGCATCCTGCCCCGGCCGCGGGGCCCATGGGCGGCTCAGCGCAGCGGCCGTTTAGCCGGCAGGCCAACCCGGCGCGGGTAAGCGGCCGGAGTGGGGTTGACCTTGTCGATCACCACCAGGAAAGCGCTTCGCATAGTCTCACTTTCGAGCCCTGAGCCTGCCTGCGCCGGCAGCGCGAGCGGCAGCAACTCGCCCTCGCCGCCGCCCAACAGGCGGATGGCGCGCTCGGCGGCCGCGACTTCTTCCGTCACGGCCGGCCCCTTCATCGCCAGGGCATGACCGCCGACGGCCGCCAGGGGCAGCAGGTACTCGACCAGCGCCGGCAGGCCGGCCACGGCGCGTGCCACGGCCCAGTCATAACCCTCCCGGTGGGCCGGGTCGCGGCCGACGGCCTCGGCTCGCTCGGCCAGCACGCTCACGTCTGTAAGGGCCAATTCAGCCGCGGCTGCCTCCAGGAAGGCGGCCTTCTTGCGGACGCTTTCGATCAGTGTCAGGCGCAGATCGGGATACAGGATTTTGAGGGGAATGCCGGGCAGACCGGCCCCGCTGCCCACGTCGGCCAGCCGCTGGCCGTTGAGGTCGCCGGTTGCCCGGCTGCACGAGAGCGCGTCCAGGAAATGGCGCAGCTGGAGCTCGGCCGGGCCAGTCACAGCCAGCAGGCTGAGGCGCCGGTTCCACTCCAGCAGGAGCGCCTGGTAGCGGCCGAACAGGTCCAGTTGGGCCGGCGAAAGGGCCAGGCCCAGCTTAGCCGCGCCGCTTTCAAGCGCCTCAAGGGCTTGCATGCCGGCCGCCGGCGGGGCGAGGCCGGAGCCTAGCGCTCCTGCTCCAATTCTTTGACGGCCTCATCTACCCGGTACGTGTCGTATTGCTCGCCGCCAAAGGGAGCCGGGGTCAAGATCAGCCAGCCCTGGCGCAGTATGTAATCGGCGCGGGCGTAAAGGGGCGAGATCGGCTCGATGCCCTCCTCGCCAAAAAAGGCACCTTCGATGGCCCGGTAGAGGTCCAGCCGTCCCTGGGGGTCAACGAGCTGGCCCGCCTGGGCGATCTGCTCGTCCACCACGCCGCATGGCCGCTTGAACCGGTTCTCGGCGCGGCTACAGTGCAGGACGTCGGCCAGCCAGTTGTGGGCGTCGGGGTAGTAGGCTGCCCAGCCCAGCTCCCACATGTCCGGCCGCTCGGTCGAGTCCGGCCGGGTGTAGGCCAGCAGATTGCCGAACTGGACCTGCTCGATGACGATCTGCTCCTCGGTGCAGTCCAGCACTTCCATCCACATCTCGCGCAGCAGCTCGGCCTGTTGCAGGGCCAGGTCAACGGCGCTGACCATGAAGCTGATCTGGGGCATGAGGCGGCAGTCGCCGTACGGACTTTGGGCCATGCGCAGGCGGGCCAGGTCGTCGTAGTAGCCGCTGCCGACCTCATCGAAGGGCAGGGCGCCAAACGCGCCCGGCGGTGTCAGGTGGCGCATGGGGATCGCTCGGCCGTCGTACACTTCCAGCACAAGGCGCTCGCGGTCAACCGCCGCGCCGAAGGCTTTGCGCAGCCCGGGCTGGCTGAAGACCTCGCTCTCAAAGTTGTAGCCCAGGTAGAAGGCTTCCTGGCGCGGCACCAACACCGCCTTTTGTTCATGCCGACCTAAGATGGCACGCTGGTCGGCCAGCGGCAGTGGGCTGAGGTCCAGCTGGCGCTCCTCCCACAGCTCAAAGGCCTCGGCCGCGCTCTCCAGGTGGCGGATGTTGACGCGATCCACATTGCCGCTGAACGGCAGCGGCCAGTAGGGGTTGCGTTCCAGCACGGTCTGGCTGCCCATGAGCGTCTCCCGGCCAAGATAGAATGGGCCGCTGGTGACAATATATTCGGGGAGCCACCACTGCTCGCTGGCCTCGGCCATGCCAATGACATGCTCGACGGGCGCCGGCCGCAGCAGCGCCAACGAGCTGATAGTGGCGAAGTACGCGGCCGGGGCGGTCAGCCGGATTTGGAGCGTCTGGTCGCCGAGTGCCTCGGCCGCAATCCGCTCCAGGTCGGCCGGTCCGGCTTCGGGCAACATATAGACCTCTTCGCAGCCGGCGATGATAAACAAAATGTAGGCATCACGCGCCTCGGTTTCGCGCAGACAGGCCCGCTGAATGGCGAAGACGACATCGCCGGCCACCACCGGCCGCAGCGCCCGCAACCGGCCGTCGCCCGGCAGCAAGCTGCTTTGCGGCCGCTCAAGCTGCACCCAAAATATGTCGTCGCGCAGGTAGAAAGTCCACGTCAGGCCGTCGGGACTGACCTCCCAGCGCTGGGCCAGCTCGGGCTCTATCCGGCCGGTGCTTAGATTCAAACGGGTCAGGGCGGCAAAGGTGTTCTCGATGATGTCGGCCGCGTTGTCGTCTGCGGCCGCCTGCGGGTCAAGGCTGGCGTATTCGCCAATCATAGGGATATCCAGCACAACCGGCCTGGGGGCAAGCGTGGCGACCGGCGTCACCGGCACCTCGACCGTCTGGCGCACCACCCGAGTGACAACGACCTCTTCGCCGTCCACCATATCCACCTGGGAGATAATCTGCGGTTGGGGCTCCCCGTCGCGGCAGCCGATCAGCAGCAGGGCAGCCAGCGCGGCCGCCCCTCTCAAGGCCCTATGCATCGGCCCGGATGCTAACCGATGCGCGGCCGATCGGCAATCGGGAAAGCCACCAGGAGCCCGGAACAGGGAAACTGGGGATTTTGGAACGGGTCTCCCCCCAAATCCCCTGACCCCGGCCGCTTTACGGCCGCCAGGCGGGCACGAAGGCATTTTCGGCCACCAGCTCCGGCCGGCCGCCTGCCAGCTCGAGCAGCCAGACGCCGGCCGCGGAAGCGCCGGAGAGTGACGCGCGCATAAAGGCCAACTGGCGGCCGTCGGGGGCGAAGGCGACGGCCGAATGGTTGAAGGCCGGCTCGGCCGTCAGCGGCCGGGCGGCCGCGCCGTTCAGGGAGAGCAAGACGAGCTGCCCGCCGGCCCCGGCCGCGCTGCGGGCCGTTGCCAGCAGCCGGCCGTCTGGGCTCCAGCTCGGCCGGCTGTAGCTGGCAGCCTCGCCGGCCGTTAGATCCTCTGTGGCGCTGGCGGCGATGTCGGCCACGACGACGTGGCTTTGGAAGGCCGTCGCGTCCGGCGGGCTGCCCTCGGCGGGGTCGTGCGGTCCGCTCGCGCCAAAAGCCAGTTCGGTATAGGCCAGTTGGTAGCCGGCCGGCGACCAGCCGCCCATGACTTCCAGATTGGCCGGAATCAGCCTCGGCCGGCCGGCCTGCATGTCCAGGACGACGATCAGGCTTGCCTCGGAGTGGTAGTAGGCCAGGTAACGGCCGTCGGCCGACCAGCGTGGCGAGTGGCTGGCGCGGCTCTCAAAGCT
>JBOGUG010000380.1:0-1307 GCA_050696115.1 Promineifilaceae bacterium (SeqCode) | reverse complement strand
GCCCAGAACCAGGGCGAGCACGGGGGCCCGCCCCTACCAGGTCCACCCTTGGTCAAACGTTGTAGGGGCAGCCCTCCGTGGCTGCCCAACCACCTTGTCATGCCCGGCCGGTACCCCTTTTGTGGCGCGGGCAGGCTGCCCGCGGCCGGGCTGGAAGCCCCTCCCGCACAATAGAGGCCGGCCGGGGTATAATGCCGGGGCCGAGGTGTTCGCCATGAAAGATGCCACGCCAGTTATCGAAATTCCGCCACTGCGGCTGCGCATGGGCGAGGTCGTCCAGATGACTGCCAGCGAGTTTTACGACTTTTGCCAGTTGAATCCCGATCTGCGCCTTGAGCGCACGGCCGAAGGAGATCTCGTCATCATGCCGCCAGCTGGAGGCGAAACCGGCAATCGCAACGCCCACCTCATTGCCCAACTGCACTTTTGGGCGCAGAGGGATGGCCGCGGCGTCGTCTTCGATTCATCGGCCGGCTTCGTGCTGCCCAACGGGGCCATTCGGGCGCCGGACGCCGCCTGGGTACGGCGCGAGCGGCTGGCGCAACTGAGCCGGGAACAAAAGCAGCGCTTCCTGCCTCTCTGCCCCGACTTTGTGGTCGAGTTGCGCTCGCCGTCTGATGCGCGGCCGGATCTGGAGGCCAAACTGGCGGAATATATGGCCAACGGCGCCCAGCTTGGCTGGCTGATTGACCCGCTCGAGCGCGAGCTGGGCGTCTACCGGCCGGAGGGCGTAGAAGTGCTGGTTGAGCCGGCGCGTGGCTCCGGCGAGCCGCTGCTGGCGGGCTTTGAGCTCGACCTGGCGCTTATCTGGCAGCCCGATTTCTAGGCAGCGGCCGGGTTTCCCCTTTGGCAGCCGCCTAAGCTACACTTCGGGGCGATGCCCGCGCGCCGGCCGCCCCGCTTCCTGCTCCAATTAGCCGCGCTAACCTTCGGCCGGTTGTTGATCAACACCGGCGTGCGCATGGTCTACCCCTTCCTGCCGGAGCTGGCGCGCGGCCTGAACGCGCCCCTGCTCAGCCTCAGCCGGCTGGTGACGCTGCGCAGCGCGGTCGGCCTGTTCAGCCCCCTATTCAGCCCGCTGTCCGAACGGTACGGCCGCCGGCCGGCGATGGCGGCCGCCATGCTCCTGCTGGCGCTGGGCTGCGCGGTCGCCGCCGTCTGGCCCCGCTTCTGGGCGCTGGGCCTGGCGCTGGCCGGCCTGGGCCTGAGCAAGGTGATTTACGACCCGGCCATGCTGGCCTACATTGGCGACCGGGTGCCTTACCGCCAGCGCGGCCGGGCCATCTCGGCCACCGAGTTGTCGTGGG
>JBOGUG010000379.1:0-3851 GCA_050696115.1 Promineifilaceae bacterium (SeqCode) | reverse complement strand
CCTGGCCAGGGAGAGGGGCCGGGGGTGAGGGCCGCACGGCCGGGCAAACAAATGGCCGCGCGCCTGCCCCGGCTCGCCGTCCTGGTCTCCGGCTCCGGCACCAATTTGCAGGCCATCTTGGATGCCTGCGCGGCCGGCCGGCTGGCGGCCGAGGTGGCCCTGGTCGTCTCCAACCGCCGGGCCGCCTTCGGGCTGGTTCGGGCTGAACGGGCGGGCGTGCCCAGCCTCTACTTCCCGCTCAGGCCCTACCGGGACGCCGGCCGGGATCGCGAAGCCTACGACGCCGATCTGGCGGCGGCTCTCGCCGCCTACCGGCCTGACTTGGTCGTCCTGGCCGGCTGGATGCACGTCCTCAGCCCAGCCTTTCTGGATCGCTTCCCCGGCCGGGTCATCAACCTCCACCCGGCCCTGCCGGGACAATTCGCCGGCGCCCAGGCTATCGAGCGCGCCCACGCCGCCTTCCAGCGCGGCGAGATCCGCGCCAGCGGCTGCATGGTGCATTACGTGGTGCCGGAGGTGGATGCCGGGCCGGTCATCGCCCAGGTGAGCGTCCCCATCCGGCCGGGCGAGCCTCTGGCCGACTTCGAGGCGCGCATGCACGCGGCTGAACACGGGTTGATCGTGCGCGCCACCGGCCTGGCCCTGGCTGCTTTGGGCCCGGTGTTCGGCGGCGTGGCCTAAACGCCCTTAGTGGCGGAAATGGCGCGCGCCGGTGAAAACCAGCGCCAGACCGAGCCGGTCGGCGGCCGCAATCACCTCGTCGTCGCGCACCGAGCCGCCCGGCTCGACCACGGCCGTCACCCCGGCCGCGGCGGCCGCCTCGACCCCGTCGGCGAAGGGAAAGAAGGCGTCCGAGGCCAGCACAGCCCCCTGGGCGCGCGGGCCGGCCTTGGCGGCCGCCAGCCGGACTGCATCTACCCGGCTGGGCAGGCCGCCGCCGATGCCGACCGTGGCCTCGCCGGCCGCCAGCACAATGGCGTTCGACTTGACGTGTTGGCCCGCCCTCCAGGCGAAGCGCAAGGCGCGCCATTCGGCCGGCGACGGCTCGCGCCGGCCGGCGACCCGCCACTCGGCTTCGGCCGGGTCGCCCTGATCGGGCGTCTGGGCCAGGTAGCCGGCCCGGACTGAGCGCAGCTCCAACCCGGCCGGGGCCGGCTCCGCCAGGGCCAGCAGGCGGCAATTTTTCTTGTGGCGCCCAAACCACTCGGCCGCCTCGGGGCTGAAGCCGGGCGCGACCACGGCCTCGACAAACAACTCGGCCGCCGCCAGGGCCTGGCAAAAATCGAGCTCGAGCGGCCGGTTGGCCGCCATGACGCCGCCAAAGGCTGACACGGGATCGGAGGCCAGGGCCAGGGGAAAGGCGGCCGCCGGCCTCTCTCCCAGCGCCATGCCGCAGGGGGACAGGTGCTTGACGATGATCACGGCCGGCCGGCTGAAGCTCTCGGCCGCCCGCCAGGCGGCGTCGAGGTCGAGCAAGTTATTATAGGAAAGGGGCTTGCCTTGCAGCAGTTGGCCGCCGAGCGGACCAGCGGCCGGATCGGCCGCGTACAGCCCGGCCGCCTGGTGCGGGTTTTCCCCGTAGCGCAGCGGCTGCGCCAGCCGCAAGTCGAGTTCCAGTCGGGCGGGCAGCGCGCCCTCCGGGGCAGCTTCAGCCTGGTTTTGGCCGTTTAGATAGCCGGCGATGGCCATATCGTAATCGCGGGTGTGGGCGAACGCCTTGGCCGCCAGCCGCCGGCGCATCTCCGGCCGGGTCGCGCCCCCTTCGGCCAGCTCGGCCAGCACGGCCGGGTAGTCGGCCGGGTCGCAAACGGCCGTGACGCGCTCGAAGTTTTTGGCCCCGGCCCGCAGCAGCGCCACGCCGCCGATGTCTATTTGCTCCACGGCCTCGGCCGGGCTGACCCCTGGCCGGGCCGCGGTGGCCTGGAACGGGTAGAGGTTGCAGACGACCAGGTCAATGGGGGCGACCCCCTGGGCGGCCAATTCGGCGCTGTCGGCGGCCGTGGCCCGCGCCAGGATGCCGGCGTGGACGGCCGGGTGCAGCGTCTTGACCCGGCCGGCGAGCATCTCGGCCGCGCCAGTCACGGCCGACACGTCGAGCGGCTCCAGCCCGGCCGCGCGTAGCGCCCCGGCCGTGCCGCCACTGGCGATCAATTCCCAGCCTAGGCGGGCCAGCTCGCGGCCGAACTCCGCCAGGCCGCGTTTATCGTAGACGGACATTATGGCGCGTGGTTTGGCTTGCATGGGCAGACTGTAGCATCACTTCAACAATTGAGCTACGCGCCCAACCGGGGCCGATTTTGTGGCGCGGGCAGCCTGCCCGCGGACGGGCCGCGGGCCCGTGGGTACGGCCGCCTCCCGTTATGCGGGCTGACGCCCGCCGACGGGCTGGAAGCCCGTCCCACAGGCTGATGGCCCGGCCGCATCCTGACCGAGGGCAGGCACAGGGGCCCGCCCCTACAAACCCCTCACCCCCGGCGCAGACGCCGTTCCCCTCTCCCCAACGGGGAGAGGGGCCAGGGGCGAGGGGCAATCGAGCCCTAATCCCGGCCGTCTTTTCGTCAACAGAGCAGTCCCGATTACAATCCGCCCATGAGCGCGGGCCCGCGCCTCACCCTCCGCCGCCGGCTGCCAGTCGTATGGCTGCTGTTGCTCGCCGCGGCCGCCGTCCTGCTGCCGGGCCGGGTCTGGAACACGCTTCTCATTGGCCTGGGCGGGCTGGTGCTGGTCGCCTACGTCTGGGCCAGGCAACTGCAGCGCGGCTTGAGCGGCCGGCGCGAAGTGCGCTATGCCTGGGTCGGCGTAGGCGACCGCCTCAGCGAGCAATTTGAGCTGCGCAACGACAGTTGGCTGCCGGCGCTGTGGGTAGAGGTGGTTGACGAGGGCAACGTGCCCGGCTACCGGCCGGCCGTCGTCCGCAGCCTGGGAGCGCGGGCCGGCGATCGCTGGCGCAGCTCGGCCGTCTGCCGCCAACGCGGCCAGTTCCGCCTGGGCCCCTGGGCGCTGCACAGCGGCGACCCTTTTGGCATCTTCAGCCTGACGATCCCCTACCCGCCGGCCGGCGAGATCGTCATCCACCCGCCCATCCACCAGCAACTGCCGCTGCCCCTGCCAGCCGGCGGCCGCAGCGGCCGGGCCCGGACGGCCGAGCGCAGTTGGCAGGCCACGCTCAACGCGGCCGGCGTGCGCGATTACCGGCCGGATGATCCCTTGGGCTGGATCCACTGGCCGACCAGCGCCCGGCGCGACGGCCTGTTCACGCGCCAGTTCGACCTGGATGCGGCCGGCGACGTCTGGCTGCTGCTCGACATGCAGGCCGCGGCCCAATTGGGCCAAGGGCTGGAGGGTACCGAAGAGCATCTCGTCTTGCTGGCCGCCGCCCTGGCCGCCCAGGCCCTGCGCGCCAACCGGCCGGCCGGCCTGGCTGCCTACGGCCGGCGGCCCCAGATCATCGCCCCCGGCCGCGGCCAGGGGCAGCAGTGGCGTTTGCTGCGCGGCCTGGCCCTGGTGAGGGCCGACGGCGAGCGGGGCCTGGAGGCCGCCCTGGTCGACCTGGGCCGGCTGGCGCGGCGCGGCAGCGCCGCCGTCGTTCTTACCCCCAGCGGCCGGGCCGATTGGCTGCCGGCACTCTTGAGCCTGTCCCAACGGGGGGTCGGCTGTCAGATTGTCCTGCTGGATCGGGAGAGCTTCGCGTCGCCGGCCGGGGCAGACCCAGGCAGCAGCCAGGGGCTGGCCGAGGCGCTGCGCCAGCTCGGCTACCCCAGCCGGCTCGTCCGGCGCGGCCAGCTCGGCCCGCCGCTTCAGGCGCGGCCGCGGCGCGGCTATTGGGAGTTCAAGGTCACCCGCACCGGCCG
>JBOGUG010000378.1:0-4216 GCA_050696115.1 Promineifilaceae bacterium (SeqCode) | reverse complement strand
GGAGCAAGCCATGCTTGAGGATGTGTCTAGCGGAAGAGTCGCGCCGGCCGCGGCCGGGGCGGCCATGGCTGAGCCTATAGCGGCCGAGTCGTTCGACCTGCTCGTCCTGGGCGGCGGCCCGGCCGGGGTGACGGCCGCCCTGCGCGGCCGGGAGCTGGGCGCGACGGTGGCCCTGGTCGAGCGCGACCAGCTCGGCGGCACCTGCACCAACGACGGCTGCGCCCCCACCCGCGTGCTGGCCAAGGCGGCCCGCCTGGCCCGCGACGCCGAGCAGTACGCCGCCTTCGGCCTGGAGGGCCGGCCGCCGCGGGTGGACCTGGCCGAGTTGTTGGCCCGCGCCCAGGAGAGGGTCTACCAACTGCACGAGAAGAAGCAGCTAGAGGCCAACCTCGCCGCGGCCGGCGCGCGTGTTTACTCCGAGGCCGGCCGGGTGCGTTTCCGGGGCCCGCATCAGGTGGAGCTGGGCAACGGCCGGCGGCTGGCCGGGGCCAGCATCATCATCTGTGTCGGCGGCCACGCCCGCCGGCTCACCTTCCCCGGCAGCGAGCTGGCCCTGACCCACAGCGACATCTGGGCCCTGAAGCGCCTGCCGGCCGGGCTGGCGGTGATCGGCGGGGCGGCCACCGGCTGCCAACTGGCCTCCATCTTCGCCGCCTTCGGCACCCAGGTGACCATCCTGGACGTGGCCGAGCGCATCCTGGGCGGCGAGGAGCCGGCCGTGGCCGAGGCCATGACGGCCGCCTTTGAAGCCCGCCGGGTACGGGTCGTGACCGGCATCGGCGGCGTGGAGCGCCTCGAGCGCGCCGGCGACGGCTTGGCGCTGACCTACCGCGCCGGCGCGGCTAAAGAGACGCTGGCCTGCCAACTGGTCGTGCAGGCGGTCGGCTGGCTGGGCAACCTGGAGGGGCTGAACCTGGAAGCGGCCGGCGTGCGCGCCGAGCGGGGCTACATCCAGGTAGACGCCAGCCTGCGCACGAGCGCGCCCCACATTTTCGCGGCCGGCGACGTGGACGGCCGGATGATGCTGGTGCAGAGCGCCACCCTGGAAGGG
Organism: Promineifilaceae bacterium (SeqCode); assembly: GCA_050696115.1. Classification (GTDB taxonomy): domain Bacteria; phylum Chloroflexota; class Anaerolineae; order Promineifilales; family Promineifilaceae; genus UBA11865. The sequence continues at coordinate 3,165 of JBOGUG010000378.1, read as the reverse complement.
GCCCTGGCGGCCGAGAACGCCGTCCTGGGCCAGAAGCGGGCCTTCGAGCATCGGGTGGTGCCCCACGGCGGCTTCACCGACCCGGAATACGGCAGCGTGGGGCTGACGGAGCGCGAGGCAACCGAGGGCGAGCCGAGCCTGGCGGCGTTGGTGGCCTACGCCGAGCTGGATCGGGCCGTGATTGACGGCCGGCCGGAGGGCTTTTGCAAGCTGGTGGTCTCCCGAGCCAGCGGCCGCATCCTGGGCGCCCACGTCGTTGGCGAACAGGCCGTCGAGGTGGTGCAGGTCGCGGCCGCCGGCATGGCGGCCGGCATGCAGGTGCAGGCATTGGCCCGGCTGGAGCTGGCCTACCCCACCTACGCCGCCATTTTGGGCCTGGCAGCCCGGCGGCTGGCGCGTGAGCTGGAGCTGACGCCGCTGGCCCCGACCTGGCACACGCTGCCGCCCGTCGAGCGCCGCCCGGCCGAGTGGGAGCGGGCCGAAAGTTGACCCGTCTCATCAATTTCTGGCGGCGGATGCGGCGCGGGACCAGGGCCCCGGCCGCGTGAGCCCCGCCCTTGGCTGAGTACGACGCGGTGGTCGCCGGCGCCGGCCCCAACGGGCTGGCGGCCGCCATCCGCCTGGCCGAGGCCGGCTGCAAGGTGGTCGTCTTCGAAGGCGAGGCGACCATCGGCGGCGGCACACGCACGGCCGAGTTGACCCTGCCTGGTTTCAAGCACGACCTCTGCTCGGCGATCCACCCCCTGCTGCTCGCCTCGCCTTTCATGCGCAGCCAGCCGCTGGCCGAGCTGGGGCTGGAGCTGTTGCAGCCGGAGGTGGCCCTGGCCCATCCATTCGACGACGGCACGGCCGCCGCCCTGCTTCCTTCCCTGGAGGCGACAGCTGAGACGTTGGCAGAGGATGGGCCGGCCTATGCGGCCCTGATGCAGCCCTGGGTCGGCCGCTGGCAGGCGCTGGTGGCCGATTTCTTGGGCCCCTTGCGCTGGCCGCGCCGGCCGCTGCTCTTCCTGCGCTTCGGCTTGCAGGCCCTCCAGCCGGCCGCCCTGCTGGCCCGGCGCCGCTTCCGCGGCCCGGCCGCGCGCGCCCTGTTTGCCGGCGTCGCCGCCCACTCGATCTTGCCGCTGACCTATCTGGACACCTCCGGCTGGATGCTGCTTGCCATCCTGGGCCACGCCGTCGGCTGGCCGGTCGCCCGCGGCGGGTCGCAGCACATCGCCCAGGCTTTGGCCGGCCGGCTGGCCCAACTGGGCGGCGAAATCGTCACCGGGACGCCGGTGCGCTCGCTGGCCCAATTGCCACCGGCCCGCGCCCGCCTGCTGGACGTCGCCCCGCGCAGCCTGCTGGCTATTGCCGGCGAGGGGCTGCCGGCCGGCTACCGGCGCCAGCTGGAGCGCTATCGCTATGGGCCGGGCGTCTTTAAGGTTGATTGGGCCCTCGACGGCCCGATCCCCTGGCGGGCGGAGGTGTGCGGCCGGGCCGGAACGGTGCACCTGGGCGGCACGTTGGCAGAGATCGCGGCCGGCGAGCGGGCCGTTTGGGACGGCCGGCCGGCCGAGCGGCCGTTCGTCATTTTGGCCCAGCAGAGCCTGGTGGACCGCAGCCGGGCGCCGGCCGGCAAGCACACCGCCTGGGCCTACTGCCACGTGCCCAACGGCTCGACGGCCGACATGAGCGCCGCCATCACGGCCCAGGTGGAGCGCTTCGCGCCCGGTTTCAGCCGGCTGGTGCTGGCGACGCATACCTGCACGGCGGCCGAGATGGAGGCGTATAATCCGAACTACGTCGGCGGCGACATCAACACCGGCGCTCAGCATCTGCTGCAGCACTTCAGCCGGCCGGCGCTGCGCCTAAACCCGTACGCCGCCCCGGCCGAGGGGCTGTATTTGTGCTCGTCGGCCACGCCGCCGGGGGGCGGCGTGCACGGCATGTGCGGCTATCACGCCGCCCAGGCGGCTCTGAGGCGCATGGCGTAGGGGCGGGAATGACGCCTTGACTGGCGCTCCCGGAAGCCCGTAATCTCTGGGAGGTTCGAGCGCATGGAACGCAAGATTTATCTGGAAGACATCCCGCTTGACGAGGCCTGGGCCGCGTTTCGGGAGGCGCTGGCGGCCGCCGGCCTGTGGGGTCCCCTGCCGGCCGAGACCATCCCGCTCGACCAGGCTCTGGGCCGGGTCACGGCCGGGCCGGTTTGGGCCAGACTGTCTTCGCCCCATTACCACGCCAGCGCCATGGACGGCTACGCGCTGCGCGCGGCCGACACGGCCGGGGCCAGCGAAACACGGCCGATCACGTTGACCCTGGTCCCGGCCGGCGCGGCTGCCCTCGACGTGGGCCGGCCGGCGCAGGCGGTCAACACCGGCCAACCCCTGCCGGCTTGGGCCGACGCCGTGGTGATGCTCGAGCACGTCCAGTCGGTCAGCGACCCGGCCGGCCGGCCGGCCATAGCCATCCGGGCCGGCCTGCCGCCGGGCCAGCACGTGCGGCCGATAGGCGAAGACATGGTCGCCAGCGAGCTGATCCTGGCCGCCAACCAGCGCCTGCGGCCGGTCGATCTCGGCGCGCTGGCGGGGGCGGGACACGCCGCAGTGAGCGTCTACCGCCGGCCGCGGGTGGCGATCCTGCCCACCGGCTCCGAGCTGATCCCCTACCAGCAAGCGGCCGCCGGCGGCGTGTGGCCGGGCCAGATCGTGGAGTACAACGCCCTGGTGTTGGCGGCCCAGGTGCAAAGCTGGGGCGGCTTGGCCAGCCGGCTGCCGATCACGCCCGACGACCCGGCCGCTCTTGAAGCGGCGCTTGAGGCAGCGGCCGGCGGGCACGACCTGGTGCTGGCCAACGCCGGCTCGTCGGCCGGGGGCCAGGATTACACCGCGGACGCCGTGGCCTCCCTGGGCGCGCTGCTGGTGCACGGCGTCGCCGTCCGGCCGGGCCACCCGGTCATTCTGGGCCTGTTGCGGCCGGCGGCCGGCGACGACGCCCCTACGCCAGTCATCGGCGTGCCGGGCTATCCGGTCAGCGCTGCCCTGACCGGCGAAATCTTCGTCGAGCCGCTGCTGGCCCGCTGGCAGGGCCGGCCGGCTTACCAGCCTGAGCAGGTCGAGGCCTACATGACCCGCAAAGTGACCTCCCACACCGGCGATGAGGATTACGTTCGGATGGCGGTTGGGG
>JBOGUG010000377.1:0-4510 GCA_050696115.1 Promineifilaceae bacterium (SeqCode) | reverse complement strand
GCCGGGCCATGCGCGTCGCCCTCCCACCCAGCAATCAGGCTCCGGCCGGCGCCGGCTGGCTGGCCCGGCTGGCCGCCCGGCCGAGCAGCGCCTTGGGAGTGGGCCTGGTGGCGCTCTTCCTGCTGCTGGCCCTGCTGGGGCCGCTGATCGCCCCCTACGAGGCCAACGAACAGATCGTCAGCGCAGCCCGCCAGCCGCCCTCGGCCGGCCACCCCTTCGGCGTTGACCGCCTCGGCCGCGACGTGTTCAGCCGGGTGGTGTTGGGCGCGCGCGATATCCTCACGCTGGCCGGGGCCGGAACGTTGTTGGCCGTGGCGGCCGGGACGCTCATCGGCCTGGTCAGCGGCTACCTGGGCGGCCTGTTCGATGAAGGCTTGATGCGCTTCTTCGACAGCCTGCTGGCCATGCCCGCCCTGCTGCTGGCGCTGCTGCTGCTAGGCACCTTCGGCCCCTCGCGCCAAAGCGTCCTGATCGTCATTGTCGTCGTCTACACGCCGATCGTGGCCCGCGTCGTGCGCAGCGTCGTGCTGTCCATCAAGCATAAGGGCTTCGTGGAAGTTGCCCGCACCCAGGGCGTGCCCACCCACGACATATTGCTACGCGAAATATTGCCCTCCGTCTTGCCGGCCCTGGCCGTCGAGGCGGCCCTGCGCTTCTCCTACGCCATCTTCTTGGTCGCCTCACTCGGTTTCCTCGGCCTCGGCGTCCAGCCACCCCAGCCAGACTGGGGCCTGATGGTGAGCGAGGCCCGCAGCAATGTCAGCCAGACGCCCTGGAGCCTGGCCTTCCCGGCGGCCGCCATCGGCCTGCTGGTTATCGGCGTCAACCTGACGGCCGACGCCGTCAGGCGCGCCCTGCAAGGCGAGGCGCCTTGAGCGCCCCAGCCGTCCTGGACGTCCAGGAGCTTACGGTGGCCTACCGTCACGGCCGGGCCCGGCTGCCGGCCGTGCGCGACTTCTCGCTCGCCATCCGGCCGGGCGAGGTCGTCGGCCTGGTGGGCGAGAGCGGCAGCGGCAAGACCACCATCGCCCTGGCGGTCATGGGCTATTTGCCGGCCGCGGCCGAGGTGCTGGCCGGCCGGATTTACTTCCAGGGGCGCGACCTGCTCAAGCTGGAGAGGCGGGCGTTGCGGCGTTTGTGGGGCCGCCAAATGGCGCTGGTGCCCCAGGACCCGCTGGCCTCGCTCAACCCGGCCATGCCGGTCGGCGCGCAGTTAGCCGAGGGGCTGCGCCTCCATTTGGGGCTGAGCCGGCGCGCCGCCGCCGGCCGGGCCGTCGAGCTGTTGGAGCAGGCGCATGTGCCCGACCCGGTGCGCGTGGCGGCCGCTTACCCCCACCAGATCAGCGGCGGCATGCAGCAGCGGGCGCTGATCGCCATGGCCCTGAGCATCGAGCCGCCTCTGCTGGTGCTGGACGAGCCGACCACGGCCCTGGACGTGACCACCCAGGCGGCCATCCTGGACCTTATCGAAGAGCTGATCCGCAGCCGGGAGACGGCCGCCCTGTACGTCACGCACGACATGGGCGTGGTGGCCAGCGTCTGCGACCGGGTGGCCGTGCTCTATAATGGCGAATTGGTGGAGGAAGCCTCGACTCGCTCGCTCTTCCGCCGGCCGCGGCATGCCTACACGCAGCGGCTGCTGGCCAGCGTGCCCCGGCCGGGCGACCACAAGCGCAGCCGGCCGCTGGGCGAGCACGCGACGGCCGCCCCGGCAGCCCCAGCCCGCTCCCCAGAAGGATCGGCCGTGTTGCAGCTCGACGGCTTGAAGGTGCATTTCGGCCTGCGCCGTTCCCTGGCTGAGGCGCTGGCCGGCCGGCCAGCGCGCAAGGTGCGGGCGGTGGACGGCGTCAGCCTGGAGGTCGGCCGGGGCCAGACGTTGGGCCTGGTTGGAGAGAGCGGCAGCGGCAAGAGCAGCCTGGCGCGGGCCGTAGTCGGACTAGAGGAGACGACCGCCGGCCGGGTGCTGTTGCTGGGCGCCGAGCTGCCCTCCGGCCTGGCGAAACGCAAGCGCGAGAGGCTGCGCCAGTTGCAGATTGTCTTCCAGAACCCCGACGAGGTATTGAACCCCTACCGCAGCGTTGGCCAGAGCCTGCGCCAGCCGCTGCGCGGGCTGCGCCGGCTGGCGCGCTCGGCCGTTGGCCCGGAGGTTGAGCGGTTACTGGCCCAGGTGCGCTTGCCGGCCAGCTACGCGGGCCGCCGGCCGGGGCAGCTGAGCGGGGGTGAGAAGCAGCGGGTCGCCATCGCCCGGGCGCTGGCCGCCCGGCCGGCGCTGCTAGTCGCCGACGAGCCGGTCTCTTCGCTTGACGTGTCGGTGCAAGCCGCGATCCTCAGCCTGCTGGCCGATCTGGAGCGCGACCAGGGAATCAGCCACCTGTTCATCTCCCACGATCTGGCGGTGGTCGGCTATCTGGCCGACGTGGTCGCCGTAATGTACGCCGGCCAGCTGATGGAGGTCGCCCCGGCCGAGGCGCTCTTCCGGCCGCCCTACCACCCCTACACCGAGGCGCTCTTGTCGGCCGTGCCGGTGCCCGACCCGGAGGCCCGGCCGCAGCCCATCCGCCTGGCCGGCGACGCGCCCGGCCAGGCGGACGAGATGAGCGGCTGCCCCTTCCATCCGCGCTGCCCGCGCTTTTTGGGCGAGATCTGCGTCAACGAGCGGCCGCCCTGGCGCAGCGCGAACGGCAGGCACATTTACTGCCACATCCCGCTCGACGAGCTGGCCGAGCTGCAGGCCGGGGCCGAAGCGCCGCAGCGGCCGGAGGCCGCGAAATGATCCGCTATCTGGCCCGCCGCCTGGCCTTTCTGGGCCTGACCCTGCTGGTGGCATCCCTGCTGGTGTTCGCCATCACCCAGTTCCTGCCTGGCGACCCCTGCCGCGTCATTTTGGGGCGCGAGGCGGCCGAGAGCGCCCTGGCCAATTGTCGCCAGGAGCTGGGGCTGGATCGGCCGGCCGCGGCCCAATATTTGGGCTGGCTGAGCGACTTCTTGAGCGGGGCGTGGGGCCAGTCCTACAGCACCGGCGGGCCGATCCGGCCGCTGGTTGTGGAGCGGCTGGGCAACTCGATGCGCCTGGCGCTGCTAACGCTGCTGGTGGCTGTGCCGCTGGCGCTGGCCCTGGGGGTGGTCGCCGGCCTGAACGCCGGCAAGCCGCTCGACAGCGCCATCAGCATCAGCGCCCTGGCGGTGGTGGGTCTGCCGGAGTTCGTCACCGGCCTGGCGCTCATCCAGCTATTTGCCTTCGGCCTCAACGACTGGTTGGAGCGGCAGTTCGGCGTCCGGCCGTTCCCGGCCACGTCGTCGGTCGCGCCCGACGCCAGCCTGGGCGAGGCCCTGCCGGCGCTGGTCTTGCCGGCCGCCACCGCCACCCTGGTGCTGCTGGCCTACATCGCCCGTTTGACGCGGGCCGGGGTGGTCGAGGAGCTGAAGCGGCCGTACGTGCGCACGGCTGTGTTGAAGGGGCTGCCGCGCCGGACGGTGGTTGTCCGGCACGTGCTGCGCAACGCCCTGCTGCCGGCCATCACCGTGATTGCCATCAGCTTCGGTTGGCTGATCAGCGGCCTGATCGTCATCGAGAACGTGTTCAATTATCCGGGCCTCGGCCGGCTGATGTTGTTCGCCATTGAGCGCCGCGACCTGCCGCTGATGCAGGCGGTGACACTGGTGGCGGTGCTGGCCTTCGCCTTGGCGAACCTGGCGGCCGACCTGCTCTACGCCTGGCTCAACCCGCGCATCCGGCTGGGGTAGCTCAAGTGGGCGCCCAAAGCCCGGCCGGGCTGTTTCCCTTGCCGGCCGGGGCGGCAGCGCCTAAACTCCGGCCGCTAAGGCCATGGATTACCTGCATAAACTCACAGCGGCCCAGGCGCGCAACAACTCCTGGCTGTGCGTCGGCCTCGATCCGCAGCCGGAGCGCCTGCCGCTGCCAGCCGCCCGCTGGGACGAGCCGATCCTGCCCTTCAACAAGGCGATCATTGACGCCACGGCCGACCTGGTCTGCGCCTACAAGCCCAACCTCGGCTTCTATCTGCAATGGGGCGCGGCCGGCGTCATTGCCCTGGAGCGCACCATCGCCTACATCCCGGACGACATCCCGATCATCCTGGACTGCAAGGCGGGCGACATCGGCTACACCCAGGCAGCCTGGGCGGCCGGGCTGTTCGACCAGTGGGGCGTGGACGCGGTCACCGTCAACCCGTACGCCGGCGCCGAGGCGGTGCTGGCGATGATCGGCGACCGGCCGGATAAGGCGGTCTACCTGCTGGCGCGCACCTCCAACCCCAGCGCGGCCGATTTCCAGGGCGAGCTGGCGGCCGGCCGCGGGCTGTCGGCCGACGTACTGGGCTGCAGCCAGGCCTGGCCGGCCGCCGGCCACCTGGGCTACGTGCTGGGCGCCACCTACCCGGCCGAGCTGGCCGTGGCCCGCCGCCTGGCGCCGCAGGCCAACTTCCTCATCCCTGGCGTGGGCGCCCAGGCCGGCGATCTGGCCGCGGCCGTGCGCCACGGCCCCGACGCC
>JBOGUG010000376.1:0-5798 GCA_050696115.1 Promineifilaceae bacterium (SeqCode) | reverse complement strand
GTCCATCTCGGAACGGCCGGCTACGCCGTCGTCTGGCATGACAACCGCAACGCCGCCACCAGCGACGACGACATCTATGGCCAGGCGGTGAGCGCCGCTGGCGCTTTGGCAGGCGGCAATTACGTGGTCTCCGAGGAGAGCCAGGCCGAGCGCTTCCCGCGCCTGGCGGCCGACGGCGCCGGCGGGGCGCTGGTCGTCTGGGAGCTGGATAACCTGGCCGCGGGCAGCCTGGACCTCTACGGCCGGCGGCTGGGGGAGGACGGGCAGCCGGCGGGCGAGGCGTTCGCCATCCTGGCGGGCGCGGCGAACCAGGAGGGCGTGACCCTGGCCGGGGACGGCGCCGGCCGCTTCTTCCTCTCCTGGCAAGACGACCGCAACGGTGCCTGGGACCTCTACGGCCACCTCTTCCAGATTGAGCCGGCCGAGCCGCAGCAGACGGCCGTCGCCTATGCGTACGATGACCTCTACCGGCTGACCGGGGCCAGCTACACCGGCGCCATCTCGGCCGCCTTTGGCTACGCGTACGATCCGGCCGGCAACATGACGGCCGTCACCGAGACGATCACCGCCACCGTCGTCACCAGCCGCGCCTTCAACGCCGCCAACCAGTTGGCCACCGCCAACGACGGCAGCGGCGTCACGAGCTACGCCTACGACGCCAACGGCAACCTGACGGCGATCGCGCCGCCTGGCGGGGCGGCCGGCGCCGGCTATGTTTACGACCAGCGCAACCTTCTGGCGGCCGCGACGCTCGGCGGCCAACCCACGGCCGAGTACGTCTACGACGGGGCCGGCAACCGCTTGCAACAGGTGGACCACACCGGGGCGCAGCCCGTCACCACCACCTACGCCAACGACATTATTGGCCTGACGCAGGTCCTTGTCGCCGGCAACGGCGCAACTCAGCTCTACAACCTCTTCGGCCTCGGCTTGATTAGCCAGGACGACGGGGCAGAAACGCTGACCCTGCTGGCCGATGGCCTGGGCAGTGTTCGCAGCGAGCTGGCCGGCGCGGCCGTGCGGGCCACGACCACCTACGAACCCTACGGCAACCTGCTGGCGCAGGCGGGGCCCAGCGGCACGGACTACGGCTTCACGGGCGAGCAGGAGGACACGGCCGCCGGGCTTCTGTATCTCAGGGCGCGTTACTATTCCTCGCCACTGGCGGGGTTCCTGCAAAGAGATCCATGGACTGGAATTAGCAACAATCCTCAAACGCAGAATCAATATACGTATGCTGACAACTCGCCTGTCAACAACACCGATCCATCAGGTTACTGCAGTCAGCCGGGTTGGAATGACAGTCAAGGGTTGTTTACGGCGCAGAACTGCGACAGGTTGGAAGCAGGAGAGCTCCAGTTCACGGAAGAATGGTACTCAGATTTAGCTGACTACTTCGAAAATAGTTACGGTTTAGAGCAGGCAGCAGCACATTTCCGCCACTTTCTAAGTGGAAGGGGAGGTCAATACCGATTGCCTGGAAGCTTCGTTGGGGATGAGATTCTTGGTATTCCTAAGGTCAAGAACAGCGTGGATCGGCTGTTGAAATGGTACGTCCGCTCACACATTGATAGCCTGACACCGTGCCAGGTTATCCCAGTTGGGGTAGACATTTATGCGAAGCAGTTCACACCGTGGACGGGCTACTTGCAGGCAGCACTGCGAATGACGTCTGGAGATCAGCTAGATGTTGCAGCAGCACTCGGCACTTTTCGGGTCGACCTCAGGATCTACGGGAACTTGCATCGCTTAGCCCAACAAGGGACAAGAACTGCTGCTGACCTGGTAGTTGATGTTATCATCCTAGATGTCTATGACTGGAATCCAGGCCAATCTGTTACTTGGCTGGGCAACCGAATTCTAGATGATTGGGCATATGGATTAAGGCAAGCAGGGTACGCTGCCAACTTTTCGGTGAGAGGGGACTATGTTTACAGATATGACGCAACGCTTCAGCAATCGCTCTTCGGTTTTGGTGATTCACCGCCCGATGGTTGGGTAGAGGCCAGTTGTGTTGGGAGAGGACTCGATGTCTCAACCGTTACTGGCTATTCAGGAGATTACTGTGAGGGGATATCTTATCGAATAGGTGGAAGATAAGGCCATGCCCCAAGGTACAACTCGTGTTCCTTATTTCAAAGAAATGGCTGTTGACATGGCCCTGTTGCTTGTTCCCACCCTGGCGCTCATTCACGGTTTCTACGTTTCAGGAACATGGCGGGCGGCATTGAATGCTTGGCAAGGTAAGTACGTCAATCGTCTGACCGGACTTCCATCAAACCCGTGGCTAGAGGTGCTGCCTATACTTTGTGGTCTATTGGCCATATACATCGCTTCTATTTGGTCTGCCTTAGCTCTGAGCGCAGTCTCGCGCAAAGGGAGATTGGTGGTTGGGATCGCCCTGAGTTTGGTTGGAGCTGTGCTTTTCTTCGGTGCGACGCTGTATGCATCATTGGCCTACCTCAGTTTTGGCGATTTCAAGTTCGGTGGAATGGCGGCGCCAAACTCGGTCCCATTGATCGCCGTAATATCCTTTGCTGTTCTCTTTCTCAATGCATATCAAGTGGTGAGGGTTAACGGCAGAACAAGGCAGCTGGCGAATAGTCAACAAGATAACGCATCGTCATTGGCCGGGTGATCGCGGCGGATGGCACTCTGGTTGGTGGCAACTATCAGTTGTCCTCTTAACCATCATCCCGTACAGGTTCGGGTTCCAGAAGTTGGTTGGCGGGCGCTGCTTGACTCTGGGCCAAGTAGTCGTTGATGGTGTCCACCGGCCGGCGGCGTTCATTTCAATGGCCCGGCCGTGTCCGGCGGCGGGGCACTGGTCGTCTGGGAGCGGGACAACGGCGGCCCGACCACCGCCTACGCCTACGACCAGCGCAATTTGCTGGCGGCCGCGACGCTCGGCGGCCAACCCACGGCCGAGTACGTCTACGACGGGGCCGGCAACCGCCTGCAACAGGTGGACCACACCGGGGCGCAGCCCGTCACCACCACCTACGCCAACGACATCCTGGGCCTCTCGCAGGTGCTGGCCGCGGCCGATGGGACGAATCAACTCTACAACCTGTTCGGCCTCGACCTTATCCATCAGGACGACGGCAGCCAGACGCTGACGCTGCTGGCCGATGGGCTGGGCAGCGTCCGGCTGCAAATGGCAGACTTGGTAATACAGTCTTCCACTACTTATGAGCCGTATGGCAACTTGCTGGCCCGCAGTGGTGTTAGCACGACGACTTATGGCTTTGCGGGCGAGCAGCACGACAATGGAACGGGGCTACTATATTTGCGGGCGCGGTACTACAGCCCAGAATTACGGGGTTTCACCGGCAAAGATCCTTTTAGTGGCACTGCGAAAAGACCGATTTCCTATAATGGGTACGCTTATGGAATAGATAATCCAGTTCTGTTTGTTGATCCTACTGGGCGGTGGGTGTGCGCACTTGAAAGCTACATTTTTAACCCCTGTTGTGACGAGTGGGTCGAAGACGCTTTGAACAAGTTGGGGACTCGCGGAGGCGTGCTCGGTCAGCGACTTGCCACCTTCTTCGAGCGGCATGATCTGGTAACCACGTTGGTTGGCGTTACCTGCCTTGGTAACCCCCTGAAACTGGGTACGCTCCTTGGTGGAAGCATTTCGGGAGTTAGAATTCACTTCAACCCTGTCCCGCCTCTTATTAGGGCTGGTGCGTTCGTCATTCCCCCCACAGATATTTTTCTTGACTCCAGCGTTATCAATGGAGCAGACGCCGACCTTGCAGATGTAGCCACGTTCGGTCATGAGATCTCTCATTTGGCCCAAGGAAGGCTCAATTTCTTTTCAGTGCACGCTGAAATGTTGTCTGCAATCGTAGGTTACCGGCTGGAGGAGGAATTTCGGCTAGGCCGTCATCACTTCGAAGGCGTGTATATTCGCGATGGTTGGGGCCCGAGCGTTAGCCCCCGTCCTATGACCCGTGGACAATCGCAGACCTTGAGGCATTCAAGAACAAAGTGCCCCTGATGACCTATCCTCTCACACCCGTGACTGGCTTTCTGCCGAGAAATTGGCTTGAGCGATGGGGTACCACGCCCTTTCGAGAGCCAGCGCTACCTCCCGCACTTCCGCCGACACCGCCGACACCGCCACCCCCAACAGGCCCGGCTCTCCCACCTTCAAACCCGCCGCCCCCTCATGGCACTCCAACGCGACCTATTCCGCCTGGTGGTACTCCAACGCCACCTGGCGGGATACCGACGCCCCCATAGCTGCTTATGAGGTGTTTATCAGCGACCTATCAGTGGTCAAGGATGTGTTGATGCATAAAGGTGTGTGGCCACATGGGCTTGTCTCCCTGGTAGCTTTATTGGCCGTTCTTTTCGCCTGCGGGCCACGAGATCGCAGGACGATCCTTGAACACCCAGCTTTGACGTTAGCTGCCGCGGAACCCTCGTTGAACTTAATGGAGCCGGCTTGGTCGCCAGATGGCAACCTGTTAGCAATGTCTGGGCTATGGCGGTGTCCGACTGGTAATTGCTCGTTCGGAACCTTTCTTTTGGACCTCCGCACCCATGTGCTCGAACCGCTTGGCGAGCTCGATGGCCAAGCAAGCCGCCCCGCTTGGACTGTGGATCCTACAACCGTAAGCTTCGTCGAGGGAGACGCCGGGGGTAGTATAGTTACACTGAACTTGAACAGCGGTTCTCGTCACACAATTGCCAGCGGGGGATGGCCCGCTTGGTCTCCGGACGGCAAGTATCTGGCCATTGGGCGGGCGACGACCTCAACAGGCTATGCTCGGCCATCGGTATCGGTTCTGAATTTGGACACAGGCCGTGAGCATCAGGTATTCGAGATCGAGACACCCCACGCGGAAGAGGAAGTGCTCACGGGACTTTCCTGGTCTCCCGACAGTCGTTGGTTAGCCTTGTCCGCACGTTGGTGGGGGCCAACCACAGCGTATACGAGCGCACTATACATCGTCAGGGCAGATGGTACCGAGCTTCAGGTATTGACAGACCAGGCTGGTGCCCCCGGGTGGATGCCCGATGGAACATGGCTCTATTTCCTAGCCGGAGTAAAACTGGGTTTTGCGCCGTTGGATTTTAGCTGCGTCGTGACCCCCTTTGAGGTGACTCAGTTTGCTTCGGTGGCCCTTTCTCCCTCTGGGAACCAGATGGCGTTGGAGCGTGAAGGCTATATTTATTTGCTTGACTTGGATCAAGTGTTAGGGGTGAATCGAGAAAAGCTCGTTTGCCCTGGGCGATAATTACCATTGTTCGTGACCTTGCGGCTAAGACTTACTGGATAGGGAGTACACTAACACTGGTCGCCCCGCATGCAGCCTGCGGCGGCGCGCTGACCGTCTGGGGGCAGGATAATGTTGGGACAACCGGGCTCTACCTCGCCGGCCGTCGCTGGCATGCTCTGAGCCTGGCCTCTGCCGCCCTCGAAACGCCTAGCCTTCTCAGCGGCCTGACATAGTCCCTGACCGTGGTGCACTTACCCGCGTAGCCTTAAAGACGAATCTCGTGGAAGAGCGCAGCGGCGTTGTGACAACCCTCCTGCCAGCGCTTGCTCAGAAAGGACTGGTACGCATCTAGCGGCCTTCGCCTTCGGCGGCGGCGAGACGGCAACAGGGGCAGCGGCATGCGAAGGTAACGGTGTATGGTTTTCGGATGGCGGCCGCGGTGGCCATCAGCATGGCCGAAGTCGGCCAGGCCTGGCAGAATGGTTATGCCGAACGGCTGATTCGCACCATCAAGGAAGAGGAGGTGAACCTGACCGAATACCGCGACTACCAGGAGGCTTATCG
>JBOGUG010000375.1:0-3462 GCA_050696115.1 Promineifilaceae bacterium (SeqCode) | reverse complement strand
GCCTGCGATCATGTCTGACACCGCCGCCTCAGTTCGCTTCTCTGCGCGGCCCAGTGACGCTCTCGCGCCGCGTCGGCCAGGACTTTGATCAGCCGCTCAATTTCCGGCACATGCCGCAAAGCCTCGTCGCACTCTCCCAGCCGGGCTCTGGCGAGTGACCCGTACGAAAGCACATCGATGCGCGTATAGAGGTGGATATCCCCGGCCTCCTCGATCTCCCGGCTTGCGACTTCGAACGGTTCAAGGATCCAACCGGCCGCTGCTGTTCTTCAAGCGCCTGAGCGATGGCTACGAGGACGAGCTGGCCCGACTGGCGGCCGAGTTTAGTGACGCCGCCTTTGCCCGCGAACTGGTGGAAGAAGACCACACCCTGGTCCGCTTCTACCTGCCGGCCGAATATACCTGGAGCGAGGTGCGCAAGAACCCTATTGGCCTGGGCGAAAAGCTAACCGACGCCATGCGGGCCGTCGTCCGCGAGAACCCTAAATTAGCCGGCGTCCTTTACAACCTCAGCCCCAGCCGCTACGTGAGCAGCGACGACCAGGAGCCGCCCCTGCCGTTGGAGGAAGTTCTGGTATTGCTGGCTGAAGCTGAAGAGGAGCGGGCCGAGGCCGACCTTGAGCTGGAGCGGGTACTGAGCGCTCTGGGCTTCACCGGCTGGCGGCGAACGCCGTAATTTGTGCCCAACGCTGTTTACAATCCAAGTGAATACTTGTAAAATGTAAACCAGTGGGGCCTTCGCAACCCGGCAAGCGGTGGGCGCCGGACGCGAGAGCCAAGCAGAAGGAGTGTGTCGATGGTTGGCATAGGTGAACGGCTGAAACTGGCCCGCGCCATGCGCCGCCTAAGCCAGCGAGGGCTGGCGGAGAGGGCAGGCGTGAGCGCGATGGCCATTTCGAAATATGAGAACAATGAGATGATGCCTGGATCGGATGTGCTGCGTCAACTGGCCAAGGCGTTGGATGTGCGCATGGAGTTCCTGCTCCGGCCGGCGCCGGAGGTGGAAATTAGGCCTGTCTTTCGCAAGCATAGCCGGCTAGGCAAGAAGGCGACCGGAGCGGTTATCGCCCAGATTCGCGAGTGGTTGGAGCGTTACCTGACCGTCGAGTCCTTCTTTCCTGACGAAGAGATTGGCGCTTTCAGCTTCCCGAAAGAGTTCCCTTACGCGATAGAAGCAGTGAAAGAGGCTGAGCAAGCCGCCGAGGAGCTCCGGAAAGCCTGGCGCTTGGGAGAGGACCCAACCGAAAACCTGACCGAGCTGCTGGAAGATCGCGGGATAAAGGTCGGCATGCTGGCTGGAGACGGTGATTTCGATGCCTGCACTTTCTCCTTCGACGGCGACAACATAGTCATCGCCGTCAAACGCGGGGTGCCCGGGGACCGCCAGCGCTTTAACCTGGCCCATGAACTGGGGCACATCATGCTGAAGGTGATGCCAGAGGTAGAGGAAGAAAAGGCCGCCCATCGCTTCGCTGGTGCCTTCCTGGTCTCTGCGCGAGCGGCGCGTATGGAATTGGGTTCGGCCAGGCGCTACCTTGATCCTCATGAGCTAATGCTGCTCAAGAAGAAGTATGGCATGAGCATGGCTGCCTGGGTGTATCGGGCCAAGGACCTGGGGATCCTGGATGCGGCGGATGCAGAGCGGCTGTGGCGCGACTTCAGAACCCGAGGCTGGCACAAACAGGAGCCCGGTCGGCCGCTGCCCGCCGAAGAGCCGACCCGTTTGAAGCGCCTGGTGTGGCGGCTGGCGGCCGAGGACGTGATTTCCCGCTCGCGAGCGGCCGAGCTGTTGGACGAGCCCCTGGCGGTCTTTGCCAATCAGGAGGAAGGAGCGGTTGCGGTGCCTGGTTGACAGCAGTGTGCTCATCGTCATGGAGCGCGGTGGCCTGCTGCCACAGCTCTTCGGGCTGGGATGGGAGCTCGTAGCTCCGGACCTGATCCTGGAGGAGTTGCGGGAAGGTGATCGCCAAAGGCTGGAGGCCATGGGGCTCGGTCAGGAAGTACTCACACCGGATGAACTTGTGCAGGTACGCGCCCTGGCCACGCAGGAGAGACGACTTTCGGTGCCTGACTGTGCAGCCTTCATTGCCGCGCGCGAAAGGGGCATGATGTTGCTGGCCGGCGACGGCCCGTTACGCCGCTTTGCGGAGGGCCATGGAATAAAAGTGCACGGCACCCTCTGGCTGATGGATGAAATGGAGGCTGTCGGATTGCTGAATGGCCTGGAGCTTGCCGTGGCCTTGCGCCAGATGCTGGCACGAGGCGCCCGTTTGCCTGACGACGAATGCGAGAGTCGATTGCGCCGGTGGGAGGCAGGCGGAAAGTGATGGCGACCGGGATCCATAGGGGTTAGTCAATGGAACTGCATCAAATCGAGAATTGGGCGCTACAAATCGTGGAACGTGTGAGGAGAGGCGAACCGCTTGAAGACGCGCGCGTTGAGCTCAAAGCCACCTGGCCCGATCGCGGTAAGGCGGCAAGAGGGATCGCCGGTCACGCGAATGCTGCCAGAGGCGCGCCCATTCTCTGGCTGATCGGGCTTGACGAGCAGCGAGGCGTAGTCGGTGCCCAGTGTACTGACCGCCAAAATCTGGACACAAAAATGCTCATCCGATGGGGATAAGCGCCTTGGCCGCTTGCTGCCTGAGCCAGCGGGATTCGAACGCAACCGGCGTCAGGTAGCCCAGCGAGGAGTGAATCCGCTTGGGCATGTACACCGCGTCCAGGAAGCGGCCTAACTGCCGCCGGGCGTCGGGATAGTCGGGGTACTCGCTCAAATAGACCTCTGCCTCCTTGATGGCGCGGATCAGCCGCTCGGCATAACCGTTCTGCCAGGCAGCGCCGCCAGCGGCCAGGCTGATGGCCGTGTTCGCCTTTTGCAGCCGCTCCAGGCATCCCTCGGCGGCGTACTGGACGCCCTGGTCCGAATGGTGGATTTCCGGCCGCCTCTGAGCGCCCGCGCCCGCGCCCCTTCGGTCAGGCTGCGGTCCAGTTCGCGCCCCACTCCCCAGCCGCGGCATCCGCGGCTGAAGACGTCCATCAGCACCGCCAGGTAGACAAATGCCGCGCGCAGCCGGACGGAGGTGATGTCGGCCAGCCAGACCTGGTCCGGGCGCGCCAGCGCCAGGCCCCGCGCCAGGTTGGGGAAGCGCGGCCCGCCGTGCTGGCTAGTGGTCGTCCGCCGGCCGCGGCGCTTGGGCGGCGCCTGCAAGCCCAACTCGGCCATCAGGCGGGCGACCCGTTTGTGGTTGACCCGCCCGCTGGCCCGCTGCAGCTCAGCCGTCAGGCGGCGGTAGCCGTAGGTGGGCCACTGGCCGGCCAGCTCCTTCAGCGCTGCCTGAAGCGCCGCCGCCGAGCGCGCCGCCGGCTGGTAGTAATCGCTGCTGGGGGCGACGCCCAGCAGCCGGCACAGGGTCCTGACTGGATAGGGGCCGGCCAACTGGTGGGCCAGCATGCGTCGGC
>JBOGUG010000374.1:0-9329 GCA_050696115.1 Promineifilaceae bacterium (SeqCode) | reverse complement strand
GGCGCGATCGGCGGCGGCCGGGGCTTCAAGCGCCGCCTCCGACGTGGTGGCGGCCGCTTCGGGCGTGGGCTCGGCCGGCGTCTGGGCCTCCTCCATCATCAGGGCCTCTTGGGCGCCGCCGGCGTCCTCTGCTTCGTTCAGGGTGACGGCCGGAGCCGGGGATATGGTCTGGCCCGCGCCAGCGCCCAGGTCGAACAGGTCGGCCGTGACCAGCGCGACCAGCAGGATGGCCATGGCGAAGCTGGCAGCCCGCAGAACCGGATAGAGGCGGCCGGCGCCTTCGGCCTGCGGCCGGCCGTAGCGGGCCGGGTCGAGGGTGAAGTTACGCGGGGCGCGCAGGCGGGGCATTGCGGCCAAGCTCCGTTTCAGCCAGCGGAGGCTTTCGAACTCCTGGCGCAAGGCAGCGTCGGACTGCAAGCGGCGCTCAAGGCGCTGGCGCTCGGCCGGCGTCAGGGCGCCGTCCAGGTAGGCGCTTAGCGCTTCCTGGCGGCGCTCATCGGCCGATTTTCGTGGCCCTTTCAGGTAGTCCAACATTTAGTTTGCGCTCAACTTTTCAGGCGGCCGCTGGCCGCGTGGCTGCTCATTACTCAAGACGATATTCGGTCGGCAACAGTTCCCGCGTCGTCTGCAAGCAATCGCGCAATTTGGCGCGCGCCCGGCTGAGGCGGGATTTGACTGTGCCCAGGGAGATGTTCATCACCTCGGCAATGGCCTGATAGTCGTAGCCCTCGATGTCGCTGAGGATGGCGGCCGCTTTCTGCTCGGCGGGCAGCTCTTCAAGGCAGCGCTCGATGGCGCGCATCAGCTCGCGGCGATAGTGTAGCTCCTCCGGCCCCAAGGTATCGGGGTTGAGCAGCACGGCCGAGGACTCATTCTGCTCCTGGATCTCGTCCAGGGAGGACTGCGGGTGGCGCTTGCGGCGCCGGAGCTCATCATAGGCCGCGTTGGTGGTGATGCGCAGCAGCCAGGCGCGGAAGTTGCCGCCCCGAAAGCGATCGATGGCTTTGTAGGCCGAGATGAAGGCTTCCTGGACGATATCGGCTGCCGTGCTGCTCTCGCCGACCAGCCGGTAGGCGACGCTGTAGACGCTGTCCTGATAATGAAGCACCAGGCTGTTGTAGGCGGTGGCATCCCCTCGCTGGGCCTGGCGGATCAGGGCCGCTTCATCCATATGAGTGTCGTTGACAAGTAGCTTGGCTTAACCTAAAATCAAGTGGTCGGCCGAAGTGGCGGAACTGGCAGACGCGCACGACTCAAAATCGTGTTCCTTCGGGAGTGTGGGTTCGATTCCCACCTTCGGCATTGGCGCGCGTCGACCATGGATTATAAGCCCCGCCAGGGGGCGGGACAAGTAAGGGGTTGCTGGCTGAGTGGCGGTGGCCCTTTTTTGTTGCCTCTTTGAGCCTGGGGTCAGAGGCATGACGCGCGGCCTTACCTGAAGATGTTCCAGCCGCCTAAAGCGCCCAGACGCGCCCTTTTGTCGTTTGCAATCGGCCTGTTGGTTGGCCTCGGCGCCGGCCTGTTCCTGGGTTGGGTGGCCTGGCCAATTGAGGTAAGCGAGGCCTCACCGCTGGCGCTTGCGGCCAGCTACCAGCGCGATTACACCATTATGATCGCGGGCGCTTACGCGGTGGAGGGCGACCTGGCGGCGGCCGAGCGAAGGCTGGCTTCTCTGGCCAAGCCTGACACGCGCGCCTGGCTGCTCAGCGCGGCCGTTGATCACATCCTCCAAGGCGGCGACCCGGCCGAGAGCCGCCAGCTGGCGGAATTGGCGGCCGCTTTGGGGATCGAGTCGCCTGCCCTTGCGCCTTTTCTCGACGCGGAGCCGTCCCGGCCGTGAGAAGCCGGCGCTTTAAGGCGGAGGCGAGCCAGGGGCGGGCGGAGGCGTATGGCGGCCGGCCACGGCTGGCGGCCGCCAGCCTGGCGCTGATCGGGCTGCTGATCGGGGGCGGGCTGGGCCTGGCTTATGCCTGGATTGTGGATCCGATCAACTACGTGGCCGCCAACCCGGCCCGGCTGAGCGCTGAGGCCAAGGAGGAGTACATCCTGCTGGTGAGCCAAAGCCTGGCGGCTGTCGGCGATTGGGAGCAGGCGCGCCAAAGGCTCAATGCCCTGGAGGACCCGCGCCTGACGGCCACCGTCACCGAACTATTGGAGCGCTCGCTGCGTGCGGGCCGGCCGGCAGACATGTTGCGCAACCTGGCCTACCTGGCCGAGCGGCTGGGGGTCGAGGGCCAGGCGGTAGCTATTTTCCAGCCGCCGCCGGCAGGCGGCCGGCCCAGCCCGACGGCCGAGGCAACTGAGGCCACGCCGGCGCCGCCTCCGACGCCCAGGCCCAGCCGCAGCCCGACTGCGAGTCCAGCGCCGTCTCCCAGCAGCACGCCAGCGCCCCAGCCGTCGCCGACAGTCGAACCGGTTTACCGCCTGTTGAGTCAGCAGCCGTTGTGTCTGCCTACCGGCCCGGCCGGGCGCATCGAAGTGGTGGTCCTCGACGGCCTGCTGGAGCCTGTGCCGGGCATCGAGGTTCGCATAGCTTGGGAAGGAGGCAGCGACCGCTTCTATACTGGCTTCCAGCCGGAGCGGGGCCCAGGTTATGGCGATTTTGCCATGCAGCCGGAGGTCTCATACAGCGCCTGGTTGGCGGCCGGAAGCCCGGTAATCAGCGGGCTCCGGCTGGAGACGTGTAGCCAGGATTTAGGCGGCTTCGCCGGCGGCTGGCACCTGACGTTTCAGAGCACGGCCGGCGACGAGCCGGCGCCCACGCCGGCCGGGTAAGGAGTCAGCGCGAGAACTCGCCAGACCTCAGAAGTCTATTGAGAGCTTTGAGGTCTAAGGACCCAGCGGGCGAATGAACGGCGGCCAACCGTCGAGCGTCAGCAGGCGCGGGGCCATTTCTCCGCGCGCTTCGGCGGCCGCCGTCAGCCGGCCGGCGATGAAGGCCAGTGGCTCGCCGGTTTCCGGGTGACGCCAGTCAGGCGCGATCTCGGCCGCCGGCACGGCGACGTGGAGGTAGCGCAACAGGTCGGGATCGGGAACGCGTCCGCCGTCCGGCAGCTCCAAAATTTGGTCGGCGTACAGCGTGATGTCGGCGTCGATGGTGCGTGGGGCGTTGGCGTCGGGGCAGCGCCGCCGGCCGAGGCGGCGCTCGATCGGCCGCAGCACGCGCTGCTTGAAATCCCAGGCCGACAGGTCGGTTGCTACCAGCGCGGCCGCGTTGAGAAAAGGAGGTTGCTCCGTCAGGCCGACCGGCGCCGTTTCGTAGACCGACGACAGGGCCAGGAGGCGGCCGCGGCGGCCGAGGAGGCGGGCCGCGGCCGGCAGGTTCACTTCGCGCCAGATGTTAGACCCGAGCGAGACCAGGACGCGATGAGACAGCGGATCAGGGATGCCGGCTGCGGTCAACTTCCACACCAACTGAGCGGGCGAAGCGCAGCGCGCCGGGCTTCTCGACGCGCACGACAACGCGCTCGACGTCGAATTCGGCCAGGATCAGAGCGGCCAGGTCGTTAGCCAGCTTCTCTACAAGGAAGTCGGCCGAGGCCTCAACGTGGCTGATAACCCGCTTGGTGATTGAGCGGTAATTGACGGCGTCATTGATGGAATCGCTGGCCGCGGCCGGCCGGGTGTCGGCGTACATGACCAGGTTGATCAGGATGTCCTGCCGGTTGGCTCGCTCGTCTGGGTTGATGCCGATGATGCCGCGCAGCAACAGGTCTTTGACGATGATCTTGTCCACGGCCGACTTTCACCTGTGCGAGTCGGAATCAAGATCGCCCGCGGGTTTCAACACCACCGGGAGATCGGCCGGCCGGCCGGAAGCCAGAAAGCGCCTGAGCAGGCGCGGGCCGGCCACGAGGACGAGCAGCGCGCAGCTTCCGGCTATGAGCGCGAGAGCGTAAGCGGCGGGGCTGAAGGCGCGCATTGGCCAGGGCCGGCCGCTGGCGAGGGCGGCCGCAAACTGGAAGGCGGAGGCGATCAGCACGACAACCAGCAGGCCCAAGGCCACGTGGCGCGCCCAGTGCGTCACGCGAAAAAAGGCGTGCAGTTCGTCAAAGCCGGCCGAGCTTTCCTCTGTTTCCACGATTGTCCTCCGGCATTTGCCGCGCAACTAACCCGCGCCGGCCGGACCCAGGATAGCCAAACGCCGGCCGCCGGTCAAGACGGCCTGTATAGCCCAACCTTGCTATACTTCCCGGCCGTAACCAAATCGCGGCCGGCGTGTTCTTAGAGATGAACAGGCCGGCCGGCGCAGGCAGAATGCAGCCGGCATGAGCAAATGGGCAGTAGACGAGCGAACGCTGATCGAGCACGCCAAGTGCGACCGGGAGGCGTTCGGCCAGCTTTACGAGCTCTACGTAGGGCGCATTTACAATTACTTGTATTACCGGACCGGCAACCATCAAGACGCGGAGGACCTGACAGCGAGGGTGTTTTTCAGAGTGCTGCAACATCTTCCAAGCTACCAGGATCACGGTGTGCCGTTCTCAGCCTGGCTTTTCAGGATCGCCCGCAATTTGCTGGCCAACTGGTACCGGGATGAAAGTAAGCGCAAGAGCGTACCCCTGGACGCGGTTTTACACCTGGCGGCGGCCGACGCGCCTGAGATGCCGGCCGAGCTAGCCGTTGACAGGGATGCGCTGCTGGCGGCCATCCGCCGGCTACCGGCCGAAAGGCAAGAATTGCTGATCCTAAAGTTTGTGGAGAAGTTACCTAATGCGGAGGTCGGGCGAATATTGGGCCGAAGTGAAAGGGCGATCAAGTCGCTCTATTACCGTACTTTGCTGGCCTTGCGCGATGACCTGGTTGAAGCGGCCCGGCGCAAGCAGGCCCATCGCCGTGAGCGGGCGGCGGCCGGCCCGAGCTGAAACGGCCGCCATCCGGCCGGCGCAGGGATTTTAGCGAGCATCCCAGACGCAGGTGGGGAGATGAACAAGAGACAACCCATGAATTCCCTGGCAGCCCACACGGATGGCCTGATTCACGGCCCGACCGAGCTCCGAAGTTGGGCCGGCCGCTTGCAGGACAGCAGCGGTGAACTGGCCCAACTGTTTCAGCTGGCGGCGGCCGTAAAATGGGCCTTGAAGCCGCTGCCCACGCCGGCCTTTGCCGCCCGCCTGAAGCAGGAGCTTATGGCCGCGCCGGTCGTTGCTCTCGAACCCGCGGCCGGCCCGCGCAGACGCACCGTCTGGTGGTTGCTGGCTGGCGCCGGATCGCTGTTGTCGGCCGGTGGGCTGCTCTTTTGGTACCTGCGGCGCTGGCGCGGCCTTCAGCCGGCATCGTCATCGGCCGGCATTTAGCCGCGGGCTGCCCCCACGCTAACATTGTCCGCCGGCCGCTCCGCTCAGCTTGTTGATTGCCGCCTTTGTGATAAGATTTACAAGTGAATTCGGGCGAACCGGTGGGCCGTCTCCACGCCAGCGCCGGACCGCCTCGGCCGAGCTGCAGCCTAACGTCGCAATGGCGGTACAACCGGGATGACGGGTAATCGCAGGCACTTCCTTTACGTTTCCGTTTTCATCATTATAGGCGCCCTGGTCACCTTCTTTCTGCTGACCGCCATCTACCAGTTGCCCTTGGCGGCAAGCGAGGAAGCGGTTGAGATTGACCGGCTGATGCAGGTGCATTTTGCCCTCATCTCGGTCCTATTCAGCCTGATCGTGGTCTTCATGCTGTACGCCATCATTGTCTTCCGGCGCCGGCCGGGCGAAGATGACGTCGGGGTCCATTTCGAAGGCAATACCGCCCTGGAAATCGCCTGGACGGTAATTCCGTTGATCACGGTGATCGTCATCGGCATTTGGGGCGCCGTGATACTCAACGACATCACCCGGGCCGAGGCGAGCGAGATGCAGGTGGACGTGCTGGGGGAACAGTGGAACTGGAACTTCCGCTATCCCAATTACGAGGAGGTCGGCGTCTGCCGCGAACTCGTCCTGCCGGTCAACCGGCCGGTGCGGTTGGAGATGACCAGCCGGGACGTCATTCACTCGTTCTGGGTGGTCGAGTTCCGGGTCAAGCAGGACCTTGTGCCCGGCCACACGACCATTTTGCGCTTTACGCCGACTGAAGAGGGCGACTACAAGGTGCGCTGCGCCGAGATCTGCGGCCTGGGTCATTCTGAGATGCGGGCGGATGTGCGCGTCGTGAGCGAGCCCGAATTTGAGGCCTGGGTCAGCTCCCAGGCGACGGCCGAGGACGGGCCCCCGCCGGGTCCGCCGCCAGGAACCCCGCCAGCGCCTCTGCCTGGAGAGCCGCCCGGCGCGTCTCCGGAGGGCAGCCAGCAGGTTAAGAGATGCTTTACACCATCCTCTCATTGACGCTGGTTCGGG
This sequence comes from Promineifilaceae bacterium (SeqCode), assembly GCA_050696115.1. Classification (GTDB taxonomy): domain Bacteria; phylum Chloroflexota; class Anaerolineae; order Promineifilales; family Promineifilaceae; genus UBA11865. Next base: position 3,000 of record JBOGUG010000374.1, on the reverse strand, counting down.
GTCTGGTTGGGCAGGCGCTTGGCAGCCTGCTTGGCTATTGGCTGGCGCGGGCAATCGCGCCGGCCGGCAACGACAACCTGGGCCTCTTTATGGCCGCCATATTTGGCGTGATCGGCTTCCTGTTGGCCGGTGGCGTGTTGTCCGACTGGCTCAAGTGGATCCCCGGCCGGGAGACGCCGATGCGCCACGGGCCACCGGCCCACCGGCCGGCTTGGACGCGTTACTTCAGCGTGGATTACAACCACAAAGTCATCGGAATTCAGTACACGGTGACGGCTGTGGTCGCCCTGTTGATCGGCGGCATCCTGGCAATGATTTTCCGGCTGGAGCTGGTGACGCCGGGCCTGCAAGTTGTCGAGGACCTCAACCAGTACAACGCGCTCTTTAGCGCCCACGGCATCATCATGATTTTCAGCATCCTGCTAGGCGTCGGCGGGATGATCAACTACCTGGTGCCGCTGATGATCGGGGCCAAGGACATGGCCTTTCCGCGCCTGAACGCCTTCAGCTTTTGGGTTGGCGTGCCAGCCTTCGTGCTGCTGGTAGCTGGACTGGTGATCGGCGGCTGGGACAGCGGCTGGACTGGCTATCCGCCCTTGAGCACGACCTCGTCGCTGAGGGGCACGCAACTATTTCTGCTCGGCTTTTACATCGGCGGCATTTCGTCCATTGCCGGGGCGATCAACGTCATCACGACGGTGGCCACGATGAGGGCGCCGGGCATGGGCCTTTTCCGCATGCCGATCTTCGTCTGGGCAGCGCTGGCGACGAGCATCCTGCAAATGACGGCCACCCAGGCGGTCGCGGCCGCTCTGCTCATGGTCGCCAGCGAGCGGGCCATGGGCATGGGCTTCTTTAACCCGGCCGGGGGTGGCGACCCGATCCTGTTCCAGCACATCTTTTGGTTCTACTCGCATCCGGCGGTGTACATCTTCATCTTGCCCGGCCTGGGCATCATCAGTGAGTTGTTGCCCGTATTTGCCCGCAAGCCCCTGTTCGGCTACCGCTGGGTGGCCCTGTCAAGCGTAGGCATTGCCCTGACGGGCTATCTGGTCTGGGCGCACCACATGTTCGTCTCAGGCATGGAAAACTCGCTGCGGGTGCCGTTCATGTTCTCCAGCTTGCTGGTGGCTATTCCCACGGGCGTTAAGTTCTTTAGCTGGGTAGGCACGGTCTGGGAAGGAAAGCTGACATTTCCAACGCCGATGTTGTTCGTGCTGGGCGCGATCTCGGTCTTTTTGATCGGCGGCCTGAGCGGGCCGATCCTGGCGACTGTGCCCAGCGACATGCCGCTGCATGACAGCTATTGGGTAGTGGGCCATTTCCACGCGACCATGTTCGGCGGCTTCGTCTTCCCATTCTTTGCCGCGCTGTACTATTGGTTCCCCAAGATCACCGGCCGGATGTACAACGAGAAGCTGGGCAAGCTGCACTTCTACCTGATGACGCCTGGCTTCTGGCTGATGAGCCTGGGCCAGATGCGCGTCGGCTTGATGGGCATGCGGCGACGGATCGGGGACTACGACCCAACCTTGGGCATTGAGACCACCCATTTCTTAATTACGCTGAGCGCCTTCATCATCGCCTGGTCAGTCCTGATCATGATTTACAACCTGATCAGCAGCGCCCGCTCGGCCGAGGTGGCCCAGGCCAACCCCTGGCATTCGCGCTCGCCGGAGTGGCAGATCCCGTCGCCCGTACCGGAGATGAACTACGATCGGCCGTTCGTCGTTGTTGGCGGGCCCTACGATTACGGCCTGCCCGATTCAATATACGTCCGTTCGCTGCCTGCCAGCGCGGGCGACTGAAGGCCGGACATTGGCTAGGGAGAGCGCCGGTGAGAGATAAAGCGGCCACCTATCGCCAGGGCGTGATTGTCTTTGCGGCCCTGGCAGCGTTGACCCTGATCGAGTTCTTCATCAGCCAGAGCTTGCAGGGGGCTGTTATACCTCTGACGCTGGTGGCGCTGGTGAAGGCCGGGCTTATCGTGCAGTATTTCATGCACATCTACCGCCTGTGGCGCGAGGAGGAGCACGAGTGAGCATCGCGGCCAAGGTCGGCCACGCTCACCACGAGGCGGAGGACGCGCCGCCGGCCGAGCGGCTGCGGCGCAACCGGATGGGCCTGTGGCTGTTCCTCTTTTCAGAGCTGTTTCTGTTCGGCCCGCTGCTGCTGAGCCGCTTCTATTTGTGGGGCTTTACCCGGCCGGACCTGGATCAGACCTTGGGGCTGATCACCACTGGCGTGCTGCTGGTTAGCAGCTTCTTCATGGCCCGGGCAGAGGCGGCCATCGCCCACAATGACCGGCGGACGTTCTTGCGCGGCACGCTGATCACGGCCGCGTTAGGCACGATCTTCCTGATCGGCGTGGTGGGCATCGAGTGGCAGGGCCACCTGCGGCCGACGGACGGCATGTACGGGGCGGTCTTTTTCGGCATGACCGGCCTGCACGCGCTGCACGTTCTTTCGGGCGTGCTGCTCATCCTGGTCATCTGGTGGAACGGCCGAAAGGGTGACTATTCGGCCGAGCAGCATTGGCCGGTCGAGGCCACGGCCATTTACTGGCACTTCGTTGACGTGGTCTGGGTCTTTTTCTACCCGGCCCTGTACCTCATCGGGACGGCCGCCTAGCGCGGACGCGGCCGGCTGACCCGATCTTTGATCTTGCGCGGCCCGCCGGCCGCCTGGCCCCATCCAGACGGCCAGAGTTCTTATGGAGCCAACTTTACGCGCTGCGCTCCTGTCATGGGATGTGCGGCCGGAACTCCTCTTCGTCCTCCTGCTGGCCGGCGGGCTCTATGTCCGCGGCTGGCGCCGGCTGCGGACGCTGTCAGCCGGCCGGGCCTACACTGGCTGGCGGCTGGCGAGCTACCTGCTAGGCCTGACGTTCATTGGCCTGGCCCTGATGTCGCCCATAGACGTACTGGCGCTGCAGCTGTTCAGCTTGCACATGCTTCAGCACGTCATACTGATGGGTTGGGCGCCGCCGCTGCTGTGGCT
>JBOGUG010000373.1:0-2247 GCA_050696115.1 Promineifilaceae bacterium (SeqCode) | reverse complement strand
GCAGCGGCTGGCGGCCGGCGACTGGCGCAGCCCAGAGCAGCTTCAGGAGGCGATTGCGGCCGAGCAGGCCTACATCGGCTCGCTGAGCGCCGGCCGGGCCATCCAGCTTGCCGGCGGCCCGCCGCGGGCTTCGGCCGGCGGCCGGCTGCAAGTGCGCAGCGGCCTGGATGACCTGGCCGACGCGGTGGATTACCTCTTCGGGGTGCAGGGCGCGCCGACGCCAGAGCCGGGGCTGCGCCGGGCCGACATGGTCTACATGGCGCTGACCGGCGACCACGAATGGCGCGGCGTTTACCACCCCGAGCGGGTGCGCCTGGCCGGGGCCGACACGGCCGCGTTGGCGGGGCTGGCGGCCAACGCCATGAACAAGGTGGTGGCCCAGACCCTGGCCAGCCTGACGCACTACCGCTGGTACGAGGCGGTGGTCAAGGTCACGGCCAACGATGGCTCGCTGCACGACATGCAGTGGATCTCCGTCGGCGGCCTGTCCAACCTGCCGCTGGTGCCGGAGGGCGCGGCCTACGACGAACTGAGCCTGGACGACGCCCAGGAGACGGACGCCTGGGCGACCTACGGCGGCTACGTGGGCATCACCCGCAAGATGCTGAAGAACAGCGACATCCAGCGCATCCAGGCGGTGCCGCGGGCGCTGGCGGCTGCGGCCGTCAAGACGCGCTCGGCCAAGATCGCGGCCCTGTTCACGGCCAACGGCGGGATTGGCCCGACGCTGGATCAGGACGCGGCCGCCCTGTTCCACGCCAGCCACAACAACCTGCAGACCACGGCCCTGGGCAGCGACCTGACCGCCTGGCGGACGGCGGCGGTGGAGTGCTTCAAACAGACCGAGATCAACTCCGGCGACCGCATCGGCGTCATGCCCAAGTACCTGCTGGTGCCGATTGACCTCTACCACCAGGCCCTGGTCAACTTCGGCTACGGCGAGGGCATGCCGACCACCTACCTGCCGGAGGCGCTGGCGGCGCTGCCGCTGGGCGACCCGCGGCCGGTGCCGCTGGCCGTGCCCGATTGGAGCGACGCCAACGACTGGGCCTACATCGCCGACCCGGCCGTGTGGCCGGTGATCCACATGAGCTTCAGCCAGGAGCCGGCCGGCCGCGGCTTCCCCGCGCCGGAGATCTTCGCCGCCACCGCCGAGACGGGCGGCCTGCTGTTCGCCAGCGACACGCTGCCCATTAAGGTGCGCGACGAGTTCGTCTACGGCGTCAGCGGCTACCGCGGCATTGGCAAGCGCAACGTCGCCTAGGCAGGAAGCGGCCGGGATGAAGGGATTCCGGGATCAAAGAACAAAAATCTTGAAATCCCCAAATCCCGGCAAACCATTAACTCCGGCCAACCATTAACGAAGGAGACCAACTATGCAAGGCCATCGCAACTTACTCTCAATTCACATACCCGGCACGCTGGCGGCCAACGTCAACTGGCGCTGGCAGGCCCCCTTCGACTGCCGCCTGGCGCACGTCTCGGCCGTGGGTTCCAACGCCAACGACGCCAGCCTCAGCCTGGGGGTCAGCAGCGACCCCGACAGCATCCTGACGGCCTCGGCCGTGGGCGACAGCGACGTCCCGGCCGAATACGGCCGGGCCGACTGGGCAGGCACCAACCCCAGCGGCCGGCTCAACCAGGGCGACATCCTGGTGGCGACGGTGGACTTCGACGGCGCCGGCGGCACGGCCGCCCAGAACCTGACCGTGGTGCTGACGCTGGTGGAAGGCTGAGGCAGGAGGCTCGCATGACCCTGACCTTATCGGACAAACAAGTGCAGCGCCTGATGGCCGCCCTGGGGCTGGACACGCCGGTGGTCGCGGCCGAGCTGCGCGGCGACCGGGCCAGGCTGACCCTGCTCGGCGGCCGGACGGTGTCGGCCCCCCTGGAGCTGGCCGAGGTCAAAGCGCCGGCGCCGCGCAAGCGCCGGCCGGCCCGAAACCGGGGCCAGGCCAGCCTGCTCTAGGGCCGGCCCAGGAGAAGCCCATGACGACAGTTCAAAATATTGCCCCGGCGGCCGGCGCGGAGGCGGTGACGCCTTCCGATTCGGCCGTCATTGTCCCCACCCGCGCCCTCTACGTGGGCGCGGCTGGCGACCTGAGAGTGGAGCTGCTCGACGGCAGCACGGTGACCTTCAGCGGCATCGCGGCCGGCGTCCTCCATCCCCTCCAGGTGCGCCGGGTGTACAGCACCGGCACGACCAGCACCGGCATCGTGGCTGTGCGCTGAGGCCAGAGCGGCCGG
>JBOGUG010000372.1:0-3284 GCA_050696115.1 Promineifilaceae bacterium (SeqCode) | reverse complement strand
ATCCGGGACGGCGAGATGGTCTGGCTGGAGAACGGCCGGGGCGCGCTTCAGCTGCGGGCGGTGGTGACCGACGGCGTCCGGCCGGGGGTGGTCGCCTCGCCCAAGGGGCGCTGGGCCAAGGCGCACGGCGGCCGGAACGTCAACTGGACGACCTCAGACGCGCTGGCCGACCTGGCCGGCCAGAGCACCTTTCACAGCACGCTGGTCTGGCTGCGGCCGGTGATGCGGAGGGATCAAGGGGAACCGATGCGGTAAGCATGATCGGGCAGCGTCTGCCCGCCTTGGCTTGCTGGCAGGCGTGCCTGGGTAGCCAGATCGTAGAGACCGATCATTAAGGCGCCATCAGCGAGCAACTCGGCCGACAGGAAGTGCTCATCCTGAACGATATCGCCCGGCTTCCACAAATGGGTAGGGCTGCGGCCGCGATTTGGCATGACGTCATCTTGAGTCACCAATCGGCCTTTCCGGTCGAGCAGGTGCACGAAGACAGTGTAATCCGTAGCGGTCTCGCTCACCGATTCCCACCACAAGGTGAGGAGCAGCCCGTCGCCTTGCTCTCGTACAGAGACAGCTATCAGCCTGACAAGCCCCCCGAAGTCAACTGGGGCTGCCAGTAGGGTATTGTCTTCCGGCACCAGATTTTCGACCGGCCGGAGTGCCAGCGACGCCGCAACAGCCTCATTGTTCGGCCGGCCGTGGGAACTGATGGGCAGCAAGTCTCCATCGGCTAGAAGCCGGACCCGCAGCAACGCGGCCGTCGGGCCGTTTAGTTGAGCATGGGGCTCCAGCACGCTGCTATCCCTTACGATTTCGCCCTGATGCCAGCCTTTCGTCGGCGCCATACCCAACCCTGGCAGGCTACGAATTTCGGCAATCGGTTCCCAGCGATCGGGGCTGACCACATTCAGTTGTAAGGAGATAGTGTAGTCCCTTTCGATATCTTTTAGTGCCTGCCAGTATAGCGTTACCCTGCTGGGTTGGTGCATCAGGATCGGGTCAGATTCAACGCCAATCAGCGCAATCGCATCGCCGAAAACTAACTCGGGATTGGTTGCTGATGCCGGAACTTGCGCCGAGCTGACCAAGCGCCCTGGCAAAGGGTATTGCCTAGGAATCGTGGTAAACAGCAGGGCTAGGGTCGACGCGGCCGGTAAGGCGGCCGATAGTGCCACGATCAGTGGACGACGAGCGGGACGCCACCAACGTGCCCAGCCAACGGCCGCCAGCCAGGCCAAGATGGGTAATACGGGCAGCAGCCAGCGCCCTTCCGGCACCAGGAACCCCCAATCTCTGATCATCAAGGATTTGACCGTGATGAACGCATACACAGCAGGCAGCGCTGAGACCAAGTACATCCAGGGCAAGAGAGGGCTGACGTCAAGGTTCCTGGTCTTACGCAGCCAGCCCGCAAGAGCGGCAACCAGGATGATGAGCCAGGCGATATAGACCCACAGAAAAGTGTACCCAGTCTCGCCAGAACTCCAGTCGAGCCAGAAAGATCGCCACAAGGTAAATAGAGAGGGCGCAATATGCGACCAGACCGCAGGACTGCTGCGAACGACTTGACCAAGAGGCACGCTTCTGGAGACGCCTAGGGCATCTAGTCCGCGCAGGAGGTTGATGACCGGCCACGGGCCATAGACAATGCCAAAAGACAAGCCGGCCGCCACACTGGCCTTGAGAGCGGGCCAAAATTGTCTTGTGGCGCGCCATTTCGCCAGTAGGCTAAATGCCAAGAGGATGAGCAGTGGCGCGGCGCTGGCCTTGATTAGCATAGCTGCGGCGAACAGGACGCCCCAGCCGGCGTAGGCAAGCGCCCCTCTATCTTCTGTTATCAGAAATGTTGTGTAAGCCAACAACAGGGCAGATAGGGCAGTCACCGCCAAGTCATTGCTAAATGAAGCGCTCAAGAAAAGGAACATGGGCTGAAAGGCGATGAGGCTGCCTGTTAGCAGGCCAACTTCCCAGGAAACTGTTCGGCCGGTGGCAAAATACATAGCCAGCAGGGCGAGTACAGCCATGGCCAGGGAGATCAGCCGGCCGATGTAGAGTACTGGCACCGTGCCAGGGGTAGTGTGGAGAAGCGGGTTGCGGTTGCCTCGCGGCGTGCCAAAAAAGTGCGGGTTCTCTTCAAAGTCGGTATCCAGCCTCGGGGTTGGAAAAGGAATGCCCGCCAGAGCAACGAGACCATAATACAAGGGAGGCTGGTGGCGCTCATCCATGCGTGTCGAGGTCGTTGGATCTGGCAATTGCCCTGTGCGCAGCATGAGGGCCGCATACTCATAATGAAGCATCTCGTTTGGCGCGGCAAAGGCCGGCAAGCGGAAAGACAACCATGCAGCCGTCAGCACATATGTCACCAACAGTAGGGCAAACGGCCAGTGCAAACGTAGGCCAGACAGACGCATGGTCCTTGGGCTGCCCAATTGGCCAAACGCGGGCTCCGTCGAAGGCGCGGAGTCTACCAAGAATGCGCGACTCGACCCAGATTGATTTCTGTAAGCAATGAACGGCACGTTCATGTTTGTATAACTTGCCCTCTTGGCTTGCAACTGGATTTTATAACATTGACCTGGCCGGCGGCTCAGGCAGCACAGCCAAGTGCTTGTCGGCCTAAAGGGACGCTCCGCTCCTCGCGCCCATGCCCGGCCGGGATAAATCTGCTATCATTCGGCCGCCTTATCACCCTTCCAGCGAGCGCGCACCGCATGGATTTTCAGCCTCCAGACGTCAACTTGCTGCTCATTTTCCCCTTCCTGTGGCTCACCGGTTGGGCGATCGCCCTGATGCTGCTCGACCTGGCGCTGCCGGCCGCCCGGCGCGGCTGGCTGCCCTGGCTGGCGCTGGCGGGCATCCTGCCGGCCTTCGTCCAGGCGGCCGGGCTGTGGGGCTACGACGGTGGCACCTTTAGCGTTCAGGGCGGCGCGCCCGCTCTGGCGGTGGACAACTTCAGCACCTTCATCAACCTGACGCTGCTGGCCACGGCCGGGCTGTCGGTGCTGATCTCAATCCACTACCTCCAGAAGGCGGACATCGAGCGGCCGGAATATTACTACCTGATGCTCTTCTCGGTCGGCGGCATGATGCTGATGGGCATGGCCAACGACCTGATCCTGATTTTCCTGGCGCTGGAACTGCTCTCCATTCCGCTCTACGTGCTGTCGGGCTTTGCCCGGCCCCGGGTGGACTCGGAAGAGTCGGCCATGAAGTATTTCTTGCTGGGCGCCTTCTCCTCTGGCTTTCTGGTCTACGGCATCGCCCTGATCTACGGCTACGCCGGCAGC
>JBOGUG010000371.1:0-6166 GCA_050696115.1 Promineifilaceae bacterium (SeqCode) | reverse complement strand
GCCGAGGAGCGCAACCGGCTGGCGCGCGAGTTGCACGACGCCCTGGGCCACCGCCTGACGGTGGCCGTGGTGCAGCTAGAAGGCGCTCAGCGCCTCATCCCGGCCGAGCCGGAGCGCGCCGGCCGGATGGTCGGCGCGATGCGCCAGCAGCTCAAGGAGGCCCTGGCCGAACTGCGCGCCGCCGTGGCGACCCTGCGCGCGCCGGCTGCCCGGGCCGGGCCTGGCCGGCCGTTGGCCGAGGCCCTGGCCGAGCTGGCGGCGACCTTCGAGGCGGCCACCGGGCTGGCGCTGCAGCTCAGCCTGCCGGCCGAGCTGCCCGCGCTGACTCCGGCCGAGGAAACGGCCTTCTACCGGGCTGCCCAGGAAGGGATGACCAACGCCCAGCGCCACGCCGGCGCCGGCCGGGTCTGGCTGGAATTGCAGGTGGATGCGGCCGAGGTCAGCCTGCGCGTGGCCGACGACGGCCGGGGTTACCCAGCGGCAGCGCCGGAGGGCCGCTTTGGCCTGCGCGGCCTGCAGGAGCGCGCCGAGCAGCTTGGCGGCCGCCTCCAGCTAGGCGCCCGGCCGGGAGGCGGGGCTGAACTAACGCTGATTTTGCCGCTGGCGGCGGCGCTGGAGACCGCCCCCCAGCCATGAGCCGGCCGATTCGCGTCTTGCTGGTGGACGACCAGCGCCTGATGCGCGACGGGCTGCACACGCTGCTGGAGCTGGAGCCAGACATCGAAGTGGCCGGCGAGGCCGAGGACGGCCGCCAGGCCCTGGGGGCATACGCCCGGCTCTCCCCCAACGTGGTGCTGATGGACATCCGGATGCCTAACCTGGACGGCGTGGAAGCGACGCGGCGGCTGTGCCGCGACGATCCCTCGGCCCGGGTGCTGATCCTGACCACGTTTGACGACGACGCCTATGTGCTGGAAGGGCTGCGGGCCGGCGCGCTTGGTTACCTACTGAAAGACGCCTCCGGCCGGGAGCTGGCGGCCGCCGTCCGGGCGGTGGCGGCCGGCAACGTGCTCATCGGCCCCGGCGTGGCCCACAAGGTGCTGAGCGAGCTGGCCCGCACACCCCCGGCCGGGCCAGCCGCCGAGGGGCCGCCGGCCGCCGGCCTCACCGAGCGCGAATTGGAGGTGCTGCGCCTGTTGGCCGCCGGCCGGAACAACGCCGAGATCGCCGGCCGGCTCTTCCTGGCCGAAGGCACGGTCAAGAATTACGTCACCAGCATCCTGCACAAGCTGGGCGTGCGCGACCGCACCCAGGCGGCCCTGCGCGGCCGCGAGCTGGGGCTGCTGTGATTTGGGCCGGCCGCATCGTCCCGGCGGGCAGGCAAGAGTGGCCTGCCCCTAGAACCCCGGCCGGCGTCCGCGCCAGGGGTGAGGGGCCCGCGCCCCTACCAGACGCCTATACCCGGCCGGCCTTTTGATGGTATGATTCGCCTCCGAGTCCCGGCCGGCACATTCGCGTTTGGAGCAGTATCAATGAACGCAAAGAGCCTCACCCTGGTTGTATTCCTGTTGGCGTTGGGCGCAGCGGCGCTGGCGCCGGCCGAAGCCCAGACCAGCCCACCCCTGCCGCTAGACCTCAGCCTGGGGCCGGCTGCCTTCGCCCAGGGAGACCTCAGCGGCGTGGCGGCCGGGCTCGACGGCCTGAGCCTGGCGGCCGACGCCCTGGTCGGCCATTACCTCTCACCTGCGCTCGACGCCCCTATGCCCTTTAACGCCGTCGCCGCCCGCTGGCTGGCCGACGTGCCCGCCCCGGCCGGGCTCAGCCTGCGCCTGCGCACCGCCACGGCCGGCGGCCACTGGAGCGATTGGAACGTGTTGAGCCCCAGCCATGACTGGATGACGGCCGAGAGCGCCGAGGTCATCGGCCCGCTGCTCGGCGTGGCGGCCGCCGACGGCCGGCATGCCCAGTTCCAGTTCTCGGCCAGCTTCAGCCGCTACGCCGGCCAACAGGCCGCCGTCCTGCGCCAGCTGAGCCTGACCTTCCTCGACACGGCCGGCGGGCCGTCCTCCCAGGAGCTTGTGGCCGCCCAGGCCGCGCTGGAGCAGGCCCAGCCGGAGGCCCCCCAGACGGGCTACCCCAAGCCGGCCGTCGTCTCCAGGGACGTCTGGTGCGTGCCCGATTACGGGGCCGCCTGCTACCCCGACGACCTGGAATACTATTCCGTCAGCCACCTCATCGTCCACCACACCGTCAACGGCAATGACGAGCCCGACTGGGCGGCCATGGTGCGCGCCATTTGGCAATACCACACCTTTACCCTGGGTTGGGGCGACATCGGCTACAATTACCTGGTGGACATGGACGGCGTGCTCTACGAGGGCCATTTCGGCGGCGACGACATCGTTGGCACCCACGCGGCCGGCGCCAACGCCGGCAGCATGGCCCTGGCCCTGTTGGGCACCTTCACCGATCCGGAGGACAACCCGCCGGGCATCCCGCCGCCGGCGGCGATGAAGGAAGCGGCCGCCGACCTGTTCGCCTGGAAGGCTGACCAAAAGGACATAGACATCTACGACGCCGGCTACCTGCCCAACATGGAGTGGGGCCTGCCCAAGCTCATGGGCCATCGCGACGTCTACGGCACCACCAGCTGCCCCGGCGACCAGGGCCACGGCATGCTGCCCTGGCTGCGGGCGGCCGTGGCCGAGCGCATCGGCTACGTCTCGCCCTACCTGGTCAGCGACGAGCTCAGCCCCGGCTTCAGCGGCAGCGGCGGCTTTGAGGTCGCGGCCGGCGGCTGCGGCTTCGCCGGCCACGCTTACTACGCCTGGTCCACCACCAACCCGAACGAAAGCGACCACTGGGGCGAGTGGCGGCCGCAGGCGCCGGCCGACGGCAGCTACGAGATCCAGGTCTACGCCCCCTATTGCCTGACCGGCGCGCCCGAAACGAACGGCGCGAGTTACACCATCACCCACCCCCAGGGCACGAGCAGCGTCGTCGTCAGCCACGAGAACAACGTCGGGGCCTGGATGAGCCTGGGCGTCTTCGATCTGCAGGCCGGCAACAGCGCCGTGATTCGCCTGACCGAGCTGACCACCACCGACTCCGGCCGCGGCGTCTGGTTCGACGCCATCCGGCTGCTGCCGGCCGCGCCCCAGGTGGCCAATCAGGAGCCGGCCGCCGGCGCCTGGCGCACCAGCCGCGCCGTCGCCTTCCAGTGGCAGCCGACCAACACGCCGCCCATCGTGGCCACCCACGTCTACGTCGCCACCGACCCCGGCTTCAACAACACCGTCTGGCACGGCGAGTTCGACGGCCTGGTGACCAGCGCCAGCCACACCTTCAGCCAGGATTACAGCCAGCTCTTCTGGCTGGTCGCCCTGGAGAGCGAGAGCGGCGACGACATCGTCTCGCCGGCCACCTGGTTTGGCCTGGACAGCTTCAAGCCCACCTCGGCCGTCGAAACCGTCTACCGCCTGGAAGACGGCGCTTATACCCTCGGCTGGCAGGGCCAAGACGCCACCTCCGGCGTGCAGGCCTACCAGCTCGATTACCAGCCAGCTGGCGGCGCCTGGCTGACCTGGTTTGCCCAGACCGAGGGCCGCGGGGCGCTCTTTGAGCCGCCCGACAGCCAGGTGTACGCCTTCCGCAGCCGGGCGCTGGACGCGGCCGGCAACTGGGAGAACACCCACCCCACCGGCGACGTGAACACCGGCCAGGCCATCCAGCTCTACCGCCAGGCGCTGCTGCCGGTTATTCCGGCCGATTGATGGCGCCGGAAGCGCTGCGTAGGCGCGGCGAAGCGCTGCGTGGGCGCGGCGAAGCGCTGCGTAGGCGCGGCGAAGCGCTCAGCGTGGATGTCCTGATCGTCGGCGCCGGCCCGGCCGGCGCGTCAACAGCGCTCCACCTGCTGCGGCGTGACCCGGCCTGGGCCGGCCGGATGCTGCTGCTCGACAAGGCCGTCCACCCGCGCGAAAAGCTGTGCGGCGGCGGCCTCACCCACCTGGGCGAGAACATCCTTGCCCGCCTCGGCCTGGCGCTGGAGCCGGCCAACTTCCCCGTGCGTCGCGTCAAGCTGGTCTACGGCGACCTGGCCTACTCTTTCCTAGGCGACCCGGTTATCCGCATCTTCCGGCGCGACGAGTTCGACCATTGGCTGCTGCGCACGGCCGAAAGCTGGGGCGCGCCGGTGCGCCAGGGCGAGGCCCTGCGCGAGGTACACGTCGGGCCGGAGTACGTCGAGGTGCAGACCGACAAGGCCCGCATTCGGGCCCGCGTCCTGGTCGCGGCCGACGGCTCGCGCAGCACGGTGCGCCAAAAGCTGAAATGGGATGACGAATCGCGCGTCGCCCGCCTGCTGGAGGTGCTGACGCCGGAGGACGCCGGCCGCCAGCCTGAGTTCCGAGACGCCACCGCCGTGTTTGACTTTTCGCGCCTGACGGCCGGGCTGCAGGGCTACTATTGGGACTTTCCCAGCCTGGTCAAGGGGCGGCCGGTCATGAACCGGGGCGTCTTCGACAGCCGCGCCCGGCCGGAGCGGCCCAAGGCCGACCTGACCGGCGAATTGCGCGCCGCCATGGCCGCCCGCGAGCGCGACCTGAACGATTACACCCTCAAGGGCCACCCCATCCGCTGGTTCGACGCCGGCGGCCGCTTCGCCATGCCGCGCGTCCTGTTGGCCGGCGACGCGGCCGGGGCCGACCCCCTCTTCGGCGAGGGCATCTCCTTCGCCCTGGCCTACGGCGAGGCGGCCGCCGCGGCCGTCGAGGATGCCTTCGCCCGCGCCGATTTCAGCTTCGCCGGCTATCGCGGCCGGGTGCTGGCCCACCCGCTGCTGCGCCAACTGCGCCTGCGGGTGCGCCTGGCCCGCTGGCTCTACCGCCTCAAAAGCCCCTGGCTGCTGCGTCTGGGCTGGCGTCTGGCGCGCCTGGTCGTCCGGCCGACCCGCTGGGCCAACCCCCATTACGTCCCGGCCGAGCCGCCCCGGCAGCCGGCCGGCGTGTAGGGGCGGGCCCCGGTGCCCGCCCTGGTTCTGCCCCTACCACCAACTCCCCTTAGGCCAAAAAATCCCCAAATCCCCCTATCCCGGCCGAATCCTCCCGCCTGCATACCCTACCCTCGCGGCAGGCCGTACAACCACCAATAGGCCGCCTCCGGGTAGGCCGGCTGCCACCCCTCCGGCCAGATAAACGCGCCTGGCTGCCAGTTGTTGCGCAGATAGCGGTCGTGGGCGCCCAGGGCGCGGGTCGCCTCCTCTTCCAGCCGGTAAGGCGGGCTCGACAGCTTGTCCATTAGGGCGGCGATCATCGCCCGCGTCTCGACGGCCGAGGGATAATGCGCCCCGCCCGAATCCCAGCCCAGGTCCTTCATGAACTCACCCCACTGGCGCACCCGGGCCGCCAGCTCCTGAGTGGCACGCGCCTCCGAGCGCACGATCTTGTCGCTGAGCGCCTGGTCAAAGCGCTCCACCGCCGCCTCCAGCCGCGCCCGCTGATCGGCGTCGAGCAGGTCGCGCAGCGCCAGCAGGCGGTGCTGGCGCATGAGGTAGCCGCCCAGCGTCAGGCGGGGCAGGTTGGCCCGGCCCATCGGCCAAAACAGCACGTCGCTGCGCAGGTACTCGTCCATCTCGGCCGCCATGGCCTCCAGCACCTCCAGGTCGTGGCTCAGCTTGTCGTCACTCTTGGTCATGGCTTTTTCCTGTTGAATGGTTGAATGGGTTGGTTGTTTGCGCCGGGACACGGGGCTATGGCCCTTGCCAATCTCCTCGGCCGGCCGCCAAAAGCGGTGGCCGCATCTGCTATAATAGACCCGCGACGCGACCCAAGGCAAATAAGGAACCCGCCCATGAGCACCAACCGCAGGGCTGCCATTCTCAGGCTGGCGGCCGCCGCTTACGAGATGGATCTAGATGTCGCCAACGGCTTCCTGCAACGCGACGAAGGCGGCCGCTGGCGCGTGGGCGAGCGGCGGCTGGATGCCTGGCTGGCCAGCCACGAGGGGGAGGAGCTGGTCGTCATCCTGGGCGCGCTGGCCGACCAGCGCGAGGTCGAAACGCGCACCTGCCACACCTGCGGCCGGGACTACATCGACGCCGAGTGCCCCTATTGCCGCGCCAGCCGCCTGCGCCTGCGCGGCCGGCCCTAACAACCGCCACCGCCTCACCCCCGGGCCTGCGGCCCGGCCGCGGGCAGGATGCCCGCGCCACAAAATGGGCACCGGCCGA
>JBOGUG010000370.1:0-22981 GCA_050696115.1 Promineifilaceae bacterium (SeqCode) | reverse complement strand
GGCCTGGGGCCTGGCGCTGGATCCGGCCGCCGGGCTGGCTGCCGGCGCGCTGCTGGCGGCCGCCGGCCTGGCCGACGCCCTGCTGCTGGTCGCTCTGCCGCGGCTGAACATCTCGCACGGCCCCTGGCGCGCCCAACTCTATTTCCTGCTCGCGCCCCGGGCGGCCGTGGCCTTGCTGTTGCTGGGACCGGCCGTCTGGCTGGGGCCGGCCTGGGGCCTGGCGCTCCTGGCCGGGCTGCAAGTCGGGGCCTGGCTGGCGCTGGCCTACGCCTCGCTGGTTGAGCCGCAGCAATTGGGGCTGAGCCGGCTGGAGGTGGAGAGCGAGCGGCTGCCGGCCGGGACGGCCCCGATCCGCATCCTGCACATCAGCGACCTGCACATCTCGCGGCCGACGCGGCGTGAGGCCAAGGTGCTGGCCCTGGCCCGCCAGGCCCGGCCCGACCTCATTGTCCTGACCGGGGATTATGTCAACCTGTCCAACACCCGCGACGGCCACAGCCATGCGGCCGTGCGCCGCCTGCTGAGCCAGCTCGCAGCGCCCGGCGGCGTCTACGCCGTCCTGGGCAGCCCGTCGGTGGACTTGCGCCCGGTGATGCCGGCCGTGCTGGCCGACCTGCCGCTGGCGCTGCTGTGCGACCAGGCCCGCGAGCTGGATCTGGGCCCCGGCCGGAGGCTGTGGCTGCTGGGGCTGACGTGCAGCCATTACCTGCCCCACGACCGGCCGGCGCTGGCCCGGCTGGCGGCCGCTGCCCCGGCCGACGCCTTTAAAGTCCTGCTGTACCACTCGCCGGAGCTGATGCCGGAGGCGGCCGGCCTGGGGCTGGATCTGTACCTGTGCGGTCACACCCACGGCGGCCAGGTGCGCCTGCCCCTGATCGGGCCGCTGCTGACCGGCTCGCAGCTCGGCCGGCGCTACGTGATGGGCGCTTACCGGGAGGGATACTGCCAGCTATACGTCAGCCGGGGCCTGGGCATGGAGGGGCTGAGCGCGCCGCGGGTGCGTTTTGGCTGCCGGCCGGAGTTGACGCTGGTGGTCCTGCGGCCGGCGGCCGCCTAGGCCAACGTCGCCCAGACCTCCAGCTTGGTCTTGAGGCGGCGGATGACCTCGCGGGTGAACTCTTCGGTCTTGGCGCTGCCGCCCAGGTCGGCCGTGCGGGTGCCGTCGTAGACCGCTTCCAGGGTGGCCTCGTAGATGGCCCGGCTGACCCGGTCGGCCTTCTTGTCGCCCATGTGGGCCAGCAGGCCGGCGGCCGCCAGGATCATGGCCATCGGGTTGGCCACGTTCTTGCCCTCCAGGCTGGGGGCGGTGCCGTGGGGGGCCTCGGCCATGACGCAATCCACCGTGCCCGCGTCGTCCACCGAGATGACCATGGACTCCGCGCCGGCGATGGAGCCGAACATTTGCAGGACCATGTCGGACATCAGGTCGCCATCCCGGTTCAGGGTCGGGATGACCAGCGGGTCACCGCTGGTGGACAACAGCAGGGCGAAGGTGGCGTCAATCAGCACCGGCTCGTAGCGCACATCCGGATAGCGGGCCGCGGCCGCGTCCAGTTCCTCCTTGAACATGCCTTCGTAGACCGGGCTGACGGTGAACTTCGGCCCGCCGAAGACCTTGGCCCCGTTGTAGCGGGCGTGCTGGAAGGCGTACTCGGCCACAGCCCGGCAGACGCGGCGGGTGATCTTCTCGGTGCGGAAGGCCAGCTCGTCGGGCGCGCCGGCCGGCCCGGCGCGCCATTCCTCGGCTCCGTAGGCGTCCTCGACCGCCATGCGCACCACGCTTATGGGCGCGTAGACGCCGCCGATCGGCCGCACGCCGGGAATGCGCCGGCCGGTGCGCAGGATGACCTCGGCCTTAATCGCCTCGCGCAGAATGGCGTTGGGGCTGCCCACGTCGCCCTTCTCCGGCGGGGTAATTGTGGCCGCCTTCAGGCCAAGCTTGTGCTGGCGCATGGCCGCGGCCGCTTCGTGGACCACTTGGTTCTGGCTGGCGCGCCGGTTGTCCAGGCTGAGGTCGAAATGCAGGAACTCAAGCGGCAGGCCGGTGACGGCCGGGTCCAGCACGCGCAGCGCTTCGAGCAGCAGCTCCTGGCCGGTTTGGTCGCCCTCTAGCACGACGATGATCTGGGTCACGTAGCCTCCTTGCTTAGAATGCGGCCGGGATTGCAAACAGCCCTACTCCCCAAAAGCCGGCCGCAGCCCCCGCCGGAGCCAACTCCGGTAGCGGGGCAAGGCGGCCGTGAAGAGCCAGTAGAGAAGCGGCCGGGCGGGGAAGTCATAGGCGCCCAGGTGGCGCACTACCTGGCCGTTGAAGCCGGCCTTGAAGCGCCACACGCCCCAGAGCCGGTCGGATTCGTCAAACGCGTCCGGCGCGCCCCACATGTCGTAGGCCTGGCAGCCCTGCGCCTGGGCCCAGCGGATGGCCTCCCATTGCAGCAGGTAGTTCGGCATCCGCGGCCGCTCGCGCTCGCTCGATGCGCCGTAGAGGTAGATGGCCCGCCGGCCGTAGCGGACGACGATCACGGCCGCCAGCGGCCGGCCATCGTGCTCGGCGATCAACGGCTGGGCCATGCCGGCCGCAAGCAGCGTCCGCCAGCCGTCGAGGTAATAGGCCGCCGGCCGGGCCAGGAAGCCGTCCCGGGCGGCCGTCTCCAGGTACATCTCGGCGATGAGCGCCAGGTCGGCCGGGCCGCCCGGCCGGACGGCGACCTCGCGCCGCTCGGCCAGTCGGATGTTGTAGCGCGTCTTGGGCTTCATGGCCGCCAGCAGCTCGGCCGGCGCGCGTTCCAGGTCAATCTCGACAGTGTTGCGAAACTGGATCTGTTCCGGCGAAAAGCGCCAGGCGCGGGCCTCCAGCTCTTGGATGAACTTGGCGCCGGCCGGCGAGCGGCGCGGCTCATCGGCGCCCCAGCCAACCACCACCTCGGGGTCAATCTTGACGAAGATGGCCCGCTCGCGGCGCGCCAGGGCTTCCAATTGGGCCAGGATGACTCGGCGCAGGGCGCCGTCGCCGTAGTCGAGGATCGGCCCTTTGGGCACGTACAGGAAGGAGAAGGGCAGCCGGCCGAGGCGCCGCTTGAGCACCAGGGCGGCCGCCTGGGGCGGGCCGGCGGCCGGATCGTCGTGGACGCTGAGCAGCAGCGGCCGGGCGCGCCAGCCCCAGCGGCTCTTGAAATCGCCCCAGGCCCAGCTTTGCAAGGCGTGCGGCCGGGGCAGGGCCAGCACGGCCGCATCCCAGGCGGCGGCCGAGCCGACCGGCCGCCACAAGGAGTTAGCCGGCGCTGCGCCCTGGGCCAAAGCCTGCGACGCCATCCGGCCGGCTAGAGCGCCCTGCGGCGCCGGTAGAGGCGGTAGGCCAATTTGTTGTAGACCCGGTCGGCCGCGCCGACAGTGCGCCGCAGTTCGCCGCCGAAACCCCGCTTAAAGCGGTAGACGCCCCACAGGCCATCCTGGCGCTCGGCGAAGTCGGCCTCCAGCTCGGCCGCCGGCCGGTCGGGCACGCCCCACAGGTCATACTCTACGCAGCCTACCATTTTTGCCCACTGCATGGCCGCCCATTGAACGGCGTAGGTCGGCATGCGCTGGCGCTCTTCGTCGCTGGATGCGCCGTAGAAATAGGCCGCCCGCTGGCCGTGCTTGAAGGCCATCACCGCCGCCAGCGGCCGGCCCTCGTGCTCGGCCAGGAACAGGCCCACCCCTTCCGGGGCAAAAAGCTCGTAGGCGGCCTGGTAGTAGGCCGGCTCGTGGACGCCAAATTCGTTGCGCCGGCCGCAGGCGACCATCAGCCGGTTGAAGGCCGGCAAATCTTCGGCCGTCCCCTGGCGCACGGCCACGCCCTTCTTGGCCGCCAGGCCGATGTTGTAGCGCGTCTTGGGCTTCATGGCCGCCAAGATGGCGTCCTCTTGCGGCCGCAAATCAACCACCAGGGTGCGCGGCGGCTGGACCGTGTCGGTCTCCGGCCGGCAGCCTTGTTGGCGGCAGATGGCCTGCCACTCTTCGGCCGGCAGCTCCGCTTGCCAGACGAGCGGCTCCAGCTTGAGCAGGCCCGCCCCCAGCTCGTAGGCGGCGAAATCAAGCTGGTTGAGCATGACGGCCGTCAGCTCCTGGTTGCGCCAGTCGAGCAGCGGGCCGTGGGGCGTGTAGGCCACTCGGATCAGGCCCAGGGCGGCCGAGCGCATCAGCAGCTGGGCCCCGGCCGCCAGCCGGCCGTCCTGGCGCAGCCAGACGCGGCGCGAGCGCCAGCCGAAGCGGCTCTTCAGGCGCGCCCAGCGGCTGGTCTGCAAAATGCTGCCGTGTGGGTGATCGGCCACGAAGGCGTCCCATTCGGCGTCCTCTTCGTTGTAGGGCGCCTCTTCGATCTGCATCAGGCGGTCGAGCATGGCCGAGATTATAGGGCCTGTGCCGGGATGCGTGAAACGCCCGGCCGGGGCGGTTTCACGTTTGGGGCCGATTCCCCTAAAATCGGGCCCATGAGCCAGCTAGACCATCTTTTGCGCTTGCAGCAGATTGACGACAACCTGAGGCAGGCCAAGCGCCGTCTGACCGAGGTCGGCCGGTTGCTGCAGGGCGACCCGGCCCTGGCCGCGGCCCGCCAGCGCCAGGCGGAGGCGGCCGCCGAGCGCCAGCGCTGGCGCACAGCCCACAACGACCTGAACCTGGAGGTGAACAGCCTGGTCGCCAAGGCCGAGCGCGAGGAGACGCGCCTATATTCTGGCCTGGTCAAGAACCCCAAGGAGCTGACCGATTTGCAGCGCGAGATCGAGTCGCTGCGCCGGCGGCGCGGCCGGCTGGAAGACGACCTGCTTGAGGCGATGGTCAACCTGGAAACGGCCGAGGCGGCCGCGGCGGCCGCGACGGCCGAGCTGGCGGCGACCGAGAGCGGCTGGCAGACGGCCGAAGCCGACTTGACCCAGGAGCAGGTGGCTCTGGCCGGCCGGCTGCGCGACCTGAGCGCCCGGCGCGCGCAGGAGGTGGGCCAACTGACGGCCCAGTCGCTGACGGCCTACGACCAGGCCGTCAGGCGCGGCGGCGGGCTGGGCGTGGCCCGGCTGGTGGACGGCCGCTGCCAGGGCTGCCAGATGACCGTGCCCTCGAACCTGGCGCGCGAGGCCGCGACCGGCCGGCTGGCGCGCTGCGACAGTTGCGGCCGGATATTGAGCCCCTGAGCCGGCCGGAAAGGTGGCGGCACCGGCCACTGCCAGAGCTACCGGAGTAATGCGACTCCTGATCGTTGAAGACGAGGCCGAGCTCGCAACTGCGCTGGCGCGCGGCCTGCGCCAGCAGGGTTACGCCGTGGATGTCGCTCCCGACGGCCGGCAAGGCTGGGAGCTGGCGACGGCCAACGAGTATGACCTGCTGGTCCTGGACCTGACCCTGCCCGAAATGGACGGCCTGGAGCTTTGCCAGCGCCTGCGATCCAGCCGGCCGCGGCTGCTGATCCTTATCCTGACGGCCCGGGGTCAGCCAGCTGATCGAGTGCGCGGCCTTGACCTTGGGGCCGACGACTACGTTGCCAAGCCCTTTTACTTTGACGAGCTATCCGCTCGCATCAGGGCGCTCTTGCGCCGCGACCTGCGGGTACGCGAGCCAATCCTTGCCTGCGCTGACCTGAAGATGGATGTTGCCGGCCGGGTGGCCTGGCAAGGCGGCCATCCGCTGAGGTTGACGCGCAAGGAGTTTGGCGTTCTGGAGTACTTCATGCGCCGCCCCGGAGAAGTGGTCAGCCAGGAGGAGTTGCTGGAGCACGTCTGGGATGCCAGCGCAGACGCCTTTTCGAACAGCATGCGGGTTCATATCGCCTCGCTCCGCCGCAAGCTTGGCGATGACGCGGCCGCGCCGCGCTATATCAAGACGGTGATCGGCCAGGGTTATCAACTGATCTGTGCCCGCCCTGCCTGATCGCTTTCGCTCCTGGCTAGACCAGCGGCTCACCTACCGGCAGCGCGTCGCGCTCTGGCTAGTCGGAACGGCCGTCCTGTTCGGGCTGGGTCTGCTGCTGTTCATCAATCTGACAGTAACCCTGTCCATGCCGCCCACCATGATGGTCGAGCTTGCCCCAGTTGAAGGGCCGGTGGATTTGACAGCTCCCGCTCCGTCAGTGCGGTCACCCGTGGTTGGGTCCTCAACGGCCGGCGGCCAGACCAACAATCTGGCCCTGTTGCGCGCGGTCTCCCTGGTTGGTCTAGGGCTGCTGGTGCTGGCGGCCGGTTTAAGCGCCTATTGGTTGGCGGGCCAGGTTCTGCGGCCGATTCGCAAGCTCAATCAGGCGGTCAGCCGCATCGACGCCAACTCGCTCGACAGCCGTCTGTCGCTCAAAGCTCCGGCCGATGAACTGAGGCAATTGAGCGAGGCCTTCAACGCCATGTTGGCGCGGGTGGAAGAAGCTTTTGCCCAGCAGGGCAACTTCGTCGCCGATGCCGCCCACGAACTGCGCACGCCGCTGGCGACCCTGCGCACCAATCTCGAAGTTGTGCAGGCTGACCCGGCGGCCGATTTGGAGGCCTTTCAAGCCATGAGCGCAACTCTGGAGGGCAACCTGGCCCGCCTTGAGCAATTGGTCGCCGACTTGTTGCTGCTGTCACAAGGGCAGCAGCAGTTGGTCAGAGAGAATACCTTCCCAAGCACGTTGATCGAGGATGTCTTTGACGAGTTGGCCCAGCTGGCGGCCGAGAGGCAGGTGTCTCTGGAGCTGGGCGGAGCCACGGACGTCAGCGTGCTGGCCGATGAATCGCTCCTGCGCCGCGCCCTCCTCAATCTGGTCGAGAATGGCATCCGCTACAACCGGCCGGGCGGCCGGGTGGACGTTGATCTCGGCCGCGATGACGGCTGGGTCGTCATCGCCGTCAGCGACACGGGCCCTGGTATACCGCCCGAGGAGCAAGGGCGGGTCTTTGACCGCTTTTATCGCCTCGACCGCTCCCGCGCCAGGCACCTGGGCGGAGCCGGCCTGGGCCTGTCCATTGCGGCCCACATTGTGCATTTACATGACGGCGACGTTCGCGTTGCCAGGTCCTCAGCCAGCGGCACAACCTTCGTCCTGCGCCTGCCGGCCTGAATAGCCTTTCCCAGTCCGGTTGCCGCTACGGCGCCAAATGTGGGGGCGAGAAATTAACTCGCCCCTACAAGGCGGCCGTCATTTCACCGCTTCACGCCATTCTTAACACGGAGCTAATAGCCGCTCTGCTATAAAGAGGGGTAGTTAACGTCACCTGCCTTAGGCAGGCGTAGATTGGAGGTGAACCATGTTGACATCAAGGAAAAGACGGTTGGCAATCGTTATCCTAGCAGCGCTGGGGGCGCTGGCGGCCGGCGCCATTCTGGGCGCTGGCTCGGCCGGTCCGCCGCACACCGTTGCCATACTTCAGCCGCTCGAGCTTGATCCCACCGGCGCCCAGACTAAGTTTTACACGTTTGCCACGTTCGAAGAGGCCATGGCTTTCGTCGGCGCGGATCCGTATGACTATCGGCCACAGACTGGCCAGGGCGACTCTGTGGAGGGGTCCGCCCCGGCCGCTGATTCCGGCGGCGCCGAGCGCCATTGTGTTGTCCGCATTGAGCCGCTGCAGCCAGGCAGCGGTAAGCTGGAGAGCGTCATGTCGGATCTGGCGTGCTTCGACAGCTTCGCGGCCGCGATTGAGGCCGCCACCGGCGGGATGGTGCACGTCGCTGCGGGCTTGAGCCCGGCCGAAATTGACGCCAAAACGCTCGCCGCTGCGCGCGGCACAGTCGTCATTGGCATTGATTCGGCCGGTGCCAACTTTGGCGGCAGCTCCCTCACCTGGACGGCTTCTCACGCCGCCGGCTGCAGCGATGGCTCCTTCTTCGCGGCCCCGAGCATGCCGGCCGGTTGGAACGATGCCGTGTCGTCGGCGCGTTCGTTCAGTGGCTGCAGCACCCACAGCCACTACGAGCATGCCAGCTATGGCGGCGCAATCCTTGACTGCGGCCCCAGCTGCACTGCGATGGGCGCCTTGGACAATGAGACGTCGTCGGAGCTGTGGGCGCAGTGAGGTGGGTTAACCCGTCTTGATAACACCCGCCGGAGGTTTCCGACCTCCGGCGGGTTTAGACCAAAGCTACCCCCGCCGTCCTCTTCGCGGCCCATTTCTGGGGGCGAAAGGCTTTCGCCCCTACAGCCCCTCAACCAGCTTCTTGAGTGCAGTTAGGGCGTTGGCCCAGTAGGCCTTCATCTCGGCCGCCGCGGCTGCGTCCTCCAGCTTGGAGTGCTGGACGGACACCTGCGTCTTGTCCGGCCCCTTGGGATAGAGTTCGACGTCCAGGCGCGAGCGGCCGTCGGCCCAGGTGATGCGCAGGGACTTGTTTTCGGTCGCCCGGCGCACTTCCACCTCCGGATTGGGCAGCCAGCGCCGGCGGAGGCGCTCGTCATGCCAGGCGGCAAAGACGCGCTCGACCGGGGCCGCCAGGGTGCGGCTGCGGCCGACCTGGAAGCCGGCCGGCGTCTCGTGCGCCTCGCGCAGGCCGCGGGCCCGCTCGAAGCCGACCGTGATCTGCTGCTGCCACCAGGGCGCGACGCCCTCTTTTTGGCTCAGCACGGCCACGATGGCCTTGTGATCCAGCTCCCGGCCGCCGGCCGCGTCTAGGACGGCGAACCACTCTTGCCAGCCCTTGCCGGTGGCCTGGCGCACGGCCGCGTCGCCCGTGCCGGAGTAGGTTTCGGATTCTAGGTTTATGTTGGTTAACCTCCGTTGGTTTAGATCAGAGCTGGCGGAGGTTGACGACCTCCGCCAGGTGATCGGGTCAGCGGCCGACGCCGACCGTGCCGCCGAAGGCGGCCGACATGTCTTCGTAGATGGCGGCGATGCTGGCCTCGTCGCCCAGAAAGAAGTTCCCGTTGGCGCCTAGGGCGATGTCCGACAGGTCCTCCTCGTCGGCGTCATCGCCGTAGGCGATCACGAAGACGGCGGTGTCATTGCCGGCCGCCAGGTCAATCAGCTCCTGGTTGAAGCTGTGGCGCTCCGAGCCGGTGTCCTCGCCGTCGCTCAAGATCACCAGGGCGTTGGCGGCGTCCGGCAGCCCTGCCTGGGCGATCAGCTCAGAGCCGTAGCCGATGGCATCGTAAAGAAAGGTGTCGCCGCCGGCCTCCAGGCCCTCAATGGTCGCCACCAGTTGATCGCGGGCCGGCCCAACCTGCTGCCGGTCGGACAGCAGGAACAGCTCGTGGTTGAAGGCCACCAGGCTCAGGTAATCTTCGTCGCCCATCTGGCGCACGAACTCGGCCGCCGCCTCACGGGCGTTTTCGATCTTGTCGCCCTCCATGCTGCCGGAGACGTCCAGCAACATGACCAGGTTGACGTCTTTGCGGGCCGTCTGCCACAATTCCTGGACGGCGTAAATGGCCTCGACGCTGGGCGGGTCAAAGACAACGGCCGGCTGGCTCAGATCCACATTCTGGCCGTTGGGCAGCTCGGCCGCGGCTGCGCCTCCGGCCGCCGTCCGCAGCCCGGCCGCACTCGCCGCCGCCTGGGCCTCCTCGGCCAGCAAATGCTGGCGGAAAGCCAGCGCCGCCTCGCGCTCCTCGCCCTGGCTAACCGCGCTCAGGCAGGCTGGGTGGTCGGCGATGAAGGTGCCCTCAAAGGGATAAATGGGCACGATGTCGGGGCTGTTGGCGATGGCGTTGCTTTCGTACATCACGGCCGCGCCCAAATAGCCCTGGCCGCGCTCGGCCATCGTCTGGGCCAGGCCGGCCGTGTCCGGGCTGAACCAGGCCACCGGCGACTCGAAGGCGGCCACCGACGCCTGGACGATGGGCTGGTTGATCTGCTCGCTGCTGACCGCCTGCACCCGCCCCTCGGCCGCGTGCACCAGCGCCAGCAGGGTGGCCGCCCCGCTGCCCGACAGGCCGGGATGGGTCTGGCCCAGGCGCAGCGAGTCGCCCTCGGCACCGGTGTAGTACGACCAGGCTCCAGGATCGGCCGCCAGGCTGCCGATGTCCAGCCAGCCCAGCTCGGCCGCTGGCCAGCCCAGCGCCTCGGCGAACGGCCGCCACATGGCGATGACCAGCGGGCTGCGGGCCACGCTCTGGCAGTCGGCCCGGTAATCGGCGGCCCCCTGGTCGGCCGCCACCTCGGCCCAGACGGCCATCTCCGGCAGCCAGAGGTCGGGGGCCGCCTCGCCGGCAATGATGGCGGCCGCGGCCGCGCCAGAGTCGGCCAGGGATAAGTCCACGTAAATGCGCTCGCCGGCCGGCGTCTCCGGCCGGGAGTCGTTGTATTCGCTCACTAGGGGCTCCAGCCAGCGGCCCAGGCTGGTGTTGGCCGTTAGCTCGACCACGGCCGCGTTGCGCGGCGGCCGATCCTCGCCGTTACAGGCCGCGGCCGGCAGGACAGCCAAGAGTGCTAGCAGCCTCAGGCTGCGTGTGATTTTCGTGCGCATAACCTTTCCTAATGGCCTGACGGCGGGCGATCCGCTAGCGGCCGACAGTGATGAGCGTTAGCTCGACGAAGCGATCCTGGCTCTGGATGGCCGGGTCATCCGTGTTGCGGTGGTCTTCAGGCGGCAGCACCGCCTCAACGATGAAGCGGGCGGGGTCAATGCCCTGCGACACCAGGTAATCCACAACGGATTGGGCCCGGCCCTCGGCGATCTCCAGGATTTCGGCCTCGGTATAGGGCGGGTCGTTGGCCGGCCAGGCTGACGAGCCGCGCACGCGCAGGAACAGGCCCACGCTCTGGGTCAGGGTGGGCAGCACGCAGCGGTCCAGGATGCGGCGCGACTCCAGGGTTAGCTCGGTGGATTCGGGCAGAAATTGGAAGGTGCGGCAGGGTAGCACGACCAGCGTAGCCGCCTCGGCCGTGTTGACGCCGCCCACGTCCAATTGGCTGGAGATGGAGAAGGTGTCGTTGACCGGGTCGCCGCTGGGCTGCAAGGCCGCCTGGTCGGCCGCGGCCAGCACGAAGCGTGGCTCCACCAGCGTATTGACGTCGTCGGCCTCCGGGTTGGCGTCAGAGGCAGCCCAGACGTTGCGGGCGATCTCCAGCCGGCTTATCAGCGGCCGGGCGTCGCGCATGACAAAGGCGTTGTCGCCCAGGTCGGCCTGGGCCACGCTCGCCAGCCACAGCTCCAGGTCGTCGCTGGCCGTCTCAGGGTAGACGAAGCTCCAGTCGTTGTGACCCCATGCGGCGATGTGCTGGGCCGCCTGGTCGAACTCCTCCACCTGAGCCTTAAGGGCGTCGAACCAGGCGTCGTGGAAGGCCTGCACCAGGTCGGCCTGGCTGTTGATGGACTGGCGCGAGGTGACGACCACATCCATGATGATGCGCAGCTGGTTGGAGCTGAGCAGGGGCACGCCGCCGGTCTGCTCGGCTTCATAGATGTCCGGCTCCCAGCCGGAGACGGCGTCGGCCTGGCCCTCGTTAAAGGCGCCCACGGCGTCGGCCACTGTGTCTTGGGGCACCAGCGACACGTCGGAGCGCGGGCTGAGCTGGGCGATGGACAGCGTGTAATACAAGAAGTACTCGCCCACGCTGCCGCGCGAGAAGCTGATGCGCCGGCCGCGCAGTTGGTCAATGGTGGTTATGTCGCGCGCCCAAAGCTGGTCCGCGCCGGCGCTCTCGTCCACAATGGCGGTGATGACGCCGGGGCTGCTCAGCGCCACCGAGTCCAGGGTGGTCAAGAGGCAGTTCCAACGGCCGGCGTCCAGCAGGGCGGTGCGCTGCTCTTCTGAGACGTCGTAGGCCGGGTCTTCATCCAGCAGGAAGGGCACGATGCCCAGGTGGAAGCCGTGGGCCACATCCAGCCCGGCCATCTGCATCTGCTGCAAGGTAAAGTAGCTGCCAAAGGCATCCGCGCCGCAGACGTATTCGGGCAGCGCGTCGTCGGCGACATAGTTGGGCCCCCAAACGGGGTCGGGCGATTCCAGGTTGACGATTGGCGTGCTGTCCGGCTCGGCCTGCGTGGCCGTGCCGCCGAATGCAGCCGTCGGCTCGACGTCGGCCGCGCCTATATTGCGAATTAGGTTGATGCCAACCGCGGCGCAGACGACCAGAATGGCCACGCCGACGATAGCGATAAAGATGAGCCGGGTTCGATCCATTGACTGCATGCTTAGCTTACTCCTGACACTTAACTGCCTAGCTGCGCGCAACCGGCGCGCATCCGGCCCACACCTCTCTTTACGCCATCCGGTAGCCCAGGTTGCGCATTACCTCGGCCGTGGCTTGTCCATGGATGAGCTCAAACTGGTAGCCGCCGCCGGCCGCGTGGTCCACAATCAGCTCGTAGGCTTCGGGCAGGACGCAGTGCTTGCTGCCGCGCACCCCGCCCAGCATCTCCTGGTAGGCGCCGATGCCGAAGAAACCCAGGTAGAGCCCATCGCTCTCGGCCGGCAGGTAGAGCGGCGCCTGGCTCTGCTTGGGCGGGTAAACGTCGTCGCTATCACAGGTGATGCCGCCCAACTGCACCCGCCGAAAGGGCTTGTCCAAATGGTTGAGGGGCAGGACGATGAAATGCTCGCCCAAGGCCCAACTGTCGGGGAAGGAGGTCATGATCGAGCCGTTGATCAGGTACCAGGGCAGGTCGGAGTTGTTCTCCTTGACGCTGAGCACCTTGAACAAGTGGGCGCCGTGCTCGGCCGTGGTGTACCGGCCGCACTCGGCCATCACGTCGGGCGGCGGCACACCGTAACGGCCGCAGGTGGCCTGCAACATCGCCAGCAGGGCGCGGGTGAAGGCGGCGTAATCGAAGGCGAAGTCCAGCGTCATAGCCACGGGCACGCCGCCGCCGAAATTGAAGATGCGCAACTCCGGCCGGCGCTGGCGCAGGCGAGCGTAGACCTCGGCCGGCGGCGTCAGCCGCTCGACGAACTCCTGGATGCTGCTGATCTGGCTGCCGACCATAGCGTGGTACATGATCAGCTCCAGGTTGGGGGCGGCGGCAATATAGTCGGCCGCCTTCCACAGGTCGTCCAGGCTGACGCCGAAGCGCGAATTGTAGGCGTCCATCTCGGCCTCGTCGGCGTGCGGCCCGTATGTCTTCTGGCGCAGGCCAACCTGGAAGGGCAGGCCCGAATCGATCAGCGGCGGCAGCTCGCTCAAGTCCTCGACCACGGGGATCAGTTTCGGGTGCCGCCGGCCGAAGTCCACGATGCTGGCGGCGTACTCAGAGCCGGCCGGCTTGAAGCCATTGCAGATCGCCATCCGATCGGCCGGCAGCAGGCCGCGCCCCTGCATGACGCGGGCGATCTCCACGTCCACCGTCGAGGACATCTCGTGGTGGGCTCCGGCCGCCAGGGTCGTGCGCACGACCTCCTCGGCCGCGTTGGCCTTGGAGGCGTAGGCGTAATGGAAGCGGCCGGGGTAGCCCGTCTCGGCAATGGCCCCCGCAAAGGCGGCCTGCATGCGCTCGATCTGGCGTCGGATCAGGGGCAGGTAGACGATCTCCAGCGGGCTGAACAGCGGCGCGCCCAGTCCCTGCCCATTGCCCTGAAACAGGCCGGCCAGGTCGAGGCCGTCCATGAATAGGCGGCCAGCGCGGGCGCTGAGGTAGTCGTTGAAGGCGTGCTGGGCGGGAACTGGCGCTTCCGCCTCCCAGCCAATGACTGGACGAGCCATAGCGGCCGCGATTATACTTGCTCCCCGCGAGGCGGCTATGGCCACTCTTCCTACCCTCCTGATGCAGATCGGCGTCATCCTGGCGGCGTCGCAGCTTCTGGGCGCGCTCTTCGGCCGCATCCGCCAGCCGCAGGTGATCGGCGAGATGGTGGCCGGTATCATGCTGGGCCCTTCTTTTCTCGGCTGGCTGGCGCCGTCTCTGTTCGAGCGCCTCTTCCCGCCCGGCAGCCTGGCGTTGCTCGCCCCGCTCAGCCAGATAGGGTTGCTGCTGTTCATGTTCCTGATCGGCCTGGAGCTAAATTGGCAGACGCTGCGCGGCCGAGGCCGGCGCACTGTCGTCATCAGTCAGGCCGGCATCTTTGCCCCGCTGGCGCTCAGCCTGCCGCTGGCTTGGTATCTCCACCCGCGCTTGGGCCAGCCGGGCGTGCCTTTCCTCCATTTCGCCCTCTTCGTCGGCACGGCCATGAGCATCACCGCCTTCCCGGTGCTGGCCCGCATCCTGGCCGATCGGGGCCTGGTGCGCACCCCATTGGGCGCGTTGGCGCTGGCGGCGGCGGCCATTGGCGACGTCAGCGGCTGGTCACTGCTGGCGCTGGTCGTCTTCCTGGTGCGGGCGGCCGAGGCGACCTTGCCCGTCTGGCTCACCCTGGTCGGCTCGCTGGCCTTCGTCCTGTTGATGGCTTTCGCCATCCGGCCGGCGCTGCGCCTCTTTGCCGTCGGCTACGAGCACTTCGGCCGGGTGGACCGGCGCATGATGGCCCTGATTTTGCTGCTGATCCTGGCGGCCGGTTGGATCACCGAGCGGCTCGGCATCCACGCCCTTTTCGGCGCCTTCCTGCTGGGGGCGATGATGCCGCGCCATAACGCCCTGGTTGACACCATTGCCCTCAAGCTTGAAGATTTGACCGTCGTCTTGCTGCTGCCCATCTTCTTCGCCCTCATTGGCTTACAGACGAGATTGGGCCTGGTGGCGGGTTGGGAGTTGTGGCTCTTAACCGGCCTGATCATCGCCGTTGCAATTCTCGGCAAGCTGGGCGGGGTGAGCCTGGCAGCGCGGGCCAACGGGCTGCCCTGGCGCCAGGCGGCCGGGCTCGGCCTCCTGATGAACACCCGCGGCCTGATGGAGCTGGTCGTGCTGACCATCGGGCTGGAGATCGGCGTGCTGTCGCCGACCCTCTTCACGATGCTGGTGCTGATGGCGCTGCTGACCACCTTCATGACCAGTCCGCTGCTGCACCTGCTCGGCCGGCCGGCTGAACTCCCCAATGACGCCGTTGACTACTCGCCGGCCCCCTCCCCCGGCCGGTAGACGCCGGCCCTGGTGGGGCGACGCCACCGCCGTTTTCATGACCCTAGCAGTGTCACTGTTCCCCAGGACGTAGGGTCTCCCCACACCCGCGTCGAGACGTGTGACTTGAGCATTTCCTGGCGGGCCGTGCCGGGCGTGTCGTTGTCGTTGGCGTTGAGCGCCAGGCCTATTACCATCCCGGCCGTGGGCGCCGCGCCCAGCTCGCTCCAAGGGATGGCGGCCTCAAGCGTGTAGCCCTCCCCGGCCGCCTGCGCTACTACGACTATGTTGTCGCCCGGAACATACGGCATCTGGCCGTCTGCGCCCTGGAAACGGGCCGCTGACGGGGCGACGCCGCCAAAATCCCCCGGCGAAATGACCAACTGGTAATCGTCCGCACTGAGGCCGGGGCCGAAGTCGCCCTCCAGGTCTGTGTCTAGCTGCATTTCCAGGCTGTCGCCGCGAAATGCAGACACTTCGGTCTGCGTCTGTACGTGGAGGTCGTCGTCCACCTCCACCCCTATGTAGAGGTTGTTCTCGTCCCAGCCCAAGCGCCAGACGGCCGTCAGGTCGTCGCTGCCATCCCAGTCGGCGATGGTGAATACGGGAAAGGCGGATTCCGCCGTTGGCACGCCGCCCCACTCCAGCAGCAGGCCGTCAAGCTCGGGCGGCTGCGCGAGCCGGACGGCCAACACATTGCCGCCGGCTCCCAACGGCGGCGTCTGCGGCGGGCTGGGGACGGCCGTCGCTCCGGGCGCGGCCGTTGCGCTTGGGGCGGGCAGGGTGACCGTCGGCCGGGCCACGGCCGTGGCTGTCAGGTCGCCGGGCGAGCTGGGCGAGGCGTTGGCCGGGGCCGAGGCGCTCGCTGTGACCAGGAATGTGGGCACCTCCGGCAAAGCTTGGTTGGTTGTTGGCTCGGGGGCAAACAAGAAGGTGCGCGCCAGGAAAAAGGCGGCCGCTGCGCACAGGCTTAGGGCGGCAACGGCCGCAAGCCCGGCGACGATCCAGGCTAAGGAGGCGCTTCGTCTCGCCGGTTCCGGCGGCTCCAGGCCGGCCCAGGGGTCCCGGTAAGGGTCACGAGGGCTTGACATTAGGCAGTACTCCCGGGCCAATTATGCGCCGGCCGGCGCGTGGGCGCTAGCCAGGGCCGCCACGCCGGCCGGCGCTGGCTGGGTCGATCCCCTTGGCATATAATCCGCTCGATGCCCAGACCCCCGGCTACCGACCCGCCGCGCCGGCCGCGGCGCGCAACTCTGGTGGCCTGGGGGGTTTTATTCTTAGGGCTGGCGAATCTCTGGCGGGCCATCGGCCTTTATCGTCAGTTGAACTTTCTGATACAGCTCGAGCTCAGGCCCGACCCCCGCTGGCTGCTGGGCGCGGCCGTGGCCTGGGGCTTTGTCCTGCCGCTGGCGGCTGTTGTCGTGTGGCGCGGCCGGCCGGCTGCCAGGCTGGCCGTTCCTGCCCTGCTGCTTCTTTATGGCCTTTGGCGGCTAGCCCTGGCAGCGCTGTTCGGCCAGGAGCCGCGGGCTGCGGCCGAGGCGGCCGTAGCCGCCGGCCTGTATGCGCTGGCGGCTCTGGCAGCCGCCTGGGCCTTGCGGCCGGCCCGTGCCGGCGACCATTAAGATTGGCGGCCGGCCGGCGCCTGTGTCCGGCCGGCCCGACAGGTGGGGTATGGATTCTAAAATTGAGGAACTGCGCCGGCTGCGGGCGCAGGCGCAGTTGGGCGGGGGCGAAGAGCGCATCGAAAAGCAGCGCCAGGCCGGCAAGCTAACAGCTCGCGAGCGGCTTGACCTCTTGCTGGACAAGGGCTCTTTCCGCGAAATTGACGCCTTCGTCGTCCATCGTGAGTCGAACTTCGGCATGGGTGACAGGAAGATTCCCGGCGACAGCGTCGTGACTGGTTGGGGCACGATCGCCGGCCGGCTTGTGTACGTTTTCAGCCAGGACTTCACCGTCTTTGGCGGCAGCCTGAGCCAGGTTCACGCCGAGAAGGTGTGCAAGATCATGGACATGGCGCTGCGCAACGGCGCCCCCGTCATTGGCATCAACGACTCCGGTGGCGCCCGCATCCAGGAGGGCGTAGTCAGCCTCGGTGGCTACGCCGACATCTTCTTGCGCAACACGCTTGCCTCGGGCGTGGTGCCTCAAATCAGCGCCATCATGGGCCCCTGCGCCGGCGGGGCCGTCTATTCACCGGCGCTGACAGACTTCATTTTTATGGTGAAGAATACGAGCCACATGTTCATCACCGGCCCGGATGTGGTCAAGACGGTCACCAACGAGGACGTCACCTTTGAGGAGTTGGGCGGGGCGATGACCCACAACCAGATCAGCGGCGTGGCCCATATGGCGGCCGACTCCGAGGCCGACTGCCTCTATCTGATCCGCGAGCTGTTTAGCTATTTGCCCTCCAACAACATGGAAGACCCGCCCTTCAAGGCCGGCCGCGACGATCCCCTGCGCACAGAGGCTTCTCTGGATCGGCTGGTACCGGATCACCCGAACAAGCCCTATGACATCAAGGACGCCATTCATGCCATCATGGACGACGGCGAGTTCTACGAGATCCAGGAGCACTTTGCTCAAAACATCGTGGTTGGCTTTGCCCGCCTGGGCGGTTTTTCAGTTGGCGTGGTCGCCAATCAGCCGATGGTGTTGGCCGGGGTGCTCGACATCAGCGCCAGCGAGAAGGCCGGCCGTTTTGTGCGCTTTTGCGACTGCTTCAACTTGCCGGTGATCGTCTTTGAGGACGTGCCTGGTTTTCTGCCGGGGGTTGACCAGGAGCACGGCGGCATCATCCGCCACGGGGCCAAGCTGTTATACGCTTTTTGCGAGGCGACCGTGCCCAAGATCACGGTGGTCACGCGCAAGGCATATGGCGGAGCCTACTGTGTCATGAATAGCAAACACATCCGGGCCGACCTGAACCTGGCCTGGCCGACGGCCGAGATCGCCGTCATGGGCGCCGAGTCGGCCGTCAACGTGATCTTCCGCCGCGAACTGGCGGCGGCTGGGGATGAGAACGAGCGGCGCGCCGAGCTGGTGGGGGACTACAGCCAGCGCTTTGCCAGCCCTTACGCGGCCGCCCGGCGTGGCTACGTGGATGACGTTATCGAGCCGAGCCAGACCCGGCCGCGGCTGATCAACGCCCTCAACATGCTGCAAAACAAGCGCGACAACAACCCGCCCAAGAAGCACGGCAACATCCCCCTATGACCACTGGCGCATTGCAGGCCAAAAAATTTGACAAGCTGCTCGTGGCAAACCGGGGCGAGATCGCCATGCGCGTCATTCGGGCCTGCCACGAGCTGGGCATCCGCACGGTTGCGGTCTACTCGGAGGCCGACCGCAACGCGCCCCACGTTCGCTACGCCGACGAGGCCTACCTGATCGGCCCGCCGGCCGCCCGCGACAGTTACTTGCGCATAGACCGGCTGATCGACGTCGCCCGCGAGTCGGGGGCCGACGCCGTCCACCCCGGCTATGGTTTCCTGGCCGAGCGGGCCGCCTTCGCCCAGGCCTGCCAGGACGCCGGCCTGGTGTTCGTCGGCCCGACGCCGCGCGCTATTGAGGTCATGGGCGACAAGCAGATGGCCCGCCAGACGGTGCGAGCGGCCGGCGTGCCCATCGTGCCCGGCACCGAGCCGGGCCTGAACGACGACGAACTGATCGGAGCCGCCGAGTCGCTCGGCTACCCGCTGCTGGTCAAGGCGGCCGCCGGGGGCGGCGGCAAAGGCATGCGGCCGGTGGCTGCGCCCGAGGCGTTGCCCGATGCGCTGGCGGCCGCCCGCCGCGAGGCCCAGGCGGCCTTTGGCGACGGCGCCATCTACTTGGAGCGAATCATCAGCGAGGGCCGCCACGTCGAGATTCAAGTGCTGGCCGACATGCATGGCAATTACATCCACCTCGGCGAGCGCGAATGCTCGTTGCAGCGCCGCCACCAGAAATTGATTGAAGAGGCACCCGCGGTCGTGGTGGACGAAGCGCTGCGCGGCCGCATGGGCGAGGTGGCCGTGGCGGCCGCGCGTTCCGTAGATTATGTCAATGCGGGTACCATCGAGTTTCTCTTGGACAAGGACAAGAATTTTTTCTTCCTGGAGATGAACACCCGGGTGCAGGTCGAGCATCCAGTTACCGAACTCGTCACCGGCGTGGACATCGTCCAGGAGCAGTTGCGCGTCGCCCGCGGCCGGCGCCTGCGCTACACCCAGGACGAGATCCAGATGCGCGGCTGGGCCATCGAGTGCCGCATCAACGCCGAGGACCCCTATCAGGACTTCTTACCCTCAACGGGCACCATCACGGCCATCCGGCTGCCCACTGGGCCGGGCGTGCGCGTGGACACCGGCGTATACCCCGGCTATCAAGTCACCCCGTACTACGACCCGCTGATCAGCAAGCTCATTTGTTACGGCGAAACCCGCGCCATTGCTGTGCTGCGCATGCGCCGGGCGCTGGAGGAATACAAAATCATGGGGGTCAAAACCAACATCCCCTTCCACCAGCACCTGATGGACAGCACCCGCTTCCTGTCGGGCCATTTTGACACCCAGTTTGTCGAGGAGCGCTTCAGCATGAGCGAGCGCGTCCCGCAGGAGACGCTCGAGGCTGCCATTTTGGCGACCCTGATCGCCCACCGCCAGGGCCAGCAGGCCAGCCAGATCGTGGCCCCTGGCGAGCGCGACACGACCAACTGGAAGTGGCTCAGCCGCTGGGAGCGACTACACCGCTGAAGCCTGCAAGCGCGAGGCGCCCATGAAGTACATTACCACCATCAACGACCAGGAGTTCATCATCGAGATTGACCAGGAGGATCGCATTCGGGTCAACGGCGAGGATTACCAGGTTGATTTCGAGGAATTGGCCGAGGGCGGGGTGCTGTCGCTGCTGCTGGACAACCATTCGCTCGAGGCCCTGGTCGAGGAGCGCGAAGACAGTTGGGAAGTACTGATCCACGGCGAGCTGTACTCGGTGCGCGTGCAGGACGAGCGCGCCTACCGGCTGGCCAAGGCGCGCGGCGCGGCGGCTGACCTCACCGGCGAGACCACCATCCGCTCGCCCATGCCCGGCCTGATCGTGGCCGTCCCGGCTGTGGCCGGCCAGAGCGTGCACAAGGGCGATAAGCTGGTCATCCTGGAGTCCATGAAAATGGAGAATGAGTTGCGCTCGCCGCGCGCTGGCGTGGTCAAACAGGTCATGGTGACGGCCGGCGACAGCGTTGAAAAGGATCAGGCCCTGGTGACGGTGGGGGACGCTTGATCGTTGAAACGGCCGCCGGGCCGCCGGGCTGAAGCATGGCAGCGGCTGGGCTAGAGGTTGAGGTCAAGTTTTACGCAGCCGACCTGCCGGCCGTGCGCGGCCGGCTGGTGGCGGCCGGGGCCAGCCTCATCCGGCCGCGCGTCTTTGAGCGCAACGTGCGCTACGACAACGCCTGGAGCGGGTTGGCGCGCCGCGGCCGGCTGCTGCGCCTGCGCCAGGACACGGCCGCCAGCCTGACCTTCAAGGCCCTTCCGGACGGCGCGCCCGCCTCCGAAGCCCGCGTGCGCCAGGAGCTAGAGGTGGGGGTCGGCGATTTTGGAGTTATGGAGGCTATCTTGGAGCGGCTCGGCTTCCAACCCAGCCAATGTTACGAAAAGTATCGCGAGGCGTGGCAATTAGGGCCGGTCGAGGTAGTGCTGGACGAGCTGCCCTTTGGCGATTTTGTGGAGCTCGAAGGGCCGGAAGAGCGGCTGCGAGCGGCGGCCGAGGCGCTGGACCTGGATTGGGGACGGCGCATCCTGGAGAACTACCTGGGCCTGATGGCCCGCCTCAAGGCGCACCACAAGCTGCCCTTTGACGACCTGACCTTCGCCAACTTCGCCGGCCTTGAGGTTCGCATCGCCGATGTGTTAGGCTAGACAGCGGACAGTGAAATCCGCGGCTACCATTTGGAGTGCAAACAGGAGGGAATATGCTTGCCCAGGCCCAAGCCATCGCCCCTGAATTGGTGCGGCTGCGGCGCGATATCCACCAACATCCGGAGCTTAGCTTCCAGGAAGTGCGCACGGCCGCGCTGGTGGCCGAGACCCTTCAGGAGCTGGGCATCGAGGTGCAGACGGGCATCGGCCGCACCGGCGTCGTCGGCCGGCTGGGCAATGGCGTCGGCCCGACCCTGGCCATCCGGGCCGATATGGACGCCCTGCCGATCCAGGAGGCCAACGACGTACCCTATCGATCCCAGAACCCAGGCGTGATGCACGCCTGCGGCCACGACGCCCACACCGCCATCCTGCTGGGGGTGGCGCTCCTGCTCAAACAGAGCCTGGCCGAGGAAGAGTGGCG
Source organism: Promineifilaceae bacterium (SeqCode) (assembly GCA_050696115.1). Lineage (GTDB taxonomy): Bacteria > Chloroflexota > Anaerolineae > Promineifilales > Promineifilaceae > UBA11865. The sequence goes on along the minus strand of JBOGUG010000370.1, from coordinate 1,804 downwards.
CGGCAACGTCCGCTTGCTTTTCCAGCCGTCCGAAGAAGCCTCCGACGCCGACGGGATCAGCGGCGCGCCAGCCATGATGGCGGACGGCGCGCTGGATGGCGTGGACGCGGCCATTTCCCTACACGTCCTGAGCACGCACCCGTCCAGCGTCTGCTTCTTCCAGGATGGCTACAGCCACGCGGCCGTGGACTCCTTCCAGGCCTGGATCCGGGCCCGCGGCGGCCACGGCGCCTATCCCCAACACACCAATGACCCACTCTTCATCCTGGCGCCGGTGCTGACTGCCCTGTACGCCATCCCTTCGCGGCGCATTGACCCGCTCCGGCCGTGCGTCGTCAGCCTGGGCGAGATTCGGGCCGGCACGGCCAGCAACATCATACCGGGCGAGGTGTACCTGTCTGGCACGCTGCGCTCTTACGACCCAGGGGTGCGCGAACAGCTGCGCCGGGAAGTGGAGAGCGCCTTCAAGATCAGCGAGGCGATGGGTGGCCGGTATGAGCTCAAGCTCAACCTGGGTTACCCGGCCATGAACAACGACCGTGGCGTTAACGACTGGATGCGCGCCGTCGCGGCCGACCTGTTGGGCGCCGAGGCCGTGCGCGAAGACCAATTCGGCATGGGGGCCGAAGATTTCGCTTACGTGACCCAGACCGTGCCCGGCGCTATGTTCATGTTGGGGGCCGCCATCCCCGACGGCCGGCGACGCAACCACCACACGGCCGGCTTCGACATTGACGAGAGCGTCCTGCCGCTGGGCGCGGCCGTGTTGGCCGAGACGGCGCGCCGCTATGTGACGGGGGAGCTGAGGCTATAAGGGCCCGGTCTGGCCGGCCGCTGACCCGTTCTGCTACACCCCCGCCGGCCGCCCGGCTATAATGGCCCCATGAGCAACCCGGCCGAGCGAATCGCGGGGCAAAGGGCCCGCTGGCAAAGAGAAACGCTGGAGCCGGCCTTGGAGCGCCGGCCGGAGCGCAAGGAGCGCTTCGAAACGACCTCGGGGATCCCGGTTGAGCGGCTTTACCTGCCGGCCGGTCCCGACCCCGACTATTACGAAAAGCTCGGCTTTCCCGGTGAATACCCGTTCACGCGCGGGGCGCATCCGACGATGTATCGCGGCCGGCTGTGGACAATGCGCCAGTACGCCGGCTTCGGCACGGCCGCCGAGTCCAACGCCCGCTACCGCTATCTGTTGAGCCGCGGCCAGACCGGCTTGTCGGTGGCCTTCGACCTGCCCACTCAAATGGGCTACGACCCCGACGACCCGCAGGCGCTGGGCGAGGTCGGCCGGGCCGGGGTCAGCATCCCCAGCCTGCAAGACATGCTGCTGCTCCTAGACGGCATCCCGCTGGAAGAGGTCAGCATCAGCATGACGATTAACGCCACGGCCGCCATTTTGCTGGCGATGGTCGTCGCGGCCGCCAAGCGCCAGGGCGTGCCGGCCGGCCGCCTGCGTGGCACGGTGCAAAACGACATCCTGAAAGAGTACATCGCCCGCGGGACCTATATTTTCCCGCTGGCCCCCTCGCTGCGTCTGGTAACCGACCTGTTCGCCTACTGCGCCCGCGAAGCGCCGCGTTGGAACGCCATTTCCGTCTCCGGCTACCACATCCGCGAGGCAGGCAGCACGGCCGCCCAGGAGCTGGCTTTCACCCTGGCCAACGGGATCGCCTACGTCCAGGCGGCCCTTGCCGCTGGCCTTGAGGTGGACGCCTTCGCCGACCAGGTTTCGTTCTTTTTCAACGTCCACAACAACTTGCTGGAAGAGGTGGCCAAGTTCCGGGCGGCCCGCCGCCTTTGGGCCAGC
>JBOGUG010000369.1:0-11937 GCA_050696115.1 Promineifilaceae bacterium (SeqCode) | reverse complement strand
TCTCAGTTGGCGCCGGCCGGGGTGTTGGGCTGGGCTGCGGCGTCGCCTTGGGCGCCGGCTGCTCATTTTTGGCTACGACCACGCTGCGCAGCGCCCTTTCAAGGGCTGTCTCCGCGCTGACCACAACCTCGGCCGGCGGCTGGCTCTGGTCAGAAAGCGTGCCCAGGGCGACCAGCACGCCGGCGGCTACGACCACGCTGGCGAGCCGGCCGGCGCGCGCGGCCGGGGTGGCGCCGGGCAAGGCCAGCATCCGGCCGCGGTCATCCAAAAAGACCGGCCCGTGACGCAGGACGTTGAGGGCGCCGCGCAAACGATAGGTGGCGTTGAGGGCCGCCAGCCTGGCCCGGCCGAAGCGCTGGCGCGCCTGCCATAACTGCTCCTGGCCGGCCCGGCCGAGACGGCCCAGCGCCGCCCAAAGCAAGCGTGGCACAGCCCGCAGAGCGGGCCAGAGCAGGGCCACGACAAGCCAGCCGCCACCGGCGCGCAGGCTGAGCCAAATGAAGGCCAGCGGCCGGCGCAAAATTCGGCGGTAGCACCAGCGCAGGGGCAGGCCGGCAAGCCACAGCGGCCGCAAAACTTGGTGGGCCAGCAGCCCGCCAATGGCGTGTGTGACGCGGCCGGCAAACTGCCGGAATAGGCCTCCGGCCGTGGCCAGCCGGCGGCCGGCCGGCACAAGCAGCGGCCGCCAGAAGAGGAGGGTGATCAAGTGGCGCAGGGCCAGGCCCAGCCGGCCGAGCAGTGCCCATAGGTCCCGCCCGGCGGCGGTTAGCAACCGGCTCAAGCCCAATCTGGCCAGCCCCAGGCCGCGCCAGACGGCCCGCAGGACGGCTTTGAGGAGGCGGAATGGAAAGCGAAGTACCGAGAGAAACAGGGCGCCGAGCAGCCTACCGGCGCGACCTAGCCGTTCGCCCATCGCCTGGTCATTTTAGAAGCAGGCCTGGACTATGTCAAGTGAACTTTGGTCACAACGGCCGGCGACTTGTCGGCGGCCGGCGGGGCTCTATAATGCGCCTTTAGCTGTCCCAACCTGCCAGGGAGTTGAACAATGAGCGTCCGCCAAAAGTTGCCGCCCAAGCCTCTGACGCGTGGCATGCGCCTCGGCCTGATTATCTCGGCCGCGTTGGTCTTCACCATCGGCATCTCGCTCAACCTGCTCAGCAGCCAGACTGAGCGCTTTTTCGCCTGGACGATCGGCTCGGCGCTGACGGCCGCGTTTTTGGGCGGCAGCTATTGGGCCGCCGGCGTGCTGGAGCTGATGGCCGGCCGCCAGCGGCGCTGGGCAGACGCCCGTGTCGCCGTGCCGGCCGTGATCGTGTTCACCGGCCTGACGCTGCTCGCAACCCTGCTCCACCGGGCCAACTTCCACTTTGACGCGCCCCTCTTAATCACCCGCGTTGGCACCTGGGTCTGGCTGGCGATCTACATCATCGTGCCCTTCAGCCACACCGCGCTGCTGGCGGCCCAGCTCAAGGCGGCCGGCGGCGAGCCGGAGCGCGCGCGCCTTCTGCCGGCCTGGCTGCGCCGGCTGCAGGTGGTCGCCGGCCTGCCCATCCTCCTGACGGGCATGGCGCTGTTCGTCGCGCCCCTGGCGGCCGGGGCCTATTGGCCCTGGGCGCTGACGGCGCTCACCGGCCGGGCCGTCGGCGCCTGGCTGGTCGGCTTGGGCGTGCTGCTGCTGCACGGGGCGGGCGAGAACGCGCCCGGCCGATTGCGGCCGCTGTTCGCCTCTTTGATAGCCTTTGGCCTGCTCCAGGCCACGGCCCTGCTGCGCTTTGGCGGTGAGATGGAATGGCTGCGGCCGGCTGCCTGGCTGGTGGTCGCCTTCATCGGGCTGTGTCTGGTCATCGGGCTGGCCGGCTGGCGGCTGGCGGGCCTGGAGCCGGCCGGGCCCTCGACCTGAAATGCGCCGTGGCCGCGGCTGACTACCATTTCGAAGATCGCTGGCGGGTGCGGGCCGACGTGCATGAGGTGGCCGACATCCTGAGCGACGCGGCCGACGCCTGCCGCTGGTGGCCTTCGACGTACCTCGACATCCAGGTGCTACACCCCGGCGACGCGCGCTTCATCGGCCAGACCGGCTGCGTCCAGGCCAAGGGCTGGCTGCCCTACACCGTGGCTTTCATTTATAAGGTAGTGGAGAACAACTACCCGCATGGCTTCGTGATTGATTCGCGCGGCGACCTGACCGGCCGGGGCGTCTGGCAGATGGCCCAGGATGGCCCCTGGGTGGATGTGCGCTTCACCTGGGATGTGCGGGCCGGCAAGCCGATGTTGTGGCGCTACTCGGCCGTGTTCCGGCCGCTGTTTCGCAGCAACCACGTCTGGACGATGTGCAAGGGGGAGCAGAGCCTGGGCCTGGAGCTGGCCCGGCGCCGGGCGGGAAGCGAGGTGGAGCGGGCGGCCGTGCCGGCGCCGCCGGGGCCGATCCCGTCCGGTCCGGCCGGCTGCTTTATCGGCCTGGCCGACCTGCTGGCCCAGACGCTGCGGGCGTGGTTGGCGCGGGCGGTGAGGTCGTCGGCCGCGCCTCACCCTTAGGCGGAGGGCAGACACGGAGGCCTGCCCCTACAACCAGCGCGTCTTAGGCCGAAAAATCCCCGAATCCCGGCCGTGTTAACGCCCAGGCGGCCGCGATTGGCCAGTTCGCGCCGATGGCGCTAAGCTCTAGTGGGCGCGAGGCGAGATGGCAGGCCCGCCCGCCGGCGCCGCCGAGCCGGCCATGACCCTTTGGGCAGGCGCATCGAACAGAGGAGCCTGGGCGGCGCGGACAGCGGGCCGCGGCATGAGAACAGGAGAACTATGGTGTCTAAAGCAAAGCTATCGGGCGCTGATTGGGAATTGGTGAAGGATGCCCCGCACTGGGTGAATGCCGCGCTGGAGGCGGCCGAAGGGAAGCAAGCCGTCGTCACCCGCATGCGCGAGACCAGTGCGCTGGAAAAGGCCATCGCCGAATACAAGACAAGCAATGCCCTGGTGCGCGACATAATCGCCCACCAGAGCGCGCCGGCCGACGACGTCGAGAATGCTACCCAGTCGGCCGCCGAGTCCGCCCTCGGCCGGATCGCCAATCTAGTAGAAAGCAAGCTGGGCTCCGGCGAGCTTGAGGCCCTGAACGACTTCTTGCTGACTGTCGGCCGGTCGGTGGCCACATCGGCCGGTGAAGGCGTGCTCGGCCTGGGCAAGAAGATGAGCGACAAAGAGGCGGCCGCGCTCGAAGGAATTACGCAGGCGCTGAAAGCCACGCCGGCCCACAAGCGCGAGCGCATGGGCCAGGCCAAGGTTGAGGCGGCGGAAAAGCCGCGTGAGGAATTGAAACGCGGGCGCGAAGAGGCGCGCGAGGAAAGACAGCGCGAACGCGAGCAGGCTCGCCAGGCGCAGAAGCAAGAGCGGCAAGAGGCCCGCCAGGAAAGACAGCGCGAACGCGAGCAGGCCCGTGAGGAAATGGAGCGCCAAAAGCAGCAGGCGAAGCAGCCGGCGGCCGAGCCGGCCCAGGCGCCGGCCGCTTCGGCCGGCGCCAGCATCACCGAACACACGGTGGTCCCCGGTGACAACCTGAGCATGATTTCGCAGCAGTATTATGGCACCCAGGCCAACTGGCGCCTCATTTACGAGGCCAATCGGCAGGTCATCGGAGAGGATCCCAACCTGATCCGGCCGGGCCAAGTGCTGCGGATTCCCACACTCTAGCCCAGGCTCCAACGCCGAGCGGCGCGCTTTGATCCGGCCGCTCAGGCTGAGCGTCAACCGCGAACCGGCTCGGGTTCGCAATTGTTTCATATCGAAGGAGGACAAGGCATGAATCTCAGCGCGCCCAACCGGAACACGTTTATCGTCGCGGTCGTCCTGGTGGTCATTGGGCTGTTAGCCAGCCTGATACCCCTGGGGTTCTTGACGGACATCGCCAGTTGGCTCATCTTGCTGGGCTTTGTGGTGCTGGCGGCCGGCGTCCTTTCGCCCAGCCTGTAACGCCGGCAAAGGCCGGAGGGCAGGCACGGGGGCCTGCCCCTACCTATGATCTTAGCTGAACAACGCCGGGTTGGCCCGGACCCAGGCCGTCAGGTCGTGGATGCCGGCCAGCAATGCGACCTCCGGCCGCCAGTCGAGCCACTCGGCCGCCCGCCGGATGTCGGCCACAAAGACGCGCTGGTCGCCCGGCCGCCAGCCGGGGTCGGTCTCGGCGGCAACCGGCCGGCCGATTAATTCCTCCAGCAGCGGCCCGAACTCGGCCCAGACGGAGAAGGTGTTGGCCGGCCCGCCGCCCAGGTTGATGGCCGTGCCTTTGACCTGGTCAATGCGGGCGATGACCCGCTGGTAGGCCCAGATCAGGTCGTCCACGTGCAGCAGGTCGCGCACCTGTTTGCCGTCGCCGTAAATGGTGATTGGCCGGCCGCCCAGGGCCGAGATGATGAAGTGGGCGACCCAGCCCTGGTCTTCGACCCCGAACTGGCGCCGGCCGTAAATGCAGGATTGGCGCAGGCTGACTGAGCGCAGGCCGTAGATGTGGGCGTAATCAATCGCGTACTGGTCGCCAGCCCCCTTCGAGCAGCCGTAGGGCGAGTGGAAGTCCAGCGGGAAGCTCTCCGGGATGCCGGCCGGATAATCGGCTAGCGCGTAACGACTCTCGGTCTCGACCGTCCGCAGGCTCTCCAGCCCGCCGTAAACTTTGTTGGTTGAGGCGTAAAGCACGGCCGCCTCCGGCGCGCGCCGGCGCACCGCCTCCAGCAGGTTGAAGGTGCCCAGGGCGTTGATCTCGAAATCCTGGCGCGGCTGCTCCACCGAGGTCGTCACGGCCACCTGGGCGGCCAGATGCAGCACGGCCTCGGCGCCGGCAACCGCGGCCGCCAGCGCCTCATAATCGCGCACGTCGCCCTGGACGAAGGCGAAGCCGCGGCCGTGGTTCTGGCGCAGCCAGGCCAGGTTATGGCGGCTGCCCGGCCGGCTCAGGTCGTCGTAGACGACCACCTGGTGGCCCTGGCGCAAGAAGGCGTTGGCCGCGTTGCAGCCGATGAAGCCAGCCCCGCCGGTGATCAGCATTCTCAAGGCGTCACTTGGTCACGCCTGGCCGACGGCGGCCGGGCTCCTCGGCCTCCACCGGCGCCGAACCAGCCTGGCGCACCCGGCCGAAAAGCGCCTGGCGCTGCGCGTCCAGGAAGGCCCGGTAGGCCACATCTAACGGCTTGGCGGTCATTAGCAGCGCGTCTTCCCGGTTCTGGTAATAGCGCTTGCGCCGGCCGACCGGCTCAAAACGGTACTTGGCATACAGCGCCTGGGCGACGGTGTTGCTCAGACGCACCTCCAGCGTCGCCAGGGCGGCCGCGTCAGCCAGCGCGAGGTAGAGCAGGTTCAGGAGCAGCAACTCGCCCAGCCCGCGGCCGCGCCAGGCCGGCCGGATGGCAATGGTGCTGATGTGGGCCTCGCCGGCCAACATCCAATAGCCTGCGTAGCCGATGAGCCTACCCGACTTCAGGCCCAGAACCTGGTAATGGGCCAGCTTGTTGAAGGAAAGTTCATACTCGTAGGCGTTGGCGCTCCAGGGCACCGCGAATGCCAGGCGCTCGATGCGCATCACTACGGGCACATCTACCAGGCGCATCGGCCGCAATACATAGGGGGCGGGCGGGGTTAACATGCTGACCTTTGCCGGGCGCAAGCGCCCAGGCCGCAATGGAACGGGAGGCTGACTCCCCGGGCTGAGGTCAGGCTCCGGCCGGGTCGCGCAGGTAAATCGGGGCCAGGTTATCTGGGTCATCGGTCCAGCCGCGCCGCAGCCGCAGCCAGCCGATCTCGGCCAGGTGCGCCGGCCGGCGGACGTTGCGCGCCGGGCTGGCGAGCTTGAGCTTCTTGCCCGAATTGCGCACGGCGCGGGCGACGGCCGGGCCGATCTCGCCGGCCAGGGTGGCCCCTTCGGGGGCGCCTGCCACCAGTTGGGCCAGGTCGGCGATGGCCGCCTGGCCGTTGGCCTGCCAGCCCTTGCTGCCCTGCCAGTGGTAGACCCCGGCGCAGAAGCGGCTGCGGCCAGCCTCGCACAGGGCAACCAGGGCACCATCGGCCGGCGGCAGCGCCGCCGCCACGATGTCCAGCGTCGGGACACCGATCAGCTTGGTCTGGTTGGCCAGCGCCAGCCCCTTGGCGAAGCCGAGGCCGATGCGCAGGCCGGTGTAAGAGCCCGGCCCAATGGCGACGGCGATGGCCGACAGATCGGCGGCGGCCGCCCCGGCCCGGCCGAGCAGCGCCGCCACGGCCGGGGCCAGCTCAACGGTCTGGTTGCTGGCCGAGCGCCAGCCATGCTCGGCCAGCACCTGGCGGCCGTCGTGCAGGGCCAGGCCGGTCCACTTGCTGGCCGTGTCAATGGCTAAGATCATGGCAATTGATCGGCGGCTGGCTAGACGCCGAAGGCGCTCTGGCGGAACTGTTTCAGCAATTCAGCCGGCCGCTGGCCGCTTGCCTTCATGCGCACGCCCCGGCGCGTGTCGTTAATGGTGCGCAGCTCAACACTCAGCCGGCCGGGCGGCAGGCGCGTCTCGATGCGCTCCGGCCATTCGATCATCGTCGTGTGGTTGCCGTTGAGGATGTCCTCCAGCCCGGCCGTAACCACCTCGCCCTCGCTGTGCAGGCGGTAACAATCCACGTGGTACAAGATGCGGCCGTCGCGAAAGCGCGGGTATTCGTTTACCAGGCTGAAGGTGGGGCTGGTCACCCGTCGGCCGGCGCCCCAGCCCCGGCCGATGCCCTGGGCCATAGCCGTCTTGCCGGCCCCCAACTCGCCCATCAGGCAGACACAGTCGCCCGGCTCCAGCAGCTCGCCCAAGCGCACGCCCAGACGAACGGTCTGCTCCGGGCTGCTGCTGATAAAATCCAGCGTATTTTCGTCGAGGATGGCCATGGTTGAGCGCTTGTCTATTATACACTGCGGCCGGGAACATGGTATCATACCTGCCTCTAAGCAATGCCAGCGCGCGGCCGGCACAGGGGGAGATGGGGATTGAAGGGCAAGGTCGAAGGAATCCCTGAACCTAGGCAACGATCCGCGCCAGACGCGCCGGCCGGCAATTGCGAACTTTGGCCCGGAAAGTGCGCCGCCCTATGCGCCTGCTGATACTGTCCGACATCCACGCCAACTTGGCCGCTTTTGAGGCCGTGCTGGCCGACTGCCAGGGCGCCTGGGACCAGGTCTGGTGTTTGGGCGACCTGGTCGGCTACGGCGCGGAGCCGAACGAATGCATCGCCCTGCTGCGCGAACAGCCCCACCTCTGTTTGGCCGGCAACCACGACTGGGCGGCGCTCGGCCGGCTCGACCTGGGCGCTTTTAACAGCGACGCGCTCGACTCCGTCGTCTGGACGCGGGAGCAGTTGACGGCCGAATGCCGCGATTATTTGGAGGCGCGGCCGCCGCGCCTCGATCTGGACGGCTTTACCCTGGCCCACGCCAGCCCGCGCCACCCTATCTGGGAATATGTGCTCGACCTGGACACGGCGGCCGAGAATTTCGGCCACTTTGAGGCGCCCTATTGCTTCATCGGCCACAGCCACGTTCCGCTCATCTTCCTGGAGAATGCCAAGGAGGGCGCGCTCTACCAACCGGCCGAGTTCGGCGCCCGTTTTTTGCTCGACGACACCCGGCTGCTGATCAACCCGGGCAGCGTCGGCCAGCCGCGCGACCACGACCCGCGGGCTGCCTATGGGCTGCTGGACACCGACGGGCTGGTCTGGGAGCACCGCCGGGTCGAGTATCCCGTCCAGCTCAGCCAGGAGCGCATCCGCGCGGCCGGCCTGCCCGAGCGCAATGCCTATCGCCTGGCCGTGGGCTGGTAGGGGCGATCAGCACCTCCCTAAGCCGCAAATCCCGGCCGGCCTGCGGAACCGGCCGGGCATGTCCGACGTCATTTAGGTAGAGGTCCAGTTTCACCAGGAGAAGAACCATGAAACGCCGCTTGCAGTTTGTGTCTATTTTGCTGATTGCCACCCTGCTGGCCGCCTGCGCCCAGGCGCAGTCGCCGCCGGCCGGCGAGCCGGGACTGCTGCCCCCTGGCGAGTTTGACGGGGCGGGCGTAGCGCCCATGGAAGAAGCCGCGGCCACAGCAGTCATTAGCCGCGACGTGCAGGAGACGTCTAGCGCCAACACCGGCTCGGCGGCCCAACCCGGCAGCCAGGACCGGCTGATCATCCGGAATGGCAACCTCGAAATCGTCGTCCAGGACACCGACGCGGCCGCCAACCAGATCAGCGCCCTGGCGCTGGGCATGGAAGGCTGGGTCGTCAGCGCCGACTTCTTCGACGTCGGCGTGGCCCCGGCCGCTGAGGGCGAGGGCCAGGGCACCAAGCAGGGCGTCATGACCATCCGCGTGCCGGCCGACGAGTTCGACCGGGCTGTGGAGCGCATCAAGGCGCTGGCCGTCGAGACCCGGCGCGAGGTGTCCGACTCTCAGGACGTGACCGAAGAGTACGTGGATCTGAGCGCCCGGCTGCGCAACCTGGAGGCCACGGCCGACCGCGTGCGGGCCTTCCTTGACGAGGCCGACAATGTCGAAGAGGCCCTCGCGGTCAACCAGGAGCTGAGCCGGCTGGAGAGCGAGATCGAAGCCCTCAAGGGGCGCATCCAATTTCTGGAGCGTTCGGCCGCTTACTCGTCAATAACGATCAGCCTGCTGCCCGACGAGCTGTCGCGGCCGATTGAGATCGCCGGCTGGCGGCCGGAAGGCATCGCCCGCGACGCCATCGAGGCCCTGGTGGGCGCGCTGCAAGGCGTGGCCAGCGTTGCCATTTGGCTCGTGCTCTTCCTCTTGCCCCTGGCGCTGGTAATCGGCATCCCTGTTTATCTGATCATCCGCGCCGCCCGCCGCCGCCAGCCGGCCGCCTGAAACGCCGGCCGCTGGCTCGGCCTCCCGCAGGTTTTCTGACCTGCGGGAGGCTTTTTTTGTTCATTGACCTTCGCGGGCAAGTCGCTACAATCCGGCGTCCTTTTGCCAGTCAATCTTAACAAACCATCAGGAGGAATGATGAAGCCTCGCTCTTTCGTCACTCTGCTGGCCGCCTGCCTGTTGGCGGCCGTTTTGGTGGCCGGCGCCGGCCGGGAAGCGGCCGCTTTCGGCCCCGGCAAAGTGGTACGGGTGCCGGCCAATTCGGCCGACGCCGTCGCCGCCCTGGGGCTGGAGCCGCTGCTGGCCGTGGACTACGGCAGCTTCCAATGGTTGGAGCTGAACGCGGCCGACCTGGCCCGCCTGGAAGCGAGCGGCGCGGCCTACCAGCGGGTCGAGGAGGCCGGCCAGCTTCAGATTACCGGCTTCCGCTTCGACCCCCTGGTTGACGGCGCGCCGGTCCTCCCGGCCGCGTTGGCCTCCAAGGGTGAAGGCGTCGGCTTTCGCCTGGTGCAGCTCGTCGCCCCCTTCCGAGACGAGTGGCTGGCGCAACTGGCCGATGCTGGCCTGCCTACGCTCCAGTATTACCCCCACAACGCCTTCCTGACCTGGGCCTCGGCCGCCGCGGCCGCCGCGGCCGAGGCGTTGGAGTTCGTGCGCTGGCAGGGGCCCGTCCAGCCGGCCTACAAGCTTAACGCCGACCTGGCCGGCCGCAGCGGCCGGATCAGCAATGTGGACGTCTTCTTCTATAACGGCGGCGACGTCGCGGCCACCCTGGCCGCGCTTGAAGCGCTGGGCGCCACTGTCTTGAACGCCTATCCCGCTCAGCCCGACAAGCTCTTTTACGACGCCATCGTCGAGCTGGACGCGGCCGCCGTCGAGGACGTCGCCCGCGTGGCCAATGTCCTCTGGCTGGGCTACGCTCACCCCGAGCCGATGCTGGACGACGAGATGTCAACCCAGATCGTCGCCGGCAACCACCCCGGCGGCGTGCCGGTTCCCGGTTACTACGCCCACCTGGCTACCCTGGGCTACGACGGCACAGGCGTGCGCTGGGCGGTGGTGGACACGGGCGTGGACTGGGATCATCCCGACCTGTTTGACCACTTAGTGGACGGCTACGACTTCCCCGGCGCTTGCAGCGAGCCTAGCGAGCCGGGCAGCGATTGCCCCAACGGCGGCCACGGCACCCATGTGGCCGGCATCATTGGCGGCGACGCCGAGGCCGGCTACCTGGATCCGGACGGCTTCCTGTATGGCCTGGGCGTGGCCCCCAACTACGAGATCTTCGCCATGAACTCGCTCTCGGCCCCGGCCTGGCCGCCCGCTGGCGGCTGGCAGGAGCACAGCAAGCAGGCCGTGCTTGGTGAGGCCATCGGCGGCAACAACTCCTGGACGACCGGCGAGGGCACGGCCCACGGCTACCAGGCGTCCGAGCGCACCCACGACATCATGGTGCGCGATGGCAACTTCGACACGGCCGCTACGGCCGAGCCGTTCATCGAGATCTTCTCGGCCGGCAACTCTGGCCCCGACGCGATGACGCTGACCTCGCCCAAGGAGGGCAAGAACCTGATTATCACCGCCAGCAGCCTGAACTACCGGGCTGGCAACATTGATACCATTTCCAGCTTCTCCAGCCGCGGCCCGGCCGTGGACGGCCGGCTGGGAGTGACCATCGCCGCCCCAGGCGAGGAGATCGCCTCCACCCGCAACAGCAGCGGCGGCGTCTGCGCCACGCCTATCCCCGGCACCGGCAACCTGTATGCCTTCTGTTCCGGCACCAGCATGGCCGCGCCGCACACGGCCGGCACGATCGCGCTCTTCACCGAGTGGTGGCGCGACCTGAACGCCGGCGCCGACCCCAGCCCGGCCATGGCCAAGGCCCTGTTGGTCAACCACGCGGTGGACATGGCCGTGGCCGACATCCCCAACATTCACGAAGGTTGGGGCCGGATTAACTCCACCAACGTCATCAGCCCCGGCGTCCCCATGGTCTACAACGACCAGCAGGACCTGTTCGGCGACAGCGGCGATCAGTACGTTCTGACCGTCCGCGCGCCCGACCCCAGCCAGCCGCTGAAGATCACCCTCGCCTGGGCCGACGCGCCCGGCGCGGTCGGGGCGAACCCGGCCCTGGTCAACAACCTGGATTTGACAGTCCAGGTCGGCGGCGACACTTACCTGGGCAACGTCTTCAGCGGCGGCTGGTCGGCTACCGGCGGCTCGGCCGACAATCTGAACAACCTGGAGAACGTCTACGTGCAAAATCCGGGCAGCAGCGCCACCATCACCATTGACGCGATCAGCATTGGCGGCGACGGCGTGCCCTACAACGGCGACCTGACCGACCAGGACTTCGCCCTGGTGTGCCAGAACTGCGCCCTTTTCGCTGACTTCAGCCTGCTGGTGGACCCCAACGCCCTGGCGGTCTGCGCCCCGGACGACGCGGCTTACACGCTCGAAGTCGGCTCCATCTTGGGCTACACCGATCCCGTCACGCTCAGCGTTACAGGCGAGCCGGTCGGGACCACCGCCAACTTCAGTGTGAACCCGGTCGTCCCGCCGGGCAGCAGCGTCCTGACCATTAGCGATACGGACCAGGCGGCGGCCGGCGACTACACCTTGCAGATCACCGGCACGGCGCCGACCAGTACCCACATGGTCGAGGCCGATCTGAGCATCTTTGATGGCCTGCCGGCCGCGCCGGCCCTCATCGCGCCGGCCGACGGCGCCACCAATGTGCCGCTGGCGCCCGCCTTTGAATGGTCGGCCGTCAGCCAGGGGCAGGCATACCTGCTCGAAGTGGCCAGCGACGCCGGCTTCACCAACATTGTCTACACGGCCACCGTGGCCGGCACCAGCCACACGGCCGAAACGGCCCTGGATCCGCTAACGATTTACTACTGGCGCGTGACGGCCAGCAACATCTGCGGCGCGGGGGCGGCCTCGGCCGTTTTCAGCTTCACCACGGCTGACATCCCGCCGGTGCTGCTGGTGGACGACGACGACAACGCGCCCGACGTCCAGGCGACCTACACCGCCGTGCTCAACACCATCCTGGGCCTGGACGGCTACGACCTGT
>JBOGUG010000368.1:0-1987 GCA_050696115.1 Promineifilaceae bacterium (SeqCode) | reverse complement strand
AAGCCCACCAAGGCCTCAACGCGGAACAAGCGCCACAACCCGCTTTGCAGGCCGTAACGGGCGCGGACCTGGTCGCGCCTGACCAGCAACCACCAGACGACAGCCGCGATCAGGATAACCAGCGCCGCCAGTACGCCGGGCAATTGGCTGCGCTCTTCTCCAATGGGCGTGCTCCAATTGGCATACCAGTTCGCCAGGCTGAATGCCAGGAGAGCCACCAAACCGCTGGCCAGCCAATACAGGCCGAGCTCGGCCAAACGGTTCTTTCGGGCCCACAGGTGGGCTGCCAACAGCGTGAGCATGACGCCAAGAAATTCGTATAGCGGCAAGACGATCAGGTAGAAGAATCCAGGCTGGTTGGCGCGGCGCACGGCCTGCTGGGCGAGCCAGTAGCCAAGCGACCCGACCATGCCGCTGGCCCAGCCGGCCGGATTGCTAAAGAACGAGGTGTAAAGCAGAATAAAGATGCCGTGGAAAATGGCGGCCGCCACCAGCCAGCGCCGCCGGCTCCACCATATCCCGACCAGCACCGACGCCGCCAGCGTGGCAACAACAGTCGCCGTGGTCAAGGCCAGCCCCGAATCGAAGAGCAAGTTGCGGCAATCTTGATTGCCTAGCCGAGCTATGAAGAGCTCAAGCGTTTTCATCTCTGGCTGGCCGGGTACGGCGCAGCTCAAGAAGGCGTAGTTAAGCGGATCCTGGCCCGCCAGCACGACCAGAAAGGCGCTTGCCATCGGCAGTGTCAGGGTTGTAAAGAGAACGACCAGGTCGAATTCGGGGAAGCGATCCAGCATCGGCCGCAAGCTTCTGGCGGTTTGGAAGAGCGCGGCCGCCAGCATGATTACGGCCCCGACCTGCAACCAACGGAGTCCTTGCTCGGCGCTGCTCTCAGCGCCGCCGTCGCCGGCCTGGGCCGTCTCGGCAGGGTCGGCGGCGAAGCCTTCGGCCGTCGTGGTGGCCGTGGCGCCCGTTTCGGCCAACCGGCCCTCGACGAGCTGCCGGCCTGCGTGACCACCGAGCAACAGGAGCAAGGCAAGCGCCAACAGCGCCAACGGCCTACGAGCGGCGGCAACCTGTGGCCGCAGCCCTCCCTCTGCCAGCGCCCGTGCGCCCAAGCGGATCAGGAGAAAACTGCCGAATATAGCGACGTAAATAAAGGACGTCTCCATGGTGGTGAACATCAGCGCCATGCCCAGAGCGAACCACCAAATGTATTTGTCCTTGCGCTGGCGCAGGTAGTGCAGGACGGCGATGAAAACGATGGCCGCGGCCGTGATGACGTAAATGTCGTGCCGGATGTAGCGTGAGTAGTAAGTAATATAGGGCGAGATGAGCAGTATTAAGCTGGCGAAAAGGGCGCCGACCCGGCCGATCCAGTTACGCAAAAAATAGGGCAGGATCACCAGCAATGTGCCGACCAACGCCACTGGGATACGCGATGAGGCGTCGCTGGCGCCAAACAGCCAATAAGAGAGCGCCGTAATGTGAAACAGGCTGGGGCCATGCATCAGCGGGCTGTGCTGGTAACCCTCGCCGTTGTAATACTGGTAAGAGTACTGGGTATGCAAGCTCTCGTCGTGGCTCATCACCCGATCGCCGATGCCCACCAGGCGGGTCACGAGCGACACCAGAACAAGCGCGATATAGGCGGCCCGCTCCCAGTCCAGGCTTACTAGCGAGGCAATCGGCCGGGAGAGCCACTCACCGCCGGCCTGCGGCTTGGTGTAGGTCGTCATTCAGTCCTCGGGTGACTAATTTCGATACCGGCCGGCGCGGCGATTCTTGCGGGCGGCACGGCGGCCGGTATCGTTGCCAGTTGCGGCCGCATACTCAACGTCGTTGGCGCTGGCGACGTGCTGGGCGTGAGAGATGGCTGGGCGGTAGCGGCCAGGGTAACGGCCGCCGGCCGGCCATCGCCCAGGTGGCCGGGCTGGCTCGCCAGCCAGCCGTAGCCGGCGGACAGCAAAACGGCGGCAAGGGCCAACGC
>JBOGUG010000367.1:0-5146 GCA_050696115.1 Promineifilaceae bacterium (SeqCode) | reverse complement strand
CGCCAGCCCCGTCCAGGCCCCGACGGCGACCGGCGGCCAGCGGCGGTCGCGCCGGCTCAACAGCCACAGGCCCAGCCCGCCCACGGCCAAAACGGTCCAGCGCAGCCCCAGCAGGCGCACATTCTCGGCCCCGTCCACCCGGCCGACGCCCAGCAGGTCGGCCGCCAGCGCCGGCAGGCCGCCTTGCAGGAACTGGGCCGAAGTGGTCTTCGTGCCAGCGAAGCGGATGGCCGTCGCCAGCCAGGGCGCGCTCAGGGCCAGGACAATCGGCGGCCAGAGGATCAGGGCGGCCAGGCCGGCCGGCCTCAAGCTGCGGCCGGGCCGCGGCCAGATGGCGATCCAGGCCAGCGCCAACAGGGGCAGCGCCAGCAGGAGCGCGCTGGCGGCGTGCAGCCAGAGGAGCAGCCCGCCCAGCCCGAACCAGAGCAGCCAGATGGCCAGGCGGGGCCGGGCCGCCCCCCGGCCGGCGACCAGGCGCGTCCCGGCCGCCACCACCAGGGGCGCGGCATAGACGGCCACGCTAAAGCAGAGCGTGCTGCCCTGCCAGACCCAGCGCAGGGTCGGGTCAAGCCACCACAGCGCCAGGCCCGCCATTTGGCTCAGCAGGGCCGGGGCCCGGCCGAGGCCGAACAGCCGCCCGGCCGGGTAGAGCGCGAGCGGGCCGGCCGCCAGGATGGCCAGCAAGGTCAGGTTGTAGCTCAGCGGCAGGCTCAGACCACTCTTGCTCAGGGCCCAACTGGTGACCTCCACCAGTTTGTTGTCAATATCGAACAGAGTGCCTTCTGGCTGGCCGGCCAACAGGTAGGGGTCGTAGCCCCAGAGGTGGCCCTGGTCCAGGAAGTGGCTGACACTCCAGACCTCGGCCCAGTGGGTGGCGTAGTCGGTGCCGCCGACGGGCGGGTTGGCGAAGACCTGGCCCAGATCCAGGTAGAGAGCGATGGCCAGGGCATGCAGCAGGGCGGCGGCCGCCCAGCCTCGCTTGCCCCATTGGCTTGGCATAGGCGGGGATTATAGCAGTCGAACTCATCTCAGACTTAAGCGCCAGCAGATTCGAAGCCAGAGGCGGGCTGAGGAGCCTTTGGCGATCTGCGCCAGGCTGGCAGGGCCGTCCCTTGCCCGGCGGCGATATCCTGCTACCATGTTGGCCGGGCGGAGCCAAGAGGTGGCAATAGCACCACTACGTCAGGCGAAAGAGTAAGATGGGCCAGCCGATAAAGTTGAGCAGGAACGGCCGTGACCCCCTCGCCCCGGCCGACCTTCCCACGCTGGAAGCGGCTATCTTGCAGGCCGTCGCCTACGTGGACATGTTCGACTATCCGCTCAGCGCGGCCGAAATCCACCGCTATCTGCCCGGTCTGCCGGCTACGCCCAGACAGGTTAGCGTGGCCTTGGCCGAGGAGCTTTTGCCACGACGCCAGCTGGGGGCCTGCCAGGGCTATTACAGCCTGCCCGGCCGGGAGGGGCTGGCAGCGACGCGACAGCGGCGGGCCGAGCAAGCCGCCAGGCTCTGGCCGCTGGCCGAACAGTACGGCCGAATCATCGCCGGCCTGCCTTTCGTTCGCATGGTGGCGGTCACCGGCTCGCTGGCGGTGGACAACCCGGCGGCCGACTCCGACGTGGACTACCTGATCGTGACCGCCAGCGGCCGGCTCTGGCTGTGCCGGGCGCTGGTTATCCTGGTGGTGCGCCTGGCCGCCCGGCGCGGGGTCAGCTTGTGCCCCAACTATTTTCTCAGCGAGCGCAGGCTAGTCTTGGACGACCACAACCTGTACACAGCCCGCGAGCTGGCTCAGATGGCGCCGCTCAGCGGCCTAGCGGTCTACGAACGGCTGCGCCATTTGAACGACTGGGTGGAAGCGTACCTGCCGAACGCGGACGGCTACCCCAGGCCGGCCAACGGCCGGCGGGGCGCGAGTCGGCGCGGCCGTGGGCTCAAGACGGCCGCGGAGTGGCTGTTGCGCCTGCCGCCCGGCGCTTGGGCTGAGAAGTGGGAGATGGGCCGGAAAATCGCCCGTTTCAGCCGGGATGGCGGCGACGAAGCCGCCTTCGCGGCCGATTGGTGCAAGGGCCACTTCAAGAGCCATGGCCAGCGGGCGCTGGCAGCGTTCGAGCGCCGCTGGCAGCAAGTTGGCGGCCGGGATATTCGCTGAGCAGGCGGGCTTTACATGACCGACATCCTCTTCGGCCAGTCCTATTACCTCCGCTTCGACCCCAAGCTGTGGCAGGCCATGCAGCCCTACCCGCCCCTGGGCACGCTCTACGCCGCCGGCTACATCCGCGAGCGGGGCTATTCGGCCGCGCTCTTCGACGCGATGCTGGCCGGCTCTGAAGAGGAGTGGGCGGCCGCGCTCGACCGGGTAAGGCCGCGCTATGCCGTCATTTATGAGGACAACTTCAACTATTTGTCCAAGATGTGCCTGCTGCGTATGCGCCAGGCGGCGTTTAGCATGCTGGAGATGGCCCGCGGCCGCGGCTGCCAGACGATTGTCTGCGGCTCTGACGCCAGCGACCACGCCGAAGACTATCTCGATCGCGGGGCCGATTTCGTCCTGCTGGGCGAGGGCGAAGGCAGCCTGGCCGAGCTGCTTGACCGGCTCGACGGCCGCAGCCAGACCGCCCTAGCCGACATCCCTGGCCTGGCCTACCCCGCCAGCGGCCGGCCGCAGCGCAACCCGCGCCGGCCGGACATCAAGGACGTGGACGGCCTGCCATTCCCAGCCTGGGACCTGGTGGACGTGGAGCGTTACCGGCGCATCTGGCTGGAGCGCCACGGCTATTATTCGATGAACATGGTCACCACCCGCGGCTGTCCCTACCACTGCAACTGGTGCGCCAAGCCGATTTGGGGCCAGCGCTATAACTCGCGCAGCCCGGAAAATGTGGTGGCAGAGCTGGAATGGCTGAAGGCGAATCACCGGCCGGATCACATCTGGTTCGCCGACGACATCATGGGCCTCAAGCCCGGCTGGTGGCAGCGCTTTGCCGATCTGGTCGAGGCGCGCCGGGCGCAGGTGCCCTTCAAGTGCCTTAGCCGGGCCGATCTGCTGGTGCGCGCCGAGGACGAGGTGGATGCGATGCGCCGCGCCGGCTGCGACATCGTCTGGATGGGCGCTGAGTCGGGCTCGCAAAAGATCCTCAACGCCATGGAAAAGGGCACGCGGGTCGAGCAGATCGTCGAGGCCCGCCGCCGGCTGGCCTCGGCCGGCGTCCGGGTCGGCTTTTTCCTCCAGTTTGGCTATCCAGGCGAGACGCGCCAGGATATCGAAAAAACGCTCCAACTTGTGCGCGACTGCGCGCCCGACGACATCGGCATGTCGGTGTCTTACCCCCTGCCGGGCACCAAGTTTTACGCCAGCGTGAAGGATCAACTGGGCGCCAAGCAAAATTGGGTGGATTCGGCCGACCTGGAGATGCTTTACGAGGGCCGATTCACAACGGCCTTCTACCGCCAACTGCACCTGGTGCTGCACAGGGAGTTTCGCTCGCGCCGGGCCTGGCGTGAATTGCGGCCGGGTTTGGCCCGGCCGTGGCGCTGGCGCGGCCGGCAGTGGCGCCAGGCGGCCGCCGGTATCTACCGCTGGGCAACACTGCCGCTGGCGCGCTGGAAGCTGGACCGGTTGGCGGCCGCTTCGCCCCAGGCCGTCGCCCCGCCGCGCCACATGTCGCTGGAAGAGGCTTCCCGCCCCAGCCCCCAGGCTTAGGCCGGCCATAATAATGGACATCTTCCTCTCCCACGGCTATTTCATCGCCGAGGACGCCCACGAACAGAAGGTCATGAAGCCCTACCCGCCGCTGGGGCTGCTTTATATCAGCTCCCACCTCAAGGCGAAGGGCTTCGCCGTGCGCCTGTTCGACACCACCTTCGGCCGGCTGGCGGAGTTCGAGGCCGCGCTGCGCCGCGAGCGGCCGGGGTTGGTGGGCCTGTATTGCAACCTGATGACCAAGCAGGCCGTCCTGCGCCAGCTACAGATGTGCCGCCAGGTGGGCGCAACGGTCGTCCTGGGCGGGCCGGAGCCGGTCAACTATCCGGCCGAATATCTGGCGGCCGGGGCCGACCTGATCGTGGTAGGCGAGGGCGAGCGCACGTTGGAGGAGCTGATCCCCCACCTGGCCCGCCACGGCCTGGCGCAGATCGAGGCCATCCCCGGCCTCATTTACCGCGACGACGCCGGCCGGCCGGCGCGCACGCCGGCGCGGGAGCAGATCAAGGCTCTGTCGGCCCAACCCTGGCCCGACCGCGAAGCCATCGAGATGGAGCGCTATCTGAGCACCTGGAAGGAGCACCACGGGCTCAGCTCGGTCTCGCTCATCACGGCTCGCGGCTGTCCATATATTTGCCACTGGTGTAGCCACTCGGTTTTTGGCCACAGCCACCGCCGGCGCACGGCCGAGGACGTGGTGGCCGAGGTCGCCTGGATCAAAGAGCGCTACGACCCCGACCAGCTGTGGTACGCGGACGACGTGCTGACCATTGCCAACCGCTGGTTCCTGCGCTACGCGGCGCTCCTGAGGGAGCGCGGCCTGCGCCTGCCCTTCGAATGCATCAGCCGGGCGGACCGCCTGAATGACGAGGTCATCGCCGCCCTGGCCGAAATGGGTTGTTACCGGCTGTGGATCGGCGCCGAAAGCGGCTCGCAGCGCATCCTGGACGGCATGCAGCGCAAGGCCGACGTCCTCGACATCCGGGCCAAGACCAGGGCGCTGCAGGCGGCCGGCATCCAGGTGGGGATGTTCATCATGCTCGGCTACGAGGGCGAACAGCAGGCCGACATCGAAGCGACGCTCGACCACCTCAAGACGTCCAACCCGGACGTATTCCTGACGACCGTGGCCTACCCCATCAAGGGCACCAAATATTACGCGGCCGTCGAGGACAAGGTCTACAGCCGGCGCGACTGGGCGGCCGGCAGCGACCGCGACCTGGGGGTGGCCGGCCGCCACTCGGCCCGCTACTACGACCACGCCACCCGCTGGCTGGTGAACGAGGTCAACCTCAACCGCGTCCGTCAGGCCGGCTCGCGCGACCTGCTGGGCATGGCCCGCATGGCGGTCAACGCCGGCCGGGGCCGGCTGGGCATGCTGCTCAGCCGCGGTGAGCGCGAAGGGCCGGCCGCGGCCAACGGCGCCGGCCGGGGCTGGCCGGCCG
>JBOGUG010000366.1:0-6325 GCA_050696115.1 Promineifilaceae bacterium (SeqCode) | reverse complement strand
TCAGGTAGCTGGTGTAGAGCGTGATGATGCCGTAACGCAGACTCAGCGCCACGATGCTCTCGACCAGCTCAGGGTTCTCGCCGCCCAGCCGGATTTCGGTCAGCCAGTGGCCGATGGCCCGCGTCGCCCACAGGCGCGGGATGAAGGCGTCGCCGCCCAGGTCGCGGAAGGTGTTGTCGGGGTAGGCGTAGACCTGCTCGCGGCCGTTGACCTCGCCGCTCAGAGTGATGGTCGCCGGCCCGCCGGCCCGGTAGCGGCCGGTCAGCACCAGCTGCGAGCCGGCGAACAGGTCGGGCAGGCGCTGGGGGAAGAGCTGCTCCACCTGGACGCCGCCGAAGTCCAGGTTGATGTTCGCCAGCACCGGCGTGCTGACTTTGGCGTAGAAGCCGCTGACCGCCTCGTCAATCGGCTCGCCCGGCCGGACGTAGCTGGCCGCGCCGGCGTGGTTCTGGGCCAGGCTGTCGAGCAGGCTCGTGTCCACGTCGTGGCCAACGCCAAAGGCGAACAGGCGGGCGTTGGCCGGCATTTGGGCCTGGAGGGTATCGAGCAGCAGGGGCGTTTCGGTGATGCCCTCGGTCGCCAGGCCGTCGGTCAGGAACAGGATGGTCGTCGGCCGGTCGGCCGCCACCATCGCGGCCGCCTCCAGCAGGGCGCCGCTGATGTTGGTGCCGCCCAGGGCCTCCAGCCGCTGGATGAAGGCCAGCCCGGCGGCGCGCTCGCCGGCCGGCAGCAGCCCCGGCGCCAGGCTGGTCACGCCGGTGTTGAAGGCCACCACGTTGAAGCGATCCTCGGCGTTTAGCTTTTCGACCACGTAGGCGGCCGCCTGGCGCGCCTGCTGCATCTTCTCGCCCTGCATGCTGCCAGAGGTGTCCAGCACCAGGATCAGGTCGCGGGCCACCACCTGGTCGGGCTCGGCCGTCAGCGGCGGGGCCACCAGCAGCACGAAGAAGCCGTCCTCACCGGCGGCGCGGTAGCTGAGCAGGTTGAGGCCGATCGCCTCCGGGTTGACGCTGTAGTACAGCTCGAAGTCGGCCTGCGGCCGGACGTCGCTCGCCTCGTAGCCGGCCGTGGCCCGGAAGTCGCCCTGGCGCTGGATGGCGACCGCGTGGCTGGGCGAATAGATGGCGCGGATGGCCTCGGCCGACTCGACCTCCACCCGGATGCTCTGGCTGCCCAGCGGCAGGCTGGTGTAGATGTCATTCGACTGGGGGTAGACGAAGCGGAACAGGCCGTTCTCGGCCGTCAGCAGGTAGCTGTATTCGATCTCGATGCGCCGCTCGGCCCGGGCCGGGATGGGGAAGACGTTGGCCTGGATGGCGTCATGGCTGACGTATTCGAGCAGCGCCGGGTCGCGCAACTGGCTGACGATGCGGTTGTAGATCGCGCGCGCCTCCTCGGCGCGCAGGATTTTGGCCTCGATAGCCTGGCCGTCCACCCACATCGTTAGCTCGCTCACGGCCGCGCCGGCCGGCAGCGGGAACAGGTAATTGCCTTCCAGGAGCTGGTCGCCTTGGTTGACAAACTTCTGGTCAATGCGGGTGGTCGCCACCTGGTCGCGAATGACGACATCTACGCGCTGGTATTCGATACGTAGGCCGGGGAAGCGCTCCGGCGGCATGGGCGGCTCGATGGTGATCGGCGGCTCAACGAGGATTGGCGGCTCAAGGGTGGCGGGCGGGACAGGCTCCTGGGCCGCGGCCGCCGGGGCCAGGGCCAGCAGGCCAAACAACAGGGCGAGGGCTCTCTTCTTCATGGCGTCTTCTCCAATTGTCGGTGGTCTCAATTGGCAAGACGCCGGCCCCGGCCGAAAAGTTCCGCCGGCCGCGTAGGGGCGGGCGCGGTGCCCGCCCTGGTCCTGGGCCGACCACCGGCCGATCAATCCGACACGGGCCTGCGGCCCCCGCCCCTAGGCCCCAACCTCCGATGCCTGGTTCGTCTCCTCCACCAACCGGCCGACCACGGCCGCCATCTCCCCCGTCTGCGCCAGCGTCGCCAACTGCCGGTCGGCGCTGGCCCCGCCATCCATGATGGTGTAGGCGTATTCCACCTCGGGCCGGCTGCCCAACTCGTCCACCACGTCGTCAACAAACCAGCCGATCAGCTCGCGCAGCAGGTCGCGCGCCGGCAGATCCTTCTGCTTGCCGAAGTCAATCAGCCGGCCGTCGAGCCCGTCCCGCACCGCCCGCCACTTGTTCTCCTCGATCACGTCGGCCGGATAGACCCGAAACGTCATATTATCCCGCCGCAGCTTCCACAGCTTGGCCACGATCGCCTGGAAGAGCGCCGCCACGCACACCGCCTCGTCCACCCGCGTGCAGACGTCGCAGATGCGAAACTCCAGCGTCGGGTGGTTCCAATTCGGCCGCACGTCCCACCACAGCCCGTTGCCGTCTTGCAGGCAGTTGGTGCGCATCAGCGCCAGCACCAGCTCGTCGTACTCGGCCCAGGAGTGGAAGATGCGCGGCACGCCGGTGCGCGGGAAGTTGCGCAGCACCACGTTGCGATACGACTTGACCCCCGTTCTGCGCCCCAGCCAGAAAGGCGAGCTGGCCGCCAGACACAGCACGTGGGGCAGCAGGTAGCGCGAGACGTTCATGGCGTCAATCAGGAACTCGCGATCTTCAATGGTGATGTGCACGTGGGTGCTGAAGATCAGCACCTGGTCGGCCACCTGCTGCAGCTCCGGCCCGCCGGCCACGAGCCGCTCGATGGGCGTCATTTCGGGCGTCAGCCAGCTCGAGAAAGGGTGGCTGCCGGCCGCCAGGATGCGCAGCCCGCCCTTGGCCGCCAACTCGGCCACGCTGCGCCGGATGGCGACCAGCTCCTCGCGCGCCTCGGCCGGCGTGCGGCACACCTTGGTGCCGATCTCCACCACCTTCTTGCGCAGCCGCGGCCGGACTTCGAACTCCTCCAACAGGCGGTGATCCTCCTCCAGGCTCTGGGTGATGTAGGAGCGCAGCTCGCCCGTCTGCGGGTCCACGATCTGGTACTCTTCTTCGATGCCGATGGTCAGGGATGGGCCTCTCATAGCTGCTGCCTCGCTGGGATGGTTGGGACGCTGGCGCCGGCCGGTGGGCGCCTTGCTCGGCCGGCTGGCCTATCTGGAAGGCATTACCGCTTCTGCACCACAAACGTCGGCACCGACGAGCCGCCGCCGGCGGTCACATTCAGCAGCGGGTCGGTGCCCAGCCGCGTCAGGCAGCCGTCTACAAACTCGCCATAGAAGGCGAACGGGGCCGTGTCGAGCATGCGGTTGCTCAGCTGCGCCCGGCCGTCCACCAGGCTGGGGTACGGCTCCCAGGGGATCTCAACCCGCTCCTGGACGATGAAGGCTGCCTCCAGGGCGGCGCGCAGGGCGGCCGACCAGGCGTCGGCGTCGGCCAGCCAGCCCAGCACAATGCCCTTGCCGCCGTACTCGTCAATCGGCTTGAGCACGAAGCGATCCTTGTTCTGGGCGATGTAGGGCAGCAAGTCAACCGGCCGGCCCTCGTGCAGGGTGTGGCGCTCCTCGACGTTGCGCGTCCAGGGGATGTGCTGCTCGATGGCCCGCCGCTCCTCGGCGTTGAACAGGCCCTGGTTGCGCTCGTCGCTCAACACCGCCAGGCTGGACTTCTTGTAAAGGATCTTGCAGCGGAAGGGGTTGACCATGCAGACATTGTCCTCCAGCACGGCCCGCACCACCGGATGCTCCAGCCCGCCGCGCTGGATCAGCTCGGTGATCAGCACCCGCTTGTAGATCAGGTCCACCGGAAAATCGCCGGCGTAGAGCCGGCCGGCGCGGTATTCCATCTCGCGCGGGTCGGCGATCAGGCATTCGATGCCCTGGCTCTGGAAGTAGTCCAGGAAGAGGCGGAACTCGCTGTAGGTGGGCACCTCGCGCCAATCGAGAATGGCGATGCGGGGCAGCTCGCGCCGGCCGAGCCACTGCTGGTAGGCGTCTAGCAGGGCGTGCATGACGTTGTGGCGCACCGCCAGGTTGGTCACTTCGTAGCGGCGCATGAACTCGCGCATGACAGGCAGCCCGTAAAATACATACGTGAACGCGTCGTTGTAGGCCGAGGCGGCCGGCACCTCGGCGTTGTATTCGGTGAAGCGCAGCTCGTCGCGCTGGGTGATGAAGAAGGCGTCCAGGCGCGAGACGGGCGTCGGGCTGGCGTAGCCCGGCTCGTGCCGGATGAGGAGCCGCTCCCAATCCTCCAGCCTGAACTGGGCCAGCAGCGCCGGGTCGGCCATGGCGGCCCGGTAAGCCTTGTCGAAGGCGCTCAGGATGAGGCGGGTGCGGCCGCGCAGGAAGCGGTATTGGCGCGGGGTGAAGAAGCGCGGCCGGAGCACGGTGCACAGCGGCCGGTCGCCGAAGAACAGCCCGCGGCGGCGCAGTTGGTCGTCGAGCTGGGCCTGCGACGCCTGGGCGACCTCGTCGCTCAGCAGGTCGTGGTAATGGGCGATCGCTTCCTGGAGGAGCATGCCTCACGCGCGCCGGCCGGGCTACTCTTCCTCGTCGGCCGCGGCCGGCGCCAGCCCCGGCGGCCGGCCGTTGAACCAGGCCGACCACTTGAGCTCGTCTAGCTGCGGCCGGGGCGTTTTGGCCAACCGGATGGCCATGTCGGCCAGGTGCTCGACCGCCCAGCCGAAGTAAAAGGGCGTCAGCGAGTAGATGTCCAGGTCGGGGGCCGGGTTCATAAAGTCAATCGCGTAGGGAACGCCGTCGCGCACGGCCCACTCGGCCGTGTTCATGTCGTAGCCCAGGGCGCGCACCAGCTTGAGCGAATCCTCGATGATGCGGGCGCCCAGGGCGGCCGACAGGTGGGCGTGCTCCAGGTGGTACTTGCGCTCCGTGGGGTCGTACTTGATGGGCAGCACCTCCTCCTGGCCCAGGCAGAGGCAGCGGACGTAGTGATCCCACTCGATGAACTCCTGCACGATCATGGTCAGCAGGCCGGACTGGTCGTAGTTGTGGATGAGCTCTTCCAGGCTGTGGCAGACGTAGACCTGCTTCCAGCCGCCGCCGTGGGCGTCCTTGAGGATGCAGGGCAGGCCGACGTCGGCGACGATGGCCCGCCAATCGAGGGGCGCGACCAGGTTGCGCAGGCTGTCGGGGTGGACGATGCCGGGCACGTAATCTTTGTTGGGCATGACGATGGTCTTGGGGTGGGCCACGCCCAGCCGGTCGGCCAGGGAGGCTTCCAGGAATTTGTCGTCGGCCGTCCACATGAAGGGGTTGTTGATAACTGTGACGCCCTGGAGGACAGCGTTCTTGAGGTAGGAGCGGTAGTAGGGCACCTCGTGCGAGATGCGGTCAATGATGACCGCGTATTCGTTGGGCTCGTTCATGTGGGTGCCGCCGAGCTTGACGAACTCGGCCGTGACGCCCGCGTTGCGCCGGTTGACCTCCTCAATGAAAGCGGGCGGAAAGGACCATTCGCGGCCGACCAGTAAGCCTACTTTCAGGGTCATGCTGCTTTCCTCCACGAGTGGCGGGCCAGGCTGAGAACGGCGCGGGCCAGCTGGGCGCAATTGTAGCCCGCCGGCCGGCGGCGGCAACAGGCCGGCCGGGAGGTTTAGCGGCGGGGATTAGGGGATTTGGGGATTTTTCGCTGTATGGTGGGATGGTAGGGGCGGGCCCCTGTGCCCGCCCGCCGCCCATCTTGTGGCGCGGGCATCCTGCCCACGGCGGGGCCGCAGGTCCGGGGCCGGCTCTCACCGGCCGCCCTCCGCTACGCGGGCTGACGCCCGCAGACAGGCTGGAAGCCTGTCCCACATGCAGAGCGCCCCGGCCGGGTTGTAGCCTAGCGCGATCCGGCCGCGCAGGTATAGTCAGCCCGGCCCTCCTTGGCCCTTGCCCATGCCGGCCGTGATCACCACCCGCCCTGCCCGCCTCGCCCTCGTGCTGGCCAGCCTGTGGCTGGCGGCCGGGCTGCGCTTCTACCGCCTCGACGCCCAATCCTTCTGGAACGACGAGGGCAACAGCGCCCGCCTCAGCGAGCGGCCGGCGTCCCTGATCATCGCCGGCACGGCCAGCGACATCCACCCGCCGTTGTACTACCTGCTGCTGGCCGGCTGGCGCGGGCTAGCCGGGGCGAGCGAGTTCGGCCTGCGGGCCTTCTCGGCCCTGGCCGGCGTCGGGCTGGTGGCCGTTACCCTGGCGCTCGGCCGGCAGTTGGCGCGCGCGGCCGGGCTGGGCGCGGGCCTACCGCTGCTGGCCGGCCTGCTGGCGGCCGCCAACCCGGCCCTGGTGTATTACAGCCAGGAAGCGCGCATGTACGCCCTGCTGGCCCTGGAGGCGGCCGACGCCAGCTGGCTGCTGCTGGCCCACCTGGCCGGCCGC
>JBOGUG010000365.1:0-2640 GCA_050696115.1 Promineifilaceae bacterium (SeqCode) | reverse complement strand
GGGCCGTGCAGGCCGCCAGCAGCCCCGCCAGCGCCACGGCCGCCTGGATGGCCTGCTTGGGCAGCGCCAAGGCTCAGCCCTTGACGGCGCCCTGGGTCAGGCCGCCGACGATCTGGTCTTGCAGCAGGATGTAAACCGCCATAATTGGCAGCGCGCCGATGAGCGCGCCGGCCGCAAAGACGCCCCATTCGCTGGCAAATTGGGCGCTGGTCATGATGTACAGCCCCACCATCAGCGTGTATTGCTCGCTGCTCTTGAGCAAGATGCGCGCCAGAATGAAGTCGCCGTAAATGCCGATGAACGTCAGGATGGCCACCACGATCAGGATCGGCCGGATCAGCGGCAGCAGCAGCCGGCTGAAGATCTGCCAGTGCGACGCGCCGTCCACCATGGCCGATTCGTCAATCTCGCGCGGCACTGAATCGAAGAAGCCCTTCATCAGCCAGATGTTGATGCCCATCGCCCCGCCCAGATAAACCAGCAGCAGGCCGGCGTGGCTGTCCAGCCCAAAGGCGGGCAGCACCTCGCCAATCTGGGAGATCAGCAGGAAGACCGCCACGATGGCCAACAGGCTGGGAAAGACCTGGATTAGCAGGATGCCGCGCAGCATGTTGTTGCGGTTGCGGTAGCGGAAGCGCGAAAAGGCGTAGGCCGCCAGGGTGGTGATGGAGAGCGACAGGATGGTGGTGATCGAGGCCAGTTTGAGCGAGTTCCAGATCCAGGTGAGGAACGGGTCGCTCTGGCTTTCCAATAGCACCCGATAATTGCCCAGGCCAGCGTTTCTGGGCAGCAGCGTTTGCGTGCTCAGCGAGCCGGTCGGATTGAGCGAGGCGGAGACGATCCACAGCACCGGAAAGATCGAGAAGGTGATGAGCAGCAGCGCCAGCAGGTAGCGGGCGATCAGCCCCAGCCGCACTTGGGCCGAGCGCGACGAGCGGATCCCTCTCAGGCCGTCAAACATTTTCGCTGACCTCCTCCCACATGCGCGTGTAGCGGAACTGGAACAGGGTGATGGCAGCCACAACGAAAAAGATCACGATGGTGATGGCCGAGGCCAAGCCGTAATCGGCGCCCCGGCCGCCGGCAAAGGCCAGGTTGTACACGTAGCTGATCAAAATGTCGGTGTGGCCGGCCCGGGTGGACGCCCCGGCGATGGGCGGGCCACCCTGGATGAACAGGAAGATCAGATTGAAATTGTTGAAGTTGAAGACGAACGAGGCCACCAGCAGGGGGCCCACCGCCACCAGCAGCAGCGGCAGCGTGATTCTGCGGAAACGCTGCCAGATATTGGCGCCGTCCACTTCGGCCGCCTCGTAAATGTCAGACGGAATCGCCTGGAGCGCGCCGCTGGTGACGAGCATGAAATAGGGATAGCCCAGCCACAAGTTCACCAACAGGATGGCGGCCTTGGCCCACCATGGATCGGTAAACCAGGGTGGCGTCCAGCCCACCAGATCCTGCATGCTGCGGCTGATGACGCCCAGCTCGGGGTTCATCATGCCGCGCCAGATAAGAATGGTGATCAGGCTGGGGATGGTGTAGGGGATCAGCAGCAGGCTCCGAATCAGCTTGCGGCCGCGCAGGGCCGGGTCGTTATACAGCAGGGCAATCGCCAGGCCCAGGGCGAAGGTGAGGGCCACGCTGAGGAAGGCGAAGGCGAAGTTCCAGCTGATGATTCGCAGCAGTGGCCCGCGCAGCGCCGGGCTGCTGAAAAAGCGCACGAAGTTCTCCACGCCGACAGCGGCGCGGAAGCCGGGGATCAACGCGTCGCCGGCCGGCGAGGTGAAGGTTCCCTCAACCGGCGCGTAGACCACGCCGGTCTGCTGATTGGTCAGCACATCGGCGGCCGGGTCATAGGCATACAGAGGCTCTAATTCGGCCGCATCGTCAATCGTGCGCACCAAGACGGTAAAGTCGTCGCTGCCAAAGGATTGCTCGCCCAGCTGCCCTAAAAAGGGCAGCGTTTGTAGCCGGCCGATGCGCTCATAGCCCTCAATGCGCAGCGGAATGCCGTCCTCGTCCAGCTCGCCGGCGGCGGCGGCCGCGCCCGCCACGATTGGCTGGCCGGGCTGGGCCAGGAAGCTGTTGCCGGCGCTGTCTTGCAGCCAGAGGGCAAAGTCGCCCACTGGCGAACGGAAAGCAGTCCAGGAGAAGCTACGGCCGCCTTCGGGCAAATACCTCTCCTCCTGGATCTCAGCAATGGCCCGTTGCTTGCTCAGCAGGTGGGCGTCGCCGTAGTTGGTGAAGGCCACGTAGACGGTGTAGACGATGGGGTAGACGGCAAACAGCGCCATCAGGATGAGCCCGATGAGCATCCAGCGCAGCGGGTAGGTCTCGTTCCGGATGACGATGACGTTGGCTGCCAGGATGATGGCCGCCAGGGCGGCCGCCAGGATGCCTGAGCCGGTCGCCACCAGCTGGAGGATGAACCAGAGGGCGAAGGCGTCAATCAGGCCGATGAGGATCAGCCGAATCAGAATGCTGGAGGCGGTCGTGGATCCGCCTGGTCGCATTGCGCCGCCAGCTTGCGCCTCGGAGCCTGCCAGCGTGGTCATGTTGCCGTCCTCCTTTGCCCGGCCGCCGCCGTGCGCCGGCGGCCAAGCGGCGCTTCAGGCCAGGTACGCCAAGAAGGCCGGGGCG
>JBOGUG010000364.1:0-1511 GCA_050696115.1 Promineifilaceae bacterium (SeqCode) | reverse complement strand
TGCCAGGCCATTCTGACGAGCGCTAAATTGGGCGCCGGGCGATCAGGCCGCGACTAGGCGGCCGCCAACACAGGCATCAGCGGCCGGAACTTGTAGCCGTAGACGATCATGCCCTCGTCTCCGTCGGCGCGCAGCTTGCGCGTGACCATCTCGACGGGCAGGCCGATCTGCACCTCGCCGGCCGAGATGTCGGTCAACTGGGCCGTGAGCAATGGGCCCTCTTCCAGCTTGACCAGGGCCATGACGTACGGGGTGTAGGCCTCGAAGCCGGCCGGGGCCTCATAAATGGTGGTGTACGAATAGACCTCGCCCCGGCCGCTGAAGGTGTACAGCTCCTGGGCGGGCGCCTCGCATTCCAGGCACAAGTCGCGCGGCGGGAAGAGCTTGATGCCGCAGTTGGGACACACCTCGCCCACCAGGTTGTAACGTTGCTCTTTCAAGCGCCAATGGCGTGCAGTTTCCATAACAACAACCCTTCAATCCAATTAATGGGCTGGGCCTGGCGCGAACGGCCGCGCCGGGCAAGGCCCATAACCCCTTATTATGGCCAAGCGGGCTGCCAGAGGCTGCCAGCCCGGCCGGAAAAGCTGTCAAAAGCTATCAGGCGGCCAGTTTTGAGGCTGGAAATGGGGCAAAAGAGTACCGCGGGCCTATTCGTCGCGGCGCAGGACGTGGGTCACGGCCGTGGCGCCGCTGCCGCCCAGGTTCTGGGTCAACCCGACGCGCGCGTCCGCCACCTGGCAGTCGCCGGCCTGGCCCCGCAGTTGCAGCACGGCCTCCACGATTTGGTAGACGCCGGTCGCGCCGACCGGGTTGCCGCGCGCCTTCAGGCCGCCGAAGGTGCTGATCGGGATGCGGCCGTCCCGGCCGATGGCGCCGGCCTGGGCCAGCCGAACGCCCTCGCCGGGCGCGGCGAAGCCGGCTGCTTCCAGCGCCAGCGCCGCCAAAATGGTGTAGCTGTCGTGCAGCTCGAAAAAGTCCACCTCGGCCGGGGTCAGGCCGGCCTCTGCCAGGGCCTGGCGCGCGCTGCGCTCGGCCGCGTCCAGGCGCAGCAGCTGGCGCCGGTCGTGCAGCGCCAGCCGGTCGGTGGCCACGGCCGAGCCGGCGATGCGAATCGGCTGGGGCACAAGGTCGCCGGCCCGCTCGGAACGGGTGACGACAACGGCCGCGGCCCCGTCGCCCAGCGGGGCCATGTCAAACAGGCTGACCGGCTCGGCCACCGGCGGGCTGGCGGCGAACTGCTCGGCGCGCAGCCGGTTGCGGTACATGGCCCGGGGGTTGCCGGCCGCGTTGGCATGGGCGTTGACGCTGAAGCCGGCGAAATCGGCCAGCTCGACGCCGTGTTCGTGCTGGTAGCGGCGCATGAGCAGCGCGGCCGCGCCGGCCGGCGTCTGGCCCTGCACCAGCTCGTAGTCGGCGTCCAGCCCGGCCGCCACGGCTGAGAGGGCCGCATTGCCGCTCTGGTCGCTGGCCTTCTCCACCCCAACGGCCAGGGCGGTCTCGGCCAGGCC
>JBOGUG010000363.1:0-1235 GCA_050696115.1 Promineifilaceae bacterium (SeqCode) | reverse complement strand
TACATGACCCTGCTGGGGGCCGACCTGGTGTGGGTGAACCGCCATTTCGCGGGCGCGGCCGCCGGCGGCTACGCCGGGGCGGTGCTGCTGCGCCGGATTCTGTCCTTGCTGCCGGGCGCGGCCATCGTGGTCATGTACCCCGGCGTCGTGCGCCTGGTGGCCGCCGGCCGCTCCCCCGGCCGGCTCATCGCAGCTACGGCCGCCTGGATCAGCCTGCCGACCCTCCTGCTGACCCTGGCCTACGCCCTCTCCGGCCGGGCGCTGCTGCGCCTCAGCTTCGGCCCGGAGTACACGGCCGCCGCGCCCCTGTTGGGCATTTTCGGCCTGGCCATGCTGGGCTATGGCCTGGCCTCCCTGTGGCTAAACCTGTTTCTGGCTACCCGGCCGGGCCCCTTCGTGGCCTGTCTGCTGGCCGTCGCCGGGCTGCAACTCCTGCTCTACGCCCGCTGGCACGCCAGCCTGTTCCAGGTGGCAGCCGTCTTTACGGCCACCGGCTGGCTGCTGGCCCTGGCCGGGCTGGGGCTGTACCTCCTCTGGCTCCGGCCGACCTTGACCGCCGGCCAAAGGCCGTGAGCGGCCGGCGGCCGCTGGCCCTTCTGCTGGCCCTGTTCGCCGGACTGGCCCTCGGCTACAGCTTGCTCATGCCGCTCTGGGAGGCGCCGGACGAAACGGCCCACTACCTGTACGCCCTCATCCTGGCGCGGCAAGGCCGGCCGCCCACATTCGACGAGACCTATGAGGCGCTCCAGCCGCCGGCCTACTACGCGCTGGCGGCCGTGGCGCTGCGCGGCCTGGACGCGCTCGACCCGGCCCTGGCCGAACCGTACCGGCCGCCGCTGGCCGGTCGGGACGCGCCGCTGCGCTACGCCTGGGACGCGGGCAACTATCGCTTCATCTGGGGCGCTTACCTGCTGCGCTGGCTGAACATCCCGCTGGGGATGCTGGCCGTGGCAGCCATCTACCTCGGCGCGCGCAAGGCTTTGGAACCGGGGTCTGGCGGCGCGCCCATGGCGGCGGCGGCTCTCGTCGCCCTGCTGCCCCAGTTCCTGCACAACACGGTCACAGTTGGCAACGACGCCCTGGCCAACCTGGCCGGCGCGCTGCTTTTCTGGCTGCTGGTCGCCATCGGCCGGGGCGCGGGCCGGCCGGGCTGGCTGTGGCCGGCCGGGCTGGTTGCCCTGGCGCTGCCCTTCCTGATCAAGCTGACACTCTTGCCGCTCGCCTTGGGCCTGGCC
>JBOGUG010000362.1:0-15654 GCA_050696115.1 Promineifilaceae bacterium (SeqCode) | reverse complement strand
CGCTGTGCATTGCCCGAGTGCGGATTTGCACTTCCAGGTATTGGCCTTGTTCATCCAGCACGGCCGTGTGCAGCGACCGATAGCCGTTGCCCTTCGGCTTGGCGATATAGTCGTCGAACGCCTTGGCCTCCGGCGTCCAAAGCTGATGCACGATGCCTAGCGCCTGATAGCATAGGCTTGGGTCGTCGCTCTCGATGATGACACGCAGGGCGCGCAGGTCATAAATCTGTTCGAAGTTCAGCCCCTTTTCCTGCATCTTACGATAAATCGAATACATGTGCTTTGGCCGGCCGGTGAGCTCAGATTGGATGCCGGCCTCATTTAGCCGGCGCTTCAGCGCCTGGATCGCCCGCTGGATCCATCTATCCCTTTCTTCGCGCCGCTCGGCGACATAACTGGCGATCTTGCGATACTGCTCCGGCTCCAACCAGCGAAAGCTCATGTCCTCCAACTCCCACTTCAGCTGCCAGATGCCGAGCCGGTTTGCCAGCGGCGCCTGGATCTCGCGCGCTTCGAGGGCCAGGCTCTCGCGCTCTTCCCGCGGCAGATCGCCCGCCTTGCGCAGGTCCTGGAGGCGGTCGGCCAGGCGGATCAAGATCACCCGAGCGTCGCCTTCGATAATCGTCAAGAGCGCCCGGCGAACAGCCTCCGTGGTCTGTTCGCGGCTGGCCGTGCTGAGCCCCTCACTGTAGGGCGCTAATTTAGCCAGCGCCGCCACCAGCGAGCCGACCTCAGCCCCAAAGGCCTTGCGCACGGCCGCCTCGTCAAGTTGGGTGTGGGGCAGGAGAACATCATGGAGCAGGGCGGCCGCGACGGTGGGGGCGTCCACCTGTAATTGGCTGACGATGTGGGCCACGGCAAGGTCGTGCTCAACGAACAGCTCGCGCGAGGCGCGCCGCTGTCCCTCATGGGCGGCCGCCGCAAATGCGTAAGCTTTGCGGACTAGCTCGCGGCCGTTGTCGCCCGGCGCGCGCGGCAGGCTTTCAAGCAATTGGCTTAAGGTGATCGGCCATGTCTTGGTCATTGGCCTAAAAAGACAGGCGCTCCCGTTTGGCCGGGGGCGCCTGTCTTCACCTGCAAGGCTGGTGTTGGCTTAGGCGATCAGGCATCCCCCTTAAGCTCATTCGGGATCTGCTCGTTCATGTCGTTACGGGTCTGGCCAACCTTTTCCTTACCTTTCTCGATGGCTTCGTTAACCTTGCTCTTGCCCTGGTCGAGGACAATGCGAGCCCGCTCCTGGACGTTGCTGCCGGTCTCCTGGACGCGGCCACGGGCATCGCTGACGGCCGCGCCTGCCCGGTCGCGATACCCACTAATCTGTTGGCTGCCTGTCTGGCGCAGCTCCTCGCCCTTGGCGCTGATAAGCGCCCGCGTTTCGTCGCCAGAGCGCGGCGCCAGCACCAGGGCCGTGGCAGCGCCGACTAGACCACCTATGACAAAACCGGCCATGAAGGCCCCAATGTCGCTACTTTCGTCGCTCATATGTGTTCTCCTTTCCTTTCACTCAGGCCTAATCAGGCACATTTCTTCTCGGGTCGCCAAACAACGCCCGAGCCCCGCGCCGAATGCCCGCCAGGTAGCTCGTATACTTCACCACCGGATCCACGACTGTGCTGCTTACAAAGGCGGTCGTACCCTTGACAGTGCCAATTGTGGCGCTGGTCTGTTCCAAAATCGGCTTGATCTCAAACTCAAGCATGTTGACCAGGCGCACGATCATCACAAGCATCAGGAGCAGAACGAGGCCAAATATGCAGCTTTCCAACGCCAAGGCGATGATAAAGATGTCGCGGACGGCTTCAATCTCGGCCGGATAGCGCTGGGCCAGCAAGATGACGCCAACAACGAGGCCGATTGTAAGCACTAGGGCGACAATTCCGCCCAAAATCAGGTAGCGTACGGGCGAGCGTTCCCGCGGCCGCTCTATCGGAAGTTGTGCGCTCACATCGGGAACGTCCATACGCCATCCAATAGAGTATAGCTTGATAGGAGCGGCCGGCCAATCAGGCCGGGCGATCGCTCAGCAGCCACATTCCGATCAGCAGCGCCCAGGCACCAAGGCTGGCGCTGA
This sequence comes from Promineifilaceae bacterium (SeqCode), assembly GCA_050696115.1. Classification (GTDB taxonomy): domain Bacteria; phylum Chloroflexota; class Anaerolineae; order Promineifilales; family Promineifilaceae; genus UBA11865. Next base: position 13,583 of record JBOGUG010000362.1, on the reverse strand, counting down.
AGAGGTGGATTGCGCCCAAGCGCAGCGGTTCAAAATTAGCCATGTCGCCAAGGAAGTGGCCGGCCGTGAAGCCCAACCAGGAGGCCAGAACGTAGAGCGCAATCTTGCGCGGCCGGCCGCCGAGGAGGACGTGGAAGGCCGCTCCGTAGGCGGTTGCCACCAGGAAGCCCAAAATCAGCCCCGATGCCGTCGCCGTCATGGCCTGTGGTCCTCAATGAGTCCGCCGCCAAGGCAGACATCGCCCAAGTAGAACACCGCGCCCTGACCCGGCGTGACGCCCAGTGCCGGTTCGGCCAGTGTCACAACGGCGCGGCTCTCCGGCAGGGCTTCAACGGCCGCGGAAAGCGGCTGCGACTTATAGCGCACTTGCGCCGCCGCCTGGAAACGGGCGTCGGGCGGCCGGCCGGCGACCCAGTTCACGCTCCTGAGTGTAAAATGCCGGGTCGAGGCTTGCTCGCGGCTACCGACCACGAGGACGTTGCGGCTCATATCCTTGTCCACCACAAAGAGTGGGCTGCCAGCGGCGACGCCCAGCCCCTTGCGCTGGCCAAGCGTGTAGTTGTGCAGCCCCTGGTGTTGGCCGAGGAGTCTGCCTCCGACCGTTTCGATGGCCCCGGCCGCCTCCAGGTCGGGGGCGTGCTCTCCCAGGAAGCGCCGATGGTCGCCATCGGCTAGGAAACAGAGATCCTGGCTCTCGTGCTTGCCGGCCACGCCCAGGCCATACTCCTCGGCCAACTGGCGCACTTCGGCCTTGGTGTACCCGCCGATGGGGAAGATGGCCCGGCCCAATGCTTCCTGGCCGAGTACGTGCAGGACGTAAGACTGATCCTTGCGCGCGTCAACCGCCCGGAGGAGCTCAAACCCAGCCGGGGTCGGCCGCGTTCGGGCGTAATGGCCGGTCGCCAGATAGCTCGCGCCCAGGCCGAGCGCCTGTTGCAATAGATAGCCGAAGCGAATGGTTCGATTACACTCAATGCAAGGGTTCGGCGTCCGGCCGCGCGCATGCTCGTCAATGAAGAACTGGACGATCGTGTTGCGGAAGTAGTTCTGGACATCCAGGGCGTAAAAGGGTATGTCCAGCGCTTCCGCCACGCGGCGCGCATCGGCCATCTGGTCGGGCGTGCAACAGCGATTGGCGGCCGCGCCACCCTCTTCGCTCCACAGGCGCAGCATCATGCCAACGACTTCGTAGCCTTGGGCTACCAGAAGTGCGGCCGCGACCGAGCTGTCCACCCCGCCGCTCATAGCGACAACCACGCGGCCCTTGACTGGCGCGGCCGACGCGCCTGTCCCGCTAAGTGAAACTTTCATCAGGCGTATTGTAAGCTAAGCTGGCGGAGCTTGTCTAAGATCGGCGGCAGGATTCTCAGGACGTGTTCAATTTCTTCAGGGGTATTTTGCCGGCCGACCGTCAGCCGCAGCCCACCGCGCGTCCACTCCGGCCCCAGGCCGCTGGCCTCCAGGACGTCCGACGGCTTGGGGTCGCCGGTCAGACAGGCCGAGCCGCTACTGGCGGCCACGCCGGCCATGTCCAGGTGCATCAGCAAGTCGTTGCCACTGATGCCGCGAAAGGCGAAGCTGGCGTTGTGGGGCGTTCGCTCGGCCGGGTGGCCGGTAAGCCGGCCGACCTCACCGGCCGCCGCCAGCACGCCCTCGATGAGCCGGTCGCGCAGCCGCGTCGCGTGGCGGGTAAGTTCTTCACGCTCCTCAAGCGCCAGACGCAGCGCCTCGGCCGCGCCCACGGCGTAGGCCACATTCTCGGTGCCCGCCCGCCGGCCGCCTTCCTGGCCGCCGCCCGTTATCAGCGCGGCCAATTGCGCGCCCTGGCGCACGTAAAGGATGCCGATCCCCTTTGGCCCATAAAATTTGTGGGGCGCGAAACTGAGCAAGTCGGCCGGCAGCCGCTGGACGTCCCATTCGCGGGAAAAAACTGCCTGAATCGCGTCGGAATGGAAGAGCACGCCGCGGCGGTGGGCAATTTCGCCCAGCGCCTCAATGGGCAGCAAGGTGCCAATTTCGTTGTTGGCCGCCATGATTGAGATAAGGCTTGTCACCGGCCGGATGGCCGCCTCGAGCGCCTCAGGGCTGACCCGGCCGAATTCGTCAACAGGCAACACGGTTAGCTCAAAGCCATACTGGTCGCGCAGTTGCCGGGCGGTGTCCAGAACCGCCTTGTGTTCGACGGCGCTGGTGATGAGATGCTCGCCTCGGCCGGCGGCCCGGGCGGCCCACATCACGCCGCGCAGCGCCAAGTTATCGCTTTCGGAGCCGCAGCCTGTGAAGAGGATCTCGGCCGGCTTGGCGTTGATTAAGGCAGCAATCTGCTCGCGCGCGTTCTCCAGGGCGCGGCTGGCTTGGCGGCCGGCCCGGTGAACCGAGGACGGGTTGGCGTAAACGTCGCTCCAGAACGGCCGCATGGCCTCAAGGACTTCGGGCCGCACCGGCGTTGAGGCGCCGTGATCAAGATAGGTCGACTTCATTCAGTTCTCTTGCAAGGGGCAGTTTGGCGGTGAAGGTTGTGCCCTGCCCTTCTTGGCTTACGACTTCTATGCTACCACCATAGCGCTGTAGCGCCTCCTTGACCATTGCCAGTCCAAGTCCAAAGCCGGCGATGCCGCGCTCGACGGCCGGCTGGGCCCGGTAGAAGCGCTGGAATAGGTTGGGAATCGCTTCGGCCGGAATGCCAATGCCCTCGTCGGCAACCTCGACGCGAACGAAACCGCCGTCCACGCAGGCGCGCAAAATAACCTGGCCCTTATCGGTGTACTGCAGGCTGTTATTAACCAAGTTCTTAATGACCACGCTGAGCATCTCGGCTGAGCCCATCACTAACGGCAATCCGGCCGGCACCTCGACGATGAAGGTCAGCCCTTTATCGGCCGCGCGAACGCTCAGGGCGGGCAGGATTTGCTCAAACACGTTGTTCAGGGAAACGGCTTCAAGCGGGCTGTGGAGCTCGCTGTCCTCCAGCTTCGCCAGATGCAGCATTTGGCGCACCATCTTCTGAAGCTGGTCGCTTTGGTGTTCAATCGCCTCCATAAAACGGCTGGCCTTGGCGCTGTCGGCGGCCGCTTTGCCGTCCTTAAGCAGTCGAATGTAAATCAGAATCGTATTGAGAGGCGTTCGTAGCTCGTGGACAATGTTGTGGAAGAAGTCGTCCCGCATGCGCTCCAATTCGCGAACATGGCGCAGATCGCTGAAAACGAAGACGAGCTCGCTAACCTTGTCTCCGTCACCGGTGATCGCGGTGCCACTGACAAGTACGGGCACGTATTTACCATCAGCCCGATGCAGGTCGCACTGAATCTGCGGGAAGGGCTCGCTTGAATCGTAGACTGTCTGCCAAAACTTGCGGAAATCCTCGCTCCGCGTTTCAATCAGGTCAGCAAAATAGGTTCCCTTTTGGTGTCTTTTCTCAACCCTCAGCAACGAAGTCAAGGCATCGTTGATGTCAGTAATACGCCCTTCAAGGTCGGTCGTCATGAGTCCTTCCGACAGGCTCGAAATCAGCGTGTCAACGCGCCGCTTATCAGAAAGCAAATTCGCATGCAACTTTGCGTTCTCTATGGCGACGGCAAGCGGGCCGCTGATGGCCTGCACCAGGCGTGCGTCGTTCTCATCAAAGCGGCTGTGTTGCTTATTGAGAACTTCAAGGACGCCTATGACGCGCCCCTCAATAATCAGCGGCACGCAAAGCAGGGAGTTGGTCCGGAACCCCGTCAGCTGATCGTATTTGGCATAGAAGCGCGGGTCGGAGTAGGCATCATGGACAATTGCCGTCTCGCCGTGCTTGGCGACCCAACCGGCGATGCCTCGGCCCATTTTGAGCCGGATGGGCGCGAACCCGGCAAAGCTAGGGCCCATCATTGTGTCCACGAATACCAGCTCGTTGCGTACCTCATCGGTCAAGCCGATCGAAATCGCCTCGGCGCCAAGGGCGCGCCTGACAGCGTCGGCAACTTGGGCGAAGATGGAGTCCAGGTCGAGGGTAGCCGTGAGGGAATAGCTGATATCTGAAATGATGCTGAACTCGATGTGCTGCTGATCCGAGCGCTGGCGCAAATGGGCCCGGTCAAGATAGGAAGTTATCTGGACCGCTAGGGCCTCCAGCACCTCGGCCGAAATGCGGCAATTATGGGGCGGATCTAGGAGGCAGATGGCGCCCTGGGCACCCGCCACATGGCGCCGGCCGGGGAAGGGCAGGGGAACAGCCAACACAGTCTGGCGCATGAGCCGCCACAGGTCAGCCTCGCGACGCTCTTCATTGCTCAATTGCGCTGGCCGCCAGAGGTCTGCCTGCCCGGACTGAATAATGCGAATGAAAGAGTCGTGCTCGCGCTGCCAGCGAGCTTGCTGCACCCGGCCCTCATTGTCGCTGATCCAAACGTCATAAAAGGGCTGACCCGCGTTGGCGATGGAGACGACGGTGGGCGTGTCCGCGTAGACCGCGATGGTGTGGGCGGCGGCCGCGCACACACCGTGGGCGTCGAAAACGTCACTCAGTTCGAACAGCAAGTATTGCCAAAGGGTTGCGGTTGTATCTGGCGTCCCAGGCATGCGTATACCCATAGCGCCCTAGATTCCAATTTATAGCTGGGGTGACATAAGTTGACAAGGCGCGTCCCGCAGCCTCGACTTTGCCAAGCGGCCGGGCCATTTGCTATCATTTCCTGCGGCCAAATCCGGCCGCCAGATAGAGCTGCTGGGAGCGCTTGCGCCGGCCGGTTGTCTCGCGGGCCACGGCCGCAACAGCTCACAGTCTATGCTTAACCGGGGATCGAACACAGGAGCGAATATGTCCTACATCCAGTCCGTCTATGCCCGTGAGGTGCTCGATTCGCGCGGCAATCCCACCGTCGAGGTCGAGATAGCCCTAATGGATGGCAGCAAGGGCCGGGCCATCGTTCCGGCCGGCGCCTCCACCGGCGCCTACGAGGCCTGGGAACGGCGTGACGGCGACAAGGGCCGCTATGGCGGCAAGGGCGTCCTGGGGGCGGTCGAGGCGGTCAACGGAGAAATTAGCGAAGAGATCGTCGGGTGGGATGCCACCGATCAGGTCGGCATTGACGATTACCTGATTGCCCTGGACGGGACGCCGAACAAGCAGCGCCTTGGCGCGAACGCGATCTTGGGCGTATCCTTGGCTCTGGCCCACGCCTCCGCTGAGAGCGTCGAATTGCCGCTCTATCGCTACTTGGGCGGGGTGGCAGCCCGCACCCTGCCTGTGCCGATGATGAACATCATGAACGGGGGCAAGCACGCGGCCGGCTCGACCGATATCCAGGAGTTCATGGTGATGCCAGTTGGGGCCGCCAGCTTCAAGGAAGGCTTACGCTGGTGCGCCGAGATATACCATAGCCTGAAAAAGGTGCTGCATGGGCGCGGCTACGCGACCACGCTCGGCGACGAGGGCGGTTTCGCGCCCCAAGTAGCTGCCAACCGTGAGGCGTTCGAGCTGATCCTGGACGCAGTGGGCCAGGCGGGCTATGAGCTCGGACGTCAGATCGTGTTTGCAATGGACCCAGCGGCGACCGAGTTCTACCAAAACGGCAAATATCATCTGAAGACCGAGGATAGGGTCCTGGCCGGGGCCGAGATGGTGGACCTTTATGCCGAGTGGGTCGAGGAATATCCGATCATCTCAATTGAGGATGGATTGGCCGAGGATGATTGGGAAAACTGGCAATTGCTTATGGAGCGCCTTGGCGACCGGGTGCAGATCGTGGGCGACGACCTGCTGGTCACCAATCTGGAGCGGATTCAAAAGGGGATGGATCTGAGGGCCGCCAATAGCCTGCTGTGCAAGGTGAACCAGATCGGCACCCTAACCGAGGCCATCGCGGCCGTAGACAGGGTGCAGCGCAACGGCTGGACAGCCGTTATTTCCCATCGCAGCGGCGAGACTGAAGACACAACCATTGCCGATCTCTCAGTGGCTTTGAACGCGGGACAGATCAAAACGGGCGCGCCGGCCCGCACAGACCGCGTCGCCAAATACAACCAGTTGCTGCGCATAGAAGACGAACTGGCAGAAAACGCCCTGTACCCCGGCCGCGGGGCTTTCACAAATCTGAAGCGCTAGGCGGGCGAAGGCGCCGAGACTCAATTCCGCACGCGAAGCATGGCATTCACTACCAGGAGAAATGCCAGCAGCATGCCCAGCATAAAGGCGAGGGCGACCACCACGGCGAACGAAGTCCAGCTCAGAAACATGGCAACTCCTAAACGCTAGTGTACCGATAACACCAAATCCCGAACTCAGTATAGTGTACACAGTACACTTTGTCAAGCCAAAACGCCATCGGGGCTGTTGGGCGCTGCCGTAACAGCGGAGCGCCGGCCGGGCCATCAGATGAAAACGCTCTTGTTGATGCGTCATGCCAAGTCCAGCTGGGAGCATCCGGCCCTGGACGACCATGACCGGCCGCTCAACCCGCGCGGCGAGCGAGATGCACCGCGCATGGGGGCGTTGATCGCGGCCGAAGGCCTCGTGCCCGACCTGATCCTCACTTCCAGCGCCCGGCGAGCCGTCGAGACGGCCGACGCCGTGGCTGCCAACTGCGGATACGCAGGCGAGGTTCAGACTGCTCCAGGCATTTACGCCGGCGGTCCGGCCGGCTATCTGGCTGCTGTGCGGGGTTTAACTGGAAGCGTCGAACGGGTGTTGCTCATTGGGCACAACCCGTCGGTAGAGCAGCTACTGTTTCGCCTGACGGGTCAGGCGATCAGCCTGCCGACGGCCGGGCTGGCCCAGATTGAGCTGCCGATTATCGGTTGGAAGGCGCTGAGCCCCCAGACGGATGGGGCTCTGATCAACTTGTGGCTGCCGAAAGATCTTGAGGTTTAGCGCCAGCTCCAGAGCGGCGAGGGGCTCCAGCCAGGCCAAACAGCTCTAGCCGGACACCGATGCGCGGGTCCAGCCGGGCGCCTCGCCCGTGCCGCGCGCCTCATACAGCCGGATGAGGCTCTTGTTTTGGGCAACCCACAAGCCAACGAGCCCGATGCGCAGCTCGTAATGGGTGGCTCCTTCTTCGGCCTTCTCACGCAAAATTTCTCGCTCTACTAAGCGATTTAGGGCGTAAGTCACCTCGGCCGGCTCAAGATAAATGCTAAATTGGGCCAGATATTGCACAAGTTCGGCCGGGCGGAAGGGCACGTCCCGTTCGGCCAGGCGAGCAGCGGCCGCTAGCAGCGACTTCTCGGAGTAAGAAGATTGCTGCCACAAATAGGCAAAATGGACCTCGCCGAGGCGTAACATTTCCTCGAGGGTTGCGTTCACATCCGAGATCGTGATGTAGCCATTTTGGGTGGCGTTGGCCCGGTTTATCAGCGTGTAGCAGACGAGTTGAATGAAGTATGGATGGCCGGCCGTAACGCGCAGGATCTTGTCAATGGCCAGGTCATCATAAAGGATATGCGGCGCAACTGGCCCCTGAATGAGCCGCCGGGCTGACACCTCGTCCAAGAAGCCAATCTGGCGGTAGAGGGCTATGTTAAACAGCACCGACCAGTAGTCGCTGCTCATCTCTTCGAGGCGGCGCGTGCCGGCAAAGATGAAGCTCAGGCCCCGGCCGTGTTGCATCAAGTGGCGCAGGAAGGTGAACAGCGTACGCGGCAAAATGCCGTCGTTCACCAGGTTCTCGAACGCCTCGAACTCATCAAAGATCAACAACAGGGCGGACTGCGCTGGCATCAAGCGCCGGGCGGCCGGCAAGAAGTCGCGCTGAAAGCGGCCGGCCGGGTCGTTTATCCAATCGTCGAGGCCTGGCACCTCTAGGCTCAGGTCATGGGCTGCCAGGGCATCGGCAATGATCCAGGCTAGGTCATGGAAGAATGCCGGCATGCCAGGCACGACGCCCAGAGACTGGCAGTCGATGTAGACCGGAATCAGCCCCGCTGGTAGGTGCTGATCCAGCTGAAGCAAGGCCGACGTCTTCCCCGTCCGGCGCTGACCAACCAGGATGAGAACCCTTCGGTCGAGCGCCTCCCCAGTGGTGTGGCCGATAAAGTGGAACAGTTCCTCGCGGCCGACAAATGTGGTGCTGTTGCGCCGCAAGGGCATTCCAGGCGAATACGGGTTGTTGATAGGCGCGTATGTGCGCACGGGCGCCAGCTGGTGAACCATATCGGCATACGCCAGGCGCCGGCCGCTGGCACTGCGGTCGTCGTAAGCGATGTTGAAGACGACGCGGAAGCGTTCCTCCCGGCCAGGCTCGATCGTGAATTGTAGCTGGCGCGCACGGCCGGGCGGCAAGTAAGCGATTGTGTGCATAGGTCCCGGGCTGCCGTAGGCGCTGTCATCGGCAAGGGCGACCTCTATCTTCTCGGCCGGGGCCCGGCCGACGTTTTTCAGTTCCAGGGCCACAACTGCGTCGGGGCCGGGCGCCAGATTTCGAGTCAGCAGGCGGGCCTCCAACTGCGCCCGGCCGTGCAACTCCTCTATCTCAGCCTTAACCAGCCCCTGCCAGCGCTGGCTGATGGCCTTAAGGAGTGTTTCGGCCAGCGATCGCGGCTCGGCCGCCGCTTCCACAGTTTGCCTTAGCAGGCTCGCCGCCTCATTCAAGTAGACCAGCCGATCGTCAGCCAGATCAACGCGTTCGCTGTCTCGCAGACTTTGCATGACGGGCAGAAGCGGCGCGAACGCCACCCGGCTAGATTCGGCGGCCGTTTCGTCCTGGAGCAGCTGCTCGACGCCCGGCCGGAGCAGGCTCAACTCAGTGAGCGATGGGGCGGTAAGCAAAGCTTGAGCGGTCTCAAAGTTCGCCAGCCAGGCGCCGGCCGCAAGCCAGGCTGGGTTACGCTGGCTGCCTTGCTGCACGGCGCCAACCAGGATCGGCACGGCCGAATCTGGCCGGGCCTGGAGCAAAAATAGACCGTCCGCCATGTTTGCCAGGGCGCTGCGTTCCTCTTTGCGCGCCTGGTTAGCCAAACTCAAAAGGAAATCTGGCGAGCCGCTGTGATCGGCGTAGCTCTCCTCAAGATAGACCAGCGCCAACTCCGGCCGCAATTTAAGGCGCCGCAGCAGATTTCGCACAGGAGCATTTGGCACCCGGTTTTGACGCAGGACCGCCCACGAGACCAGGACGAGCCCAAGCACCAGGAGCGTGCCCAGCACCGGCAGCGCCTCAAAGAGCTGGCCGCCAGCGATGGCTACCGGCCCGGCCGCGGGCATCACCTGGCCCTGATGGGCGCCGTCGTCATAACGGAACCGGTAGGCAACTGGTCCGCTCCCGGCCGGGGGGTTCACGGCCCAAAACAGGAGGTCGTTTCCGTTAGCCCCGACCTTGTCGCCTGCGCTGGACCAGCCCTCGGCTGCGGGGTCAAAGAGCTCCAGGCTCACGGTGACTTCGTCTCGCTCGACGTCAATGACGTTTACGGTGATATTGTAACGGCCCTGACTTACCTCGGTCGTCGGGTTTACTAGCAGGGGCGGCCGATTCGCTTGTGATCTGAATAACTGGACAAAACCACTCTCGGTGACCGTGAGCAGCTCGGGCGCCTGTTGGCTCGAGCCGGGAAAAGCTGTCGCATAGAAGACCGGGCTGCCCAGGTTGAGCACGTGCCAGACGCTGTCGCCTTCGGCCGTCAGCAGGTGGACTTCGCCATCGCGATTGCCGACGGCAATGTCCGGCCGCACGTCGCCGTCCAGATCCCCCCAGTGCAGGCTGGTAATGCGCCCCAGGCCTGCGCGCTGCCAGAGGATGTTGCCGTCCAGGTCAAGACGAATCAGTTCCTGTTCATCGGTGCCGACCAAGATGGTGGCATTGTTGACCAGCATGCTCGTCGGTTCGGCGTCGAGCCTGGCCTCCCACAGCTCGGCGCCGCGCGAATCAAAGGCCCGAATGGCCCCGTCTTCCACGGCCGCGACGAGCATCGGCGCAACCGCCTCCGTGCGGGCGACTACATCCAGGCTCAGCAGGTTGTCGAGAAACTCGGCTAGCCGGAAAAAGCCGGTACCCTTGTTGTTGAAGCGATCAACTGTGTTGGAGCCCGTGCCGACGACAACTTCGGTACCGCGCGATTCATCCACTAGATAGAGATGCGTCACGCTGCCGTTCACGGCTGCCTGCCAGAACAAGTCGCCATCGAGCGAGTACGCCAGCAGTTGGCCATCAGCCGTGCCGACGATCAGCTCAGGCGGCTGGCTACGGTTGATGTCGCCCACCAGGATGCTAGAAATGCTGGTCGGAAGGGAGGCATCCCACACAGGCCGAGCGTCTGGTCTGAGTACTTCAATCCAGCCTTCAATATTCTCGACGCCGGCGTCGCCGGTGGCGATGTCGTTATGTACCGCGACGATTTCGGGCAGATTGTCTTCGCCGGCGGCCGCCAGCGCCAGCTGGCTCACTACGCCACCCAAGTCGGCCTCCCAGGCCTTGCTGCCGTCGCCCTCTAGCGCGTGAAGCTTGCCATCGTCAGCGCCAAACAAGCCCTCGGGCTCGCCATCCAGGTCTATATCGGCGATCAAGACGGCTTGGGGTCCGGCCGCCAGGCGATACTCCCAGTTCTGGGAGAATTGGCGCACGCCAATGCCAGGATCGAGAAGCTCCAGGCTGGCGAAATTAGCCAGGACCAGCTCGCTGTTGCCATCGCGGTTCAGGTCGGCCAACTGGGTCAGCCCGGCAAGGTCGGCCAGCGGGAAGGCGGGCTCCAGCCGGATGCCGTTGTCATCTAGGAGGAGCACGTCGGCCGTTTCGCCGGCCTCGGCCGCCGGGCCAAGCACGAGGGCCAACGCCATTGGCTCCTCAGCGCCGCCAGCAGCGCCAGCCGGGCTAACAGAAAGGATCGGCCGGTCGGGCGCGGCGGTATAGGCGCTGCTCCAGTAGCGTCGGCCGAGCGGATCATAGGCGATAAGTGAACCGACCGAGGTGCCAACGATCAGGGCCGGGCCGCGCTCAAGCTGGGCGAAGGCCAGCGCCGTTACTGGCCGATTGGGCGAGCGATAGGGCCAGCGGCGCAGCCCGTCATGCGTGTAAAGGTAGACCCGGTTTAGGCTGGTAGCGACGGCTATCTCGCGCGGCCCTTCGGCATCAAACTCAACCACTTTCAGGCCGCTGACTCGGCCGGGATCCTGTTGGGCCCAGAGGAGCTGGCCCTGGTTTCCGAACACCTGCAGCCGACTGAAGCCATTGGCCGTGGGGTGGCTGTAAATCAGCTCATCCCGGCCATCGCGGTCCAGATCTGAAGCCGCGAGCCTGAGTGAAGCCTGCTCAGGAGGCGGTTCGGCCGGGCTGAACTGCCAGATCCGCTCCCCGCCCGCGTCATAACGAGCCACCGTTCCGTTGGCAACCGCCACCACGGGCTGGGCCGCTCCCTCCGGTTCAGGACGGTAGGCGGCCAGGGCGGCCGGCGGCTGATCAAGCGGCTGGCGCCAGCGAACGGCGCCGGAAAGGGAAACCAGGGCCAACTCATCCTGGCTGGCTACCGCGATCTCCAGCTGGGAATCGCCGGATCCGTCCACGTCCAGCAGTTCGAGGGCAACGATAGAGGAGGAGAATTGGATTGGCTGGGACCACAGCGGACGGCCGTCCGCGCCCAACAGGGTGAGGTTCACCTCTCCGGCGGCGATGACCAACTCCCCGATGTCATCGCGATCGAGGTCGCCGAGGCGCAACAAGTTCAGCCGGCCGGGCGCGTCATAGCGCCAATAATATGGGGCGCTGCCCTGGGCGTGGGCCCGTGAGTCAGGCGCCAACAGAAGCGCGACGGCTATGCCGGCCGCCGCTGCCTGCAACGCCTGGAGCCAAAACCTTCCCTTCACCTCAGCCCTCAGGAGCGCGCAGCACGTAGCCGACGCCTCTCTCGCTGATGATCCAGTTGTTAAATGGATCGACCGCCCGCCGCAGTCTCTTGATGAGCGTTTTGAGGCGGTCAGGATCGTCAGCTAAGTTATCGCCCCACACGGCCAGGGCCAGCTCCTCAGCCGTCACCACCTGGCCATGACTGCGGCCAAGCCGCATGAGCAGCTCGTACTGTGAGGCTGTCAGGTCAATCGGGCGGCCGTTGGCGAAGACCTTGTGGCGTTGGTCGTCAATGACGAACGGCCCAGCCTGCACCAGCCCGGGCACAGGTTGGCGCCGGACGTAGTCGGCCAAAAGCTGGCTGGTATATGCGTAACCAGAGTCGGATGGCACAACGAGCGACTGCTGTTCGAGCCAGCGCATTACGTCCACTGGCCCGTCCGCAACTGCCAGGCAATACTGCTCTTCCACGGTGAGGTTCTGCCAGAGGTAACTGAGGTGAGCATCGGCCTCGGCCGCCACCGCCTGGTGAAGCGCACTGCGACCGGCGCGGCCGTCAAGAGTTCGGCCCTCGCGCAGCAGGCGATAGGCGTGATAGCCGGCGATGTGAAGGAAGAAGGGGTGTGGCCCCATCAACTCGATCAGATGCGCGGCCGTTTCAGGCTTGATGGCCATTCCGGTGCCGTTCAGCCGGTGAGAGAGGAGGCCGCGCGCCTCCTCCGGTCGGAAGAGGCCCAGGGTAAGCGTCACGAAAATATTGAAGAAGGGGGAGCTCAAGATCTGCTCGTCGGCCGTTATCGAAAAGAGCGGCCGTTGGCTGGCGGTCAGGTAGGCCAGGCCATACTTGGTGGTCAGGCCGCGCAAGCGGGCGAAAAAGTAGGGCGTGAGGCGCTCGTTGGCGGCCAACAGCTCGAATTCGTCTAGAAGCAAGATCACTGCGCTACCCGCTCGGCTAAGCGCGGCGATGGCCTGGTCCAGCGCCCGATAAGTGCCGGGCTCGTCGCCCGGTTTCGCCTGCTGGCCGTTAACCTGGGCGCCAGCCCTAATCGTGCGAAGCAGCGCCTCGTAGACCTCTTCCGGCGGCGAGCCGGCCAGCTCTTGACAGTCCAGCAGGCCAAAAACTGACCGCGGCGTTTGTAATCCGTATTGGGCGCGGACGGTTTCGCGGCAAAGGTGCAGCAGCAGCGAGCTCTTGCCAATGCGGCGCGGCCCAACGACCGACACGCTTTGACCGTTGCGGAACAAGCCGAGGATTTGTTCCGTTTCGGCCGCCCTGCCGTAAAAATCCTCTTTGCGCCGAATCGCCCCCCGATGGAAGAACGGGTTGTCGGGGATCATGGCAGGCCTTTCACATAGTCGTATAACACGCCCATGACCGTGGCCGGGGCGGCCGGATGATCCTGGCGGTAGCGCCGCGTCTTGCGGCTGCGGCTGATTTGCAAGAAGCGCCGGGCGCGGGTGATGCTGACATAAAGCAGCCGGAGGCGCTCGCTGATGACTTCGATGTGGGCCGAGTCGGTGGCTGACCGGCTGGGATAGAGGGACGAGCCGCTTGCAAGCAGCTCGCGCATTTGGGCCACAACTTCTGCCCCTGGATCACTGCCAAACTCTTCGCGCACGCCTAAAAAGGGGCTATCCAAGGAGCTTGGCACCCAGAAGCTGTCCACACCGACGACAAAGACGGCGTCCCACTCCAGGCCCTTGGCGCTGTGTTGGGTGCTGAGGCTGATGCGGCCAGGGGCGGGCTCATAGCCGGTCTGCGTCGGGTCGGCGGAGGGAATACGCTGGCGGCCGGCGGCCACTTCGGCCAACTGGGCAGCCAACTCGGGCAAGCGCCAGGAG
>JBOGUG010000361.1:0-2797 GCA_050696115.1 Promineifilaceae bacterium (SeqCode) | reverse complement strand
GCGGCCGGGAGTTAGCCTGGGCGCTGGCCCTCCTACTGGCCGGCTACTTGCTGGTTATGGGCGGCTGGTTGTGGCGCAACTGGCAACTCTTCGGCCGGCCGCTGCCGGCCGCCGGCGCCCAAAGCCTGTTCCTGACCTCCTACGACGACCTGTTCGCCTACGGCCGACGCTTTACGCTGGCAACCTATCTGGATTGGGGCCTGGCCAACATTTTGCGCTCCAAGGCCGAAGCCCTCTGGCTCGGCCTGCAAATGGCCGTCGCCATTCCCGGCCTTATCTTTCTGACGCCTTTCATTGTGCTCGGCTGGTGGACGGCCTGGCGCAGGCCGGACGGCCGGCTGCTCCTGGCCCCGTTCAGCGCCTACGCCCTGGGCCTATTCGCCCTGGCCACGCTGCTGTTCACCTTTCCGGGCTTGCGCGGCACGCTCTTTCATTCGTCCGTGGCGCTCTGGCCGTGGACGACCGCCTTGGCCCCGATCGGCATCGGCCGGGCAGTGGACTTCGCTGCCGCCCGCCTCCCACACTGGCGGCCGGCCCGCGCCAAGCGCAATTTCTCAGCCTTGTTTGCCCTGCTGGCCGTGGCGCTGACGCTGGCGGTGTCGGGCGAGAAGCGGCTGGCGGGAGAGGCGCCGGCCGACTACGAGCGGATAGGCCGCAGCCTGCCGGCCGGGGCAGTGGTGCTGGTCGGCAACGCGCCGGCCCTGAACTATCACACTGGGCTGGCGGCCCTCAGCCTGCCCAATGAGCCGATCAGCGGCGTCTTAGCCGTCGCCGACCGCTACGGCGTCAGCCACCTGGCCCTGAACCCCAACCGGCCGGCGCCGCTGGCCGACCTCTACGCCGGCCGCGCCAGCCACTCCCGGCTGCGCCTGATCGTCGCCTTTGACCTCATCCAGCTTTACGCGATTGAGCCGCCGGCCGCGGGCAGCCGGCCGGAAGGGGGTGGGTAGCCTGGCTGAGGACGCGCTGACAAAGCCCCGGCGCGAGGCCGGGCCGGCAGGGGCCGGCGGAGTGCGCCGGTTGCTGGCAAGCGACTCGCTGCGCCTGGCGCTGCTGCTGTTTGTCGGCCTGCGGCTGTTGCTCTGGGTCTGGCCGATCCTGGTTTTGGCCGTACGGCCGCTGCCGGGCGGGAGCGACGAAGTCGTGCGCCCTTACCTGGGCGAGCCGCGCCTGGACGACGGCTGGCCTGGGCTGCTGCTCGGCCCCTGGCAGCGTTTTGACACCCAGCATTATCTCCGCATCGCTCGCCAGGGGTACGCGGAGGAGGCCGATTCGGTCTTCCCGCCCCTGTACTCCTGGGCCATCCGCGGTTTGGGCGCGCTGCTCGAGCGAGCCGCCGGGCCTCAGACAGCCAACCTGCTGGCAGCGCTCCTGCTCTCCAACCTGGCCTTTGTGGCCGCCATTGCCCTCTTTTACCACCTGGCGCGGGCCGAGATCGGCCGGCCGGCGGCCAGGCGGGCGACCGTCTATCTGGCACTCTTTCCGACCGGCTTCTTCCTGCTGGCCGGCTACACCGAATCCCTCTTTTTGCTCTGGGCGCTGGCGGCCGTGCTGTCCGCCCGTCGCGGCCGCTTTTGGCTCGCCGGCGCTTTCGCCTTGCTCGCGACTTGGACTCGCCTGACAGGCGCGATCTTGATCTTGCCGCTGGCCTATGAATTCCTGCGCCAGCGCCCGGCCGGCGCCGGCCGCCAGGCAAGCGCGGCTCTCGCCGTGAGCTTGCCCGGCCTGGGAACGGCCGGCTTTTTACTCTACCGCGCTTGGCTCGGCCTGCCCGCACTGGGCGAGGTCTATCGCCAGCACTGGTTTCAGGCGACCGGCGTCCCCGGCGCGGACTTGCTGCGGGCGCTGGCCCAGATGTTTGCCGGCGGCGCGCCCTTTAGCCTGTATTTCGACTTCCTCTGCGCTCTACTTCTACTGATCACAAGCTTGTTGGCCGTGCGCCGGCTGGGAGCGACCTACGGCCTGTACGCCCTGGGCCTGCTGGGCTTCATGCTCCTGCCCACGTCGCTGCTCAAGCCGCTGTACTCCTTCTCGCGCTACGCGCTGGCCTTCTTCCCGACTTTCATGCTGCTGGGGATCGCCGGCCGCAACCCCTGGCTCAACCGCCTGATCCTGTACCCTTCGCTGGCGCTGTATCTCTACTTCAGCGGCCAATTCTTCATGTGGGGTTGGGTGGCGTGACGGCCGGCGCGGCGGAAGGCGACGCGGGCGCCCCGGCCGGCAGCATGCGGCCGCGCGCAGTCCTCCTGATCGCAGTCCTGGCGCTCATCGTCGCCGGCCTGTATTCCGCCCTGGCCCTCCGCACGGCCGGGCCAGGCTACCCGCTGGACGACGCCTGGATCCACCAGACCTACGCCCGGAACCTGGCGGCCGAGGGGCGCCTCAGCTACGGCCCGGCCGGGGCCAGCGCCGGCTCAACCTCGCCTCTCTACACAGTGTTATTGGCGGCCGGCTATCGCCTGGGCCTGCCGCATAACATCTGGAGCCTGGCGCTGGGCTGGCTGGCGCTGGCCGGGCTGGGGCTGGCCGGCGCCCACCTGTGGGGCCGCCTGTGGCCCAAGGCGGCCGGCGCCAGCTTCGCGGCCGGCGCCATCTTGGTTCTCAGTTGGCAGTTTGTCTGGGCGGCCGGCAGCGGCATGGAGACGCTGCTGTTTACCGCTCTGGCAGTCGAGGTGCTGGCCCGCCGAGCGGGGCCAGAAGCGGCCAAGCAGGGCGGCCTGTTTGTGACCGGACTCTTGGCCGGCCTACTGGTGCTGGCCCGGCCGGACGGCCTGGCCTTGCTGGCGCTGGCGGCCGC
>JBOGUG010000360.1:0-6154 GCA_050696115.1 Promineifilaceae bacterium (SeqCode) | reverse complement strand
AAGTATTATGCGCTTTGACCGCTTCACCGAGCGCGCCCAGGACGCGGCCGCGCGCGCCTACGAGATCGTCCAACGCTACGGCCACACCCAAGTGGACACCGAACACGTCTTGCTGGCCCTGCTGGAGCAAAATGACGGCGCCATCCCCCAAATCCTGGATCAGCTCGGCGTGGATGTGGCCGCCATCCAGAGCCGGGTGGACGATGAGCTCCAGGCCAGCCCCAAGGTGTCCGTTTACGGCGGCGGCGTGGGCCAGATTTTCTACACGCCGCGCATCCGGACGGTGCTGGAACTGGCCCAGGGGGAGGCCAACCGGCTCAAGGACGAGTTTATTTCAACCGAGCACATCTTCCTGGCCGTTCTGAGCGAGCGCAACACGGCCGCCGCCCGGGTGCTGCAAGAGTTTGGCGTCACCCGCGAGCGCTTTCTGGAGGGCGTCAAGGGCGTGCGCGGCGGCCAGCGCGTCACCGACCGCCAGGCCGAGAGCCGCTACCGGACGTTGGAGCGGTTCAGCCGCGACTTGAGCCAGTTGGCCAAAGAAGGCAAGCTCGACCCGGTTATCGGCCGGGACAAGGAGATCCTGCGCGTCATCCAGGTTCTCAGCCGGCGCACCAAGAACAACCCGGTGCTGATCGGCGAGGCGGGCGTGGGCAAGACGGCCATTGTCGAAGGGCTGGCCCAAAAGATCAACGAGAACGACGTGCCCGAAAACCTGCTCAACAAGCGGGTCGTCTCCCTGGATCTGGGGGCGATGATCGCCGGCAGCCGCTTCCGGGGCGAATTCGAGGAGCGCCTGAAGGCGGCTATGGAAGAGATCCAGCGCGCCCAGGGCGAGATCATCCTCTTCATTGATGAGCTGCACACCGTCGTAGGGGCCGGCGCGGCCCAGGGCGCCATGGACGCCAGCAACATGATGAAGCCGGCCCTGGCCCGCGGCGAGTTGCAGTGCGTGGGCGCCACCACCCTGGACGAGTATCGCCAGTATATCGAACGCGACAGCGCCCTGGAGCGCCGCTTTGCGCCCGTCTTTGTGGACGAGCCTTCGGTCGAGGAGACCATCGAGATGCTGCGCGGCCTGCGTGAGCGTTACCAGGCCCACCACCAGGTGCAATTTACCGACGCCGCCCTAGTGGCGGCCGCCAAGCTGTCAGACCGCTATGTCAACGACCGCCAATTGCCGGACAAGGCGATCGATCTGATTGACGAGGCGGCCGCCAAGCTGCGCGTCGCCCTGCACACCCTGCCGGCCGACCTCAAAGGGCTGAAGCAGGGGGTGGACCAGCTCAAGTTCGAGGAAGAAGAGGCCCACACGGTGCGCGATTACGAGCGCGCGGCCGTCAAGCGGGCCGACCGGCTGCGGCTGGAGAGCGAGCTGGAGGCCGAGCTCACCGGCTGGAAGGCCGAGAACAAGCTGGACGAGCTGGTGGACGAGGACGACATCGCCGAGGTGGTCGCCACCTGGACGGGCATCCCCGTGTCGCAGCTAATGCAGACCGAAGCTGAAAAGTTGCTGCACATGGAGGAGCGGATCCACCAGCGCATTGTAGGCCAGGAGCGGGCGGTAGCGGCCCTGGCCGACGCCATACGCCGCGGCCGCTCCGGGCTGAGCGACCCGCGCCGGCCGATCGGCTCGTTTATCTTCCTGGGCAGCTCCGGCGTGGGCAAGACGGAGCTGGCCAAGGCCCTGGCGGAGTTCATGTTCGACGACGAAGACGCCCTGATCCGGGTGGACATGAGCGAATACCGCGAGCAGCACACCGTCAGCCGGCTGTTCGGCGCGCCGCCGGGCTACGTCGGCTACGAGCAGGGCGGCCAGCTGACCGAGGCCGTCCGCCGCCGGCCGTACAGCGTGGTGCTGTTCGACGAGATCGAGAAGGCCCACCCGGACGTCTGGAACGCCCTCTTGCAATTGCTGGACGACGGCCGGCTGACCGACGGCCAGGGCCGGACGGTCAATTTCCGCAACACGATCGTCATCATGACCAGCAACGTCGGCACGTCCTTTGTGCGCCGTTCGGGCGCGCTCGGCTTCGCCGGCATGCGCGACCCGGAGGAAGCGGCCGACCACCGGCGCATCGAGGAGGCGCTCAAGGGCACTTTCCGGCCGGAGTTCCTCAACCGGATTGACGAGATCATCATCTTCGAGCCGCTGACGAAGGCGGACGTGGTCGAAATCGTGGCCCTGCAAATGCAGGAGGTGCGCCAGCGCCTGGGCGAGAGCGGGCTGGAAATCAGCCTGACCCAGGCGGCCCGCGAGTGGCTGGCCGAGCACGGCTTCGATGATGACTTTGGCGCCCGGCCGCTTAAGCGCGCCCTGCAACGCTACGTCGAAAGCCCGCTTTCGATCGAGCTGCTCCAGGGCACGTTCAGCAAGGGCGACAAGGTCGTGGTGGACGTCGAGGACGACGGCCTGGTCTTCAAGCGCGAGGAAGGGCCGGCCGAAGCGCCGGCCGAAGCCGAAGCAGTCGAGCAAGAAGAGGAAGTAACGGTCGGCTGACGGCCGCCCGGAGCGACCAGTACAACCAGCCTGTACAACCTCCCAGGGGTCTAAGACCAGCGGCAGGTCTTTTTCTGGCGGTTTTGCTTAAGGAAAACGCACGCTGATGCCGGAGTTGGGCCCGCCGGGGACGCCAATCTCTTGCTCCTCGGCCGGGCGCTCGCGCAGGTCGTGCAGCAGCGCGGCCGGATCCACCGTCGTCTCCACTAGCTCCTCAGAGCGCGGCCGCGGCTCGGCGGCCGGCTTGGCCCGGTAGACGATCAACTCCTCGACCCCCTCTTCCAGCGCCCGCCGGCAAATGGCGCGAATGTAATAGCGGTTGAAGGCGTCCTCGGCCAGCGTCTCGGCGGCCGTGGCCGGCAAAGTGACGATGGTGTAACCGCCGGCCGGGTTGCGCCGGTGGCCGGTGCGGCCGATGCGCCGGAGGGCGCGCAGCTCTTCGGCCAGCGTCGTCTCGTCGCCGCGCTCAATCGCCTGGCGCAGTAGGTTCGGGTAGTCGCGCTGCCCTTGCAGGCTGAGGTAGGGGCTGATGTGCAGTTGGTTGCGGCCGATGTCGTACTCCAGCTCGGCCAGCATCAGCCGCCGCGTGCGTTCGTCCAGTTCGGGAAAATAGAGGCTCATAAGCGACTCGATATTAGCTTACGGCTAACGAAGCGGACCTCAAGCGCCGGCCGCCTCAACCCAGCCGCTCGGCCACGGCCATGCCCAGCAGGGCAATGGTCAGCAGCAGGGCGGCCAGCCGGCCGCCGCGCGCAATTTTTTCGCCCAGGCGCTGCATTTCGGCCACCTGCTCGGCCGTGGGCGGGCCGCCGCCGGCCCGGATCTCGGCGCCCAGGGCGCCCATGCGCTGGGTGGCGCGGCCGGTTTGGCTGGCGCCGATGACGAGCGCCAGGATGGCGGCCAGCGCGCCAATGGTGAGGGCGGCGCCATAGGGCGAGCCGAACCAGGCCGGCCGAAGGCCGGACAGGATGGCCATCATCGCCAGCCCGGACAGGATCGTCAGGCCGCTGGCGATGACAAAAGTCCGGCTCAGCCCGCCAGGGCCGGCCAGATGCTGCATGAAGGTTTGGCCCTCGCGGCCGGTGGCCTGCACCGCCGGCTGAAGCAAGCGCACCGTGAAAAAGGTTGCGCCGACCCACACGACACCTGAAAAAATATGGACAATGCGCAGGATGATCATAACGGCGTCGTCCATGTTAGCCTCCGTGACATGCTGCCAACGCGAGCGGGCGATCTTACCTCTGATGCGGGCCAAGTTCAAACGTAGTGAGCGGCCGGGCGCAGGGGAGATCGGTCGGGACTGGGGATTTTTGTTGAACCTCAGCCCACGGCCGCGCGCATCACCCGGCGGTCGGGCTCCAGGCCGGTCCAGAGGGCAAAGGAGAGGGCCGCTTGCTCCGCCAGCATTCCCAGCCCGTTGGCGACCTGGCAACCGGCCGCCCGCGCCCGGCGCATCAGGGCCGTCTCGGCTGGCGCGTACACAAGGTCGTAAACAAAGGCCCGGGGTGGGAAGGGGGCCGCGGCTGGCCAGGGCGAGCCCTCGCTTTGGGGGGGCATGCCCAGCGGGGTGGCATTGACGATCAGCGGCGTCGCGCCGACCGCCACCGCCGACCGCGCCCGGCCGACGAGTTCGTCCCAGGGCTGGGCGGCCAGCCGGCCGGCCGGCAATTCGGCCCCCAAGTCGGCAACCAGCCGGGCGGCTTGCTCCGGCCGGCGGGCGAAGACCAGCGTCTGGGCCCCGGCCCTGCCCAACGCATAAACCAACGCCCGCGCCGAACCGCCCGCGCCCAGCAGCCAGCACTCACGGCCGGCCAGCTCGAGCTTCAGCCTGGCGGCCGTGGCCAGGAAGCCGCTCCAATCGGTGTTGTAGCCAACGGCGCGGCCCGGCTGGTCCCCTTTCGGTTGGTCGAAGGCAATCACGTTGACGGCCCCGATGGCGGCCGCGGCCGGCTCTAGCTCTTCCAACAGCGGCGCAACAGCTTCCTTATGGGGCACGGTCACGTTGACCCCCCGGTAGCCCCGGGCAGCCAGGTCGGCCACGGCGGCCGGCAACGCCTCCGGCCGGACGGGCATGGGCGCATAGACCAGTTCGATGCCCAGGCCGGCCGCGGCGGCCGCGTGTAGCCTCGGGCTGAGGCTGTAGCCCAGCGGCCAGCCGATCAGGCCGGTCAAAATTGGCGTCTGCTCAGCCAAAGCAAAATCGGCCGGAATTAGGCCATTCGTGGTTCGGGCTTTGACAATTCGTCATGCCAAGTTAGGTTGGCGCCCAGGCTGGCCAACGCCTCAACGAAACCGGGATAGCTGTCGCCGATGCAGGCCGCTCCGGCCAGGCTGGTGCGGCCGGCGGCCGCCAGCCCGGCCACGGTCAGCGCCATCGCCAGCCGGTGGTCGCCGTGGCTGTCCACGGCCGCGCCCTGCAAGCGGCAGGGGCCTTGAATGCGCAGGCCGTCGGGCAACTCTTCGATCTGCGCGCCCATTTTACGCAACTCGGCCGCCAGCAGGCCAATCCGGTCTACCTCTTTGACGCGCAGCTCGGCCGCTTCGCGCAGCTGGCTGACGCCGGCCGCCTGGCTGGCGACCACGGCCCAGACAGGCAGCTCGTCTATGGTCCGCACAACCAGCTCGCCGGCCAGGTCGGCCGCGCGCAACTCAGCGTAGCCCAGGCTGACGTCGCCGGCCGGCTCGGAAGACAAGGGGCTTGCGCTCCAGGCCTCATCGCTGGCCATTGCCCCAGACGATACGGCCGGCCGGGCGCCCATGGCCGTCAGGATATCCAGCAGGCCGGTGCGGCGTGGGTTGAGGCCCACGCCTTGAACGCTGACCTCGGAGCCGGGCACGATCAGGGCCGCGGCCAGCAAGAAAGCGGCCGACGAAAAGTCGCCCGGCACGGCCAGCGCCAGCGGCCGCAATTCGCCCCCGGCCGGCAAAGGCTGTAGGGCGATCCGGCCGGCGGCCGCGCCATCTGACTCGGCCTGGATCGGCGCGCCCATCGCCGCCAGCAGGCGCTCGCTGTGGTCGCGGCTCGCGGCCGGCTCGATCAGCACCGTTTCGCCAGCGGCATACAAGCCAGCCAGGAGCAGGGCGCTCTTCACCTGGGCGCTGGCGACCGGCAAGCTGTAGCGAACCCCGCGCAATTGGGCCGGCCGGATTGCGAGCGGCGCCCGGCCGGCCTGGGCTCGAATGTCAGCGCCCATCTGGCGCAGCGGATCGACTAGCCGACCCATCGGCCGGCGGCGCAATTGTGGGCTGCCGTCGAGCGTTGAGGCGAATGGCTGGCCGGCCAGGACACCGGCCAGCAGGCGCATACAGGTGCCGGCGTTGCGGCAGTCAAGCGGGCGGCCGGCGGGCGCGAGGCCGCGCAGCCCGCGGCCGTCCACCTCCAGTTGCCAGCCGTTGGCCGCCTGGGCCAGCACGGCGACTGGAACGTCCAGGGCGCGCATCGCCTGCAGGGTCGCCAGGGTGTCGCCGGCCGGCAGCCAGTTGGCGAGCCGGCTGCGGCCGGCGGCCAGCCCGGCCAGCATAACCGCCCGGTGGCTGATGGACTTGTCGGCCGGGACAGCCAGCCGGCCGCGCAGCGGGCCGGTTTGGGGGTGGATGATCAGCGCCATGGCCGCGAATCGTGGACAATGAGGAGGTGGGAACGGTTAGCGCCGGCCG
>JBOGUG010000359.1:0-6298 GCA_050696115.1 Promineifilaceae bacterium (SeqCode) | reverse complement strand
CGCTTGCGCTCGTACTCCTCGCGACCGCGCTCGTGGAGCTTGTTGGCCGGCGACAGGAGCTCCAGGATCGTGACCACCCGGCCGCTGATCACCTCGTGAATCTCCAGATAATACTCGCTGACCTCGTCGGCCAGCGGCACGTCCACTTCGATCACGCCGGCGGCCGCGGGCCGGGTTGGCGCTGAGACGGCGGCCGCTCCGGGCGCGACGACGGCGACGTCCGGCCGGCGCACGAACACAATGTCGTCGGGCGTCAACAGGTAGGTGCGCCGTTCCAGGCCAACGAAGTAGCGGGGCGCCAGTCGCGGCGAGAGGGAATCACGTATGGCCGTGATCAGGCTGTTGTGCACGTCCGGCCACAGGGCAGGGTGCTCCAGATAGGGGTCCATACCGGGAAAGGGAGGGCGCATAGGCGGATTCTAGGGCCGCGGCCGGCGGCCGTCAATGGGTGGCAGCGGCCTAGCACCCTCCCCCACCTGGCCGTTTCACAGCGGCACGACCGCAATCGCGTCCATCTCGACCAGAAAGTCGGGCCGGGCCAGGCCGGCGACGTAGGCCATGGTAATGGCCGGCGGGTTGGGCCGGCCGCCCCAGGCGCGCAGAAAGGCCTCAAAACCGGGCTCCAAGGGCTGGCCCTGGACGAGGTAGATGTTCCACTTGACGACGTGTTCCAGGCCGGCGCCGGCCGCGGCCAGCGCGGTCTTGAGGTTCTTGTACACTTGTTCCGCCTGGGCCCCGATGTCACCCTGGCCAACCAGCGCGCCCGTGGCGTCAACCGCGTCTTGGCCGCCAACGTAGATTGTCTTGGCGGCGCCGCTGACGACAACCACGTTGCTGAAGGCCGGGTTCTGATTCAATCCCTCCGGGTTTAGGTGTTGGACGTTGCCAGATGGCATGTTGGTTCTCCTTGTATGGCGCGATCAGGTCGCGGGCCGGCCGCCCTTTCCGCTCACCCCAAGCCGTAATGGGCCAGGATGTCGGCCACGCCGGCGGCCGCCGGCCGGGGCGCGACGTAGGCCACAAGTTGCTTGACGGCCTCATTGGCGTTGGCCGGGGCGGCGCTGTAGCCCGCCAGGGCCAGAAAGGGCACGTCCACGTCTGAATCGCCGATGGCCAGCATTTCGTCCAGCCGGTAGCCGGCCTGAGCGGCCAGAAAGCGCAGGCCCTGCCCCTTGTCAATGCCGCGCGGCACCACGTTCAGGCAGGAGGAAGAGTAGACCAGCTCGACCGTCTCGGCCAGCGAGTTGAGCGCGGCCGTGGCCCAGGCGCGCAGCTGGTTCGTGTCGGCCGGGTCGGCCGCAAAGATGGACAGCGAATACTCCTTGCCCGGCTGGATGCTGGCCCCTTGCTGGCGCACCAGGGTCGCCTCGATGCGCTGGCGGGCGGCCTGGATGGGGGCCAGGTCGCCCAGGGCGGGGTGAGGCAGGAAGCGGTAACCCTGGGGCAGGTACAGCCCCGCCCCGTTCTCAAACACGGCCGGCACATGGCCGTCAATGGCTTGCAACAGCGCCTCGGCATAGGGCGCGGGCCGGCCGGTGCACAGCGTGACCGCCGGCCGGCGCGGGTCCTGGCGGGCGGCGCGGTTTAGGGCCGCCAGCCGGCCGAAGAAGGCCAAGTCGAGCGGCCGGGCTTCGCCGTCGGTAAGGACGCCGTCAAGATCGCAGACGATGAGGCGGATGGGCGCCGGCATAAGCTGGGTTTCCGCTGCGGATTGTATTCCAAAAGCGGCCAGGGGTGGGAATGGGGCGCGGCCGGAGGCCGGCCAGTGTGTAGGGGCACGTTGCAACGTGCCCCTACAACGGAGGTTGGGCTGAATCAGGGCGGGCACCCGCCACCGTCGCGGTTGACGCGATGTTGGTCAGCCTACAGCGGCGGTTGGGACTGAATTAGGGCGGGCACGGGGGCCCGGCGCTGCCCGGTGGGTAATGGGGGGTTGGGTTGGCTTGGACAAGCGGGCTGGCGCGGCTTACACTACGGCCGCGGCCCAAAGAGCCCATGCCTAAGCCCTCCTTGTTGCTGCCTCCCCGCCAAACGGCCGCTGAGCCAGGCGAATACAGCCGGGTCACGCCCGAAACGGCCGGCTGGGAGTGGCTGAGCTTCGCCGCCCGGCGGATGCGGGCCGGCGCGCGCTGGCGCGGCCGCACCGGCGACGACGAATACGGCCTGGTCGTGCTGGGCGGGGTCGGCGCGGTGCGCTCGTCGCGGGGCGAGTGGGCGCGCATCGGCCGGCGGCCGGACGTGTTCAGCGGCATGCCCTACGCCCTGTACCTGCCGCGCCGGACGGAGTTCGAAGTCGAGGCGCTCGCTGACGGGCTGGACATCGCCGCCGGCTGGTGCCCGGCCGGGGCCGATTACCCGCCCCAGCTGGTGACGCCGGAGCAGGTGGCGGTCGAGATCCGCGGCGGCGGCAACGCCACGCGGCAGATCAACAGCCTGATCCCGCCCGGCTTCGGCTGCGGCCGGCTGGTGGCCGTCGAGGTCTACACCCCGTCGGGCAACTGGAGCTCCTACCCGCCCCACAAGCACGACGCCCACCGTCAGGACGCGGCCGGCAACCTGCTGGAGGCCGACCTGGAGGAGATCTACTTCTACAAGCTCGACCGGCCGGAGGGTTACGCCTACCAGCGGGTCTACACGGCCGACGGCCGGCTCGACGAGCTGCTGCTGGCCCGGGCGGATGACGTGGTGTTGGTGCCCGAAGGCTATCACCCGGTCGTCTCGGCCCACGGCTACACCACCTACTACCTCAATTTTTTGGCCGGCAGCGCCCAGTCGCTGGCCAACGCCGACGACCCGGCCTACGCCTGGGTCAAGGGGCGCTGGGGGCCGCCTGACCCGCGCCTGCCGCTGGTGAGCCTGGAGATGGAGGGCTAGGGGCGCATGCCGGCCGAGCCTGCCTTTGACGTGATCGGCCTGGGCCGGTCGAGCATTGACCTGTACGCCAACGACATTGGCGCGCCCTTCGAGGCGATCAAGAGCTTCGCCGCCTACGTGGGCGGCACGCCCACCAACATCGCCGTCGGCGCGCGCCGGCTGGGGCTGCGCTCGGCGCTGCTGACGGCCGTGGGGGAAGACCCGGTGGGCGATTTCGTCCTCCATTTTCTGGAGCAGGAGGGGGTTGAGACGGCCTACATCCCGCGCAAGCCCGGCCGGCGCACCAGCGCCGTGTTGCTGGGCGTCCAGCCGCCGGATCATTTCCCGCTGGTCTATTACCGCGACAACTGCGCCGACCGCGAGATCACCATTGCCGACGTGGCCGCCGGGCCGATCCGCGCCGGCCGGCTGCTGTTCACGGCCGGCACCGGCCTGAGCCATGAGCCCAGCCGCAGCGCCACCTTTTTCGCCGCCGAGCAGGCTCGTGCGGCCGGGGCCATCACGGTGCTGGACATTGACTTCCGGGCCGACCAGTGGCACGATCCGTGCGCCTTTGGCCTGGCCATTCGCGCCCTGTTGCCTCTGGTGGACATCGCGGTGGGCACCGAGGAGGAGGTCAACGCCGCCCTCTTGACCAACCCCGGCCAGATTCACGTGAGCGGCTCCCAGATCTCCGCCCCACAGGTTGAGGGCGACCTGGCGGCCAACGTGGCGCGGCTGTTGGCTCTGGGCGTGGGCACGCTGGTCGTCAAGCGCGGCCCGGCCGGGGCGAGCGTGTACCGGCCGGGCGAGCCGCTGCTGGACGTGCCCGGCTTCCGGGTGGAGGTGGTAAACGTCTTGGGCGCAGGCGACGCCTTCGCCACCGGCCTGATCTACGGCCGGCTGAAGGGTTGGGATTGGCATCGCGCCGCCCGGATGGGCAACGCCTGCGGGGCGATCCTCGTCGGCCGGCACGGCTGCGCCAACTTCATGGCATACGAGGACGAGGCGCTGGCCTTCATCAAGGCGCACGGCGGCTTCTGACGCCAACGGCTCGCTTCAGGCCTGCCAGTCCGAGCAAGCATTATGATCGCTACACGTAAATTGACGACGGCTCAAGCCATCATCCTATTCTTGAAGAACCAGCTGGTGGAGCGGGACGGCCTGGCCCAACCCTTCTTTGCCGGCTGCTTCGGCATCTTCGGCCACGGCAACGTGGCCGGCATCGGCCAGGCCTTGCAGCAAAACCCCGACTTCCGCTACTACCAGAGCCGGAACGAGCAGGCCATGGTGCACGCCGCGGCCGCCTTCGCCAAGATGAAAGAGCGCCTGGCCGCCTTCGCCTGCACCACCTCCATCGGCCCGGGCGCGACGAACCTGGTGACCGGCGCGGCCGGGGCGACCATCAACCGCCTGCCGGTGCTGCTGTTGCCGGGCGACATTTTCGCCCGGCGCAACGTGGCCCCGGTTTTGCAGCAGTTGGAATGGGCCAGCTCCCAGGACGTCTCGGTCAACGACTGCTTGCGGCCGGTGTCGCGCTACTGGGATCGCATCAACCGGCCGGAGCAGATCATCAGCGCCCTGCCAGAGGCGATGCGCGTGCTGACCTCGCCGGCCGAGACGGGGGCGGTCACGCTGGCCCTGCCCCAGGATGTGCAGGCCGAGGCTTTCGATTTCCCGGAGGCGCTCTTCGGCCGGCGCATCTGGATCGTGGCCCGCCCCCTGCCCGACCCGGCCCTGTTGGCGCGAGCGGCCGAACGCATCCGGGCCAGTCGCCGGCCGCTGATCATTGCCGGCGGCGGCCTCATCTACAGCGGGGCCAGCCCAGCCCTGGCGGAGTTCGTGGCCCAGACCGGCATCCCCTCGGCCGAGACCCAGGCGGGCAAGGGCGCGCTGCGCTACGACAACCGGCTCAACCTGGGCGCTATCGGCGTCAGCGGCACGCCGGGCGCCAACGTCATGGCCCGCGAGGCCGATCTGGTGCTGGGCATCGGCACCCGCTACACCGACTTCACCACCGCCTCCCAGACGGCCTTCCAAAACCCCAGCGTCGCCTTTATCAACCTCAACATCGCCGAATTCGACGCCCACAAGCAGGCCGGCCTGCCGCTGACCGGGGACGCCCGTGAGACGATTAAGGCGCTCGGCCGGCTGCTCGCCGGCTGGTCGGCCCCGGCCGAGCACCAGGCCCGCGCCGCCGGCTTCAACGCGGCCTGGGATCAGGAAGTGGAGCGGATTTACGGGCTGGGCCACCAGCCGCTGCCCAGCCAGGGCGAGATCATCGGGGCGCTGAACGGCTTTGCCGGCGAGCGCGACGTGGTGCTGTGCGCGGCCGGCAGCGCGCCGGGCGACCTGCACAAGCTCTGGCGCAGCCGGGATGCCAAGGGCTACCATATGGAGTACGGCTACTCCTGCATGGGCTACGAGATTGCCGGCGGGCTGGGCGCCAAGATGGCCTGCCCCGATCGCGAAATTTACGTCCTGGTCGGCGACGGCTCCTACCTGATGATGGCCCAGGAGATCGTCACTTCGATTCAGGAAGGTTATAAGCTCACGATCGTGCTGGTTGACAACGACGGCTTCAACAGCATTGGCTCGCTGTCGCGCTCGCTGGGCAGCCAGGGCTTCGGCACCCGCTATTTGTACCGTGACCAGGCCAGCGGCCGCCTGCCGGACGACAGCGCGCCGGCGAGCGCGGCCGAGGCGGCCCGCCTGCCGGTTGACCTGGCGGCCAACGCCCGCAGCCTGGGCGCGCACGTGATCTCGGCCGGCGGCATCGCCGAGCTGCGCCAGGCGCTGGTCGAGGCCAAGGCCCAACCCCAGACAACAGTGATTTACGCGCCGGCCGACCGCTACGCGGCCGTGCCGGGCTACGAGTCGTGGTGGGACGTGCCGGTGGCCGAGGTGTCGGAGATGGGGTCGGTGCAGGCGGCCCGCGCCGCTTACCAAGCCGGCCGGGCCAGGGAAAGATTTCATCTGTAGCCGGAAAGGGCTTACAATGATGATCCGTAGAACGACTTTGAAAGTCGTTTTTCCCCAAAGGAGGTGATGCGCTTAAGCCCCAAGACCTGAGCCAGTTGTCCCCCTAATTGTGTCGGACAGCTACGAATCACCCAAAAGAAAGGAGGAAGAAATGTCCAAAGCGAGGATTCCCATCCCGCTGCTTTTGCTAGCCCTCTTCGCCCTTGCACTGGCGGCCTGCGCCCCGCAGCCGGCCGTGGACACCCCCGTGGCGACCGAGCCGGCCGGAGAGCCGACGGATGCGCCGGCCGAGGAGCCGGGCGGCGAGGTCAGCGGGCCAGGCGGCGACCGGAGTGGCATCCGCATCATCGTGGTGAGCCACGGCCAGGCGGCCGACCCCTTCTGGTCGGTGGTCAAGAACGGCGTGGACCAGGCGGCGGCCGACATGGGCGTCACCGTCGAGTACCAGGCCCCCCAGACC
Organism: Promineifilaceae bacterium (SeqCode); assembly: GCA_050696115.1. Taxonomy (GTDB): domain Bacteria; phylum Chloroflexota; class Anaerolineae; order Promineifilales; family Promineifilaceae; genus UBA11865. The sequence goes on along the minus strand of JBOGUG010000359.1, from coordinate 3 downwards.
TTC
>JBOGUG010000358.1:0-7464 GCA_050696115.1 Promineifilaceae bacterium (SeqCode) | reverse complement strand
GCCCAGCCTGGCGGCCGGCGTCGAAGCCCAGCCGCCCCCGCCGCCGACGGTCGGCGCAGGGACGGCCGGCACCCGGCCGGGGGCTATCCGGCCGCCGTCGCCAACGCCAAGCCCGGCGGCTACGCCGACGCCGACCGTGCCGCCCACGGCCACGCCTTCGCCAGCGGAACGTTTGCAGTTGGCGGCCGACGCTTTCGCCGTCGAGAATTTCGCCTTGGCGGCCGACCACTTCCAGGCCGCCCTTGCCTCCGATGAGTTGGGTGCCGACGAAGGCCAGCGAGCCCTGCTGCGCCTGGGCCAGGCGCTATTGGCTCTAGGGCAGCCGGCGGCCGCGGCCGAGGCGCTTGATCGCTTGCTGAGCTTGCTGCCTGACCCGGCCGGCGCCGAGACGCCAGGGCCGGATCCGACAGGCGCGCCGCCGCTGCCGGCCGGGCTGGCACCCGAAGCCCTGTTCCAACTGGGCAAGGCGCGCCAGGCTGCCAGTGACTGCGCCCCTGCCATTCCGGCCTTCGAGCGCTATTTGGAGGCCAACCCCGGCCTGGCGGCCTACGTCCAGCCAGAGATCGGCGCCTGCTATTTGGCGCTTGACGACCGGCCGGCCGCGCTGCGCGCTTACGAGGCGGCCGCCGCGGCCAATTCGCACCCGTTGACCGAGCTGAACCTGCGCCTTGAGCTGGCCAGCCTGTACGAAATAGACGAGAACTACACGGCCGCCTTGGCCCAGTACGATGCCATCTTGGCGTTTGCCCAGACTGACAACAGCCGCGGCCAGGCGACCTACCGGGCCGGCCGGGCCCAGGTTCAGGCCGGCAACCTGGAGGCCGGCTACCAGCTATACCAGGGGGCGATCCGCAACTACCCCCGGGCCTATGAAAGCTACCTGGCCCTGTCGGCGCTGGTGGAAGCCGGCCAGCCGGTAGACGATTTCCAGCGCGGGCTGGTGGATTACTATGCTGAGGTCTACGAGCCGGCCGTGAGCGCCCTGGCGCGTTACTTGGATGCAGTGGCGGCCCACAGCGAAGACGCCCACCTGTACCTGGCCTGGTCATATGAAGGGCTGGGCGACCTGGATGGCGCGCTGGCCCACGTGGATGCTTTTATCGAGCACCATCTGCCTGTGGCCGACGGGACTGGCGGCGACGCGGCCGGCCAGGCGCGCGGCTGGCTGGAGCGCGGCCTGCTGCTCGGCCGGGCGGGTCAATTGCAAGCGGCAACTGAGAGCTTCAACTACGTCTTGGCAAGCTTTCCGGCGGCCGAACAGGCGCCGCAGGCGGGTTGGCTGGCGGCGGTATACCTGGCTCGTTTAGGCGATGTCGAGGCCGCCGCGGCCGCCTTTCGCGGACTGGCCGAGGCCTATCCGGCCCATCCTGATGCGGCCGAGGCGCTCTACCGGGCCGGCCTGCTGAGCCAGGAACTGGGCGCGGAGGCCCAAGCCCAAGCTGATTGGACGGCGGCCGTCGAACGCTACCCATCCCATGATTACGGCGCGGCCGCGCTCGGCCGGCTGCTGACCACTATGCCAGAGGCCGAACGAGCGCCTTGGCTAGAGCGGGCGGCCGAGTCACGCGGCGAGGGCTATTACCAGGTCCGCCTGCGCGACATCGCCGCCGGCCGGCCGCCCTTCGAGCCGGCCGAGACGCTGGCGCTTATGGCTTCGCCGGCCGACCGGCGCCAGGCTGAGAGCTGGCTGGCCGAGCGGCTTGGCCTGGAAGCCAGCCGCGGCCTGGCCGACCTGTCGGCCGAGTTGAGCAGCGACGAGCGCCTGATCCGGGGGCAGAAGTTATGGCAGCTTGGCCTGCGGGCCGAGGCCAAGCGGGAACTGGAAAGCCTGCGGGCCGAATACAGCGCCGACGCCCTGGCAAGCTACCAACTGGCGCTCTTCTTCCGCGATCTGGGCCTGTACCGTTCCTCCATCCTCGCGGCCGCCTCGCTGTTGCGCCAGCTGGACGCGACGGCCCTAGAAGCGCCGCGTGCGATCGGCCGGCTGGCCTACCCGGCCTATTACGCCGATTTGGTCATGGCGGAGGCCGAGCGTTACGGGTATGATCCCCTGCTGCAATTTGCCCTGATCCGGCAGGAGAGCCTGTACGAGAGTTTCGCCACCTCATCGGCCGTGGCCCAGGGGTTGAGCCAGGTGATCCCCGAAACCGGGGCCTATATCGCCCGCCAGCTGGCCTGGCCGGACTACAAGAACGAAGACTTATACCGGCCGTATGTGGGCATCCCTTTCGGGGCCTTCTATCTGGACCAGCAGCTAGACGACTTTGATGACCACATCCCAGTCGCCCTCGCGGCCTACAACGGCGGCCCGGGCAATGCTGCCAGATGGTACGCCCAGGCCGGCGGTGAGCTGGACGCAATGGTGGAAAACATTACGTTTGCTGAGACGCGCCAATACGTTATGCGCATTTACGCCGGCCACGCCATCTACCGCGCGCTGTATGGCGCGGCCGAAGGTTAGCCGCTGTGGCGCTTAAGGCCTGACAGATATGCCCTCCAGCTTTGACTGGAAAGCGGAAGACGAGCGCAACTGGCGGGAATATCCGGCCCCGGCGGCCGGGCAGCCGCGCCGGCGCGCCCGCGTCTGGCTGCGCCTGGGGATCGTGTTCCTGGTGCTACTCTCACTGGCCCTGCTCGGCTTCGGCCGGCTGCGCGACCGCGTCAACCAAGCTGAGGACAGCACCACGGCCGCCGTGCGCGCTGCCCATGACCTGGCCCAGCGCGCGCTGGTGGAAGATGACGTGGAACTGCTGGCATCACTCCTGTCCGGCCGCGATCCAGACTGGACGCAGACCCAGCTCAGCCTGCTGGATCTGGGATTGAGCGTTGACCGGGCCAACTTTGGCCTGCGCTGGCGATCGGAAGCCGCGGCCGGGACGGCCGAGGTCAGCCTGTCGCCCGACTTGAACCAGGCTGAGGCGGCCGTCGAGCTGGCCTATGTCGTGATTGGGCCGGAGGGGGTCACCGACACGATCAGGCTGCGCCAGACCTGGCTGTTCCGGCGCAGTGACCAGAAATGGCTGCTCTCGCCGCCGGAGCCGGAGTTCTGGGGGCAACGCATTGCCTCCCGCGGCCGATTCCTCAGCCTCATCTTCCCCGAACGCGACGCCGAATTGGGTCATGAGCTGGCGGCCGACCTGGAAGGCGTCCTGGCCGGGGCCTGTAACCGCATGGCCCAGGAGGGCGCGCCCTGCCCAGACGAGCTGGCGCTGGAGGTGGAGTTGAGCGGCGACCCGGCCGTGCTGCTCGATCTGGATGCGGCCGACGCCCGCCTTCAGGCAAGTAGCCCGCTTGTCTTGCCGGCGCCAACCCTGCTGGGGCTGCCGGCCGAGGCCAGCGATTACCCGGCCCTGCTGCGCGCCTACGCCCCCTGGGTGCTGACGGCGCTGATGAACCACCTGACCCACTATCGCTGCTGCCGCCAGCCGATGCTGCGGCTGGCGCTGGTCGACCTCCAGCTGAATGAGCTAGGCTTTCAGGAGTGGCCGGCGAGCGATGACGATTACCGCCAGGCGCTGCGCCAGAGCGCCAGCCTGGCCCGCCTGGCTGAGCTATGGGAGCATTCAGGCGGCTTGAATTACCTGCCGGCCGATCAGCGCGCCCTGGCCTACGCGCTGGTGGCGTACCTGGACAGCGAGCGGCCGAATTTCTCGCCCACCTCCAGCCTGCACTGGCTGAATCGCACGGGCTCGCTGGAGGAGTGGCTGGCTCTTTTCAGCGCTGACGCGCCCGGACCGGCCTTTATGCGCGACTTCCAGCGCTTCTTGCAGCGGCGCATTTACGCCGGCCAGGGGGAAGCGCCCATCGCGCTGCCGGCCGAAGACCTGCTCTTGATGTGCAACGACGGCGTGAGCGGCCCGGCCAACCTGTACCGCTACGTGATGGCGGGCCAGGGCTGGCAGATGGAGATCGCCGATGGCGCTTTCGTGGTGATGGATAGCCTGCCGCGCCACGAAGGGGTGCTGCTGGTCGAACATTACGTCGCGGCCGACTTCCTGCGCACGACCCTTTACCGGAATGGGCGTGGCTTTGATTTGCTGCGGGGCAACTCCTTTCTTGATTATGATGGCGTGGCTGACCCAAGCGGCCGCTTCATCGCCGCTACCGCCGTCAGCAGCGGGCCGGGCCCAATTGGCCAGAACAGCATCTACGACCTAGACAATTGCGGCCCGGCCGAATGTCTGCCAACGCCGGTGAACGGTATTCCGGCCTGGGCGCCGGACGGGCAGCACATGATTTTGACGTCCGGCCCAGGCGACGCGCCCTTGACTCTGGCGGACGCCCAGGGCGAGGCGATCAGGAGCCTGGGCACCGGCCGGTTGCCCACCTGGCTCGACGGGACGACGCTGGCATACCTGGGCGGCGACCCGGCGGAGGGGCCGGCCGTGCTTGTGCAGGACGTGGGCGGCCCGGCCGCCGAGCCGCGCTTAATCCTGGAGGCAGACCGGTTGGCGGCCACCGCGGGCGCCGATTCCGAATCCGAAATTGAGCTCGTCATGACCCAGCTGCTGGCCAACCCGGCCGAGCCGGGGGCGGTTTACATTCTGGCCACCGGCCGCGTCGAGCCGCCGGGTTTCGTCTTTCGCTACCAGCCCGACAGCGATGAGCTGGCTCTCGCGTTACATAGGGGCTACTCTCATTTAGGAATGGTGGGGCTGGGTTTTTCGCCCGGCGGCCGCTGGCTGACGCTCATGGCTTCGGGCAACCGGGCGCCGGACGGCGCCTGGTACCGCAGCCTCTACCTGCTGGACACGACCACGTTAGAAACCCTCAGCCTGCCGTTGGACGAGGCTGGGCTGCTGCCGGTTCAGGCCTGGTCGGCCGACGGCCGCTGGCTGATGCAGCTTGGCGAGGGCTACTTCCTGCTCACCGCGCCGGAGGCCGACTATCGCCACCTGATTCCTATTGACTTCAACGACTGCACAGCGGCCGCCTGGATTCGGCCGCGAGCCTAAGCCGCTGCGTTTGGTTCGGCCAGTAATGAGAGCGCCAGGCTAACCGGCGCCATGCGCTCGTCGTTTGACTGGCAAACGAGTGACGAGGCGGGGGCGGCGACCCGGCCGCCGGCCGAGACCGCCGGCCGGCGGCCGGCTTGGCGTCGGATCATCCCTGTGTTTCTGCTGCTCTTGTTGGCGGCCACGGCCGCCATTTTGCTGGCGCGGCAGCGCCTGGCGGCGGCCGAAGCCGCCGTTGAGCAGGAGGTGCTGGCCTCCTACGGATTGGTCCAACAGGCGGCCGCCCAGGCCGACGTTGACCTGCTGACCCCCTTCATCTCCGGGCGCGATCCAGATTGGTCGGCCGGCTACCGCAGCCTGGCCCAGCGCGGCCACCTGTTCGATTACCCGGCCCTGGGCCTCCGCCTGGTCAAACCGGCCGGCGCCGAGCCGCAAATCAGCCTGGCCCCGGACCTGCTCTCGGCCGAGGTGACTGGCCGCTTCACCTATGAGGTTGCCGCTCCGGACGGCCTCACCGACACCGTGGCGCTCGAACGGACGGACGTGTACCGGCGCGGCAGCGACCGCTGGCTGTTTGCCCCGCCAGAGCAGGCGTTCTGGGGCGGCCGGCGCAGCGCCCGCAGCCAGCGGCTGAGTGTCAGCTACCCCGGCCGCGACGCCGAGATTGTCGAAGGCCTGATCGTCTATCTGGATCTGAAGGTTGGCGAAGCCTGCCAGATGCTTGGCAATTGCCCGGCCGGCTTCCGATTCGAGCTGAGCCTGGATACCGGGCCCGACTCCCTGCTGGCGCCGGCCGACCGAGCGCATCCTTTGGACACAGAGCCGCCGCTCAGCCTGCCAGCGTCCAGCCTGGTCGGGCTGCCCGTGGACGCGGCCGGCCGGCAGGCGCTCTATCGGGGCTACGCGGCTGAGGTGCTGGCGGCCTTGATCACCGGCCGGCTGGGCTACGAATGTTGCCAGAACAGCATCTTTTACCGCGCTCTGCTCGACCGCGTGCTGGCCGAACTGGGCCTGCGCGCCTGGCCCTTGGACGCGCTCGCCTATGAGCGCCTGCTCAACGAGCTGCCGCTGGCGCTCGATCTGGGCGCCTTTAACCGCCGGGCCAGTGTCAGCCCCTGGTTCGACGTGCGTTGGCAACACATCTACGCGCTGGTCGAATACCTAGAAACGCTCCCGCCGCACGACACACGCCAGGAGCGCCTGCGAGATTTCCTGGCAGCAGCCAACATCAGCACCTGGATCGGCCGCTATGTGACCGGCAGCCTCTATGCGGCCGGGACCGCCCGCGACTGGTTTGAGTTTGTCTACGCCGGCAGCCTGTCCGCCACCAGGGACGGCGTCGAACTCCCGGCCGGACCGATTCTGGCCACTTGCTTCGACCCCGGCCAAAACGGCCGGGCCTTCCCGCTGCAATTCGACCTGCCGGGGGGCGAAAGTCGGCTGATTCCCTTTGCCGATCATGGCGCTGTCGCCCGGCTGGGTGCCAGCCGCAGCCTCCTCCTCCTGCAGGCAGGCGGTGGTTTGGGGCCCGAGGGATGGTACGTCGGACGGGACGGCCGCTGGCGCTTGGTCTTCGACAACGAGCCGGCCGAAGGCGGCCCTCAATACGTCCCTACCTCCAACTTCGCCACTGCCGAGCACTTGACAGTCTTTCGGCCACGGGAGCCGGCCGGCCCTGTCGAGGATCCGCCCCTCCTTTTCGACCTGGCTGTATCCAATTGCGCCTGGCCCGCCTGCCCGCTGACGCCCCTGCCGGGGCTGCCGGTATGGGCGCCAGGTGGCGCGGCCTTTGTCGCCCAGGTCCTAAGTGGATGGGAATCTTACAGCCGGCCGTCGGATCTGCTGCTGGCCGTCCTGAGCGGCGCGCGCCTGCAACTGGGTCGGGGTTACTCCCCTTTCTGGCTAGACAAGCGCAGCTACGGCTTCGTTAACCCGGCCGGCGAGGTCATGCTGGCCGAGATTGGGCGCGAGCCACAGCGCCTGCTGGGCATTGAGGAGCTTGTCCAGACCGCTGGCGGCCAGGCGCCGGCCGCTGACCTGGTCATACCGTTCGTTGTCGCTGGACCCCCGGGCCGCGACCTGCTCCTCATCGGCCTCCGGCCAACGGCCGAGGCGGGCCCACCGCATCTGCTGGCCTATTCGCCGGCCGACGGCCGGCTCAGCCCGATCGCCGGTCCGCCCTTCACGGGACCATTCTCGTTCAGCTTTGCGCCCGGCGGCCGCTGGCTTGCCTTTGACTCCCCTTCCAGCGGCGAGCAGGTGCCGCTGCTCGTCGTGCTGGACTTGGACGCGCTGAAGGTCAGCTACACTTTTGCCAGCCCATACAGCATCGCTGCGGCCGATTGGTCGGCCGACGGACGCTGGCTGCTGCGCGCCACGCCCGCCTTTCTGGAGATCATCGCGCCTGGTTTCGAAGTGGCGCCTGGGCTACCCTATCGAAGGCTCATTTTCACCGCGCCGCTGCGCTGCGAAAACGCCTTTTGGGCTGACGGCGAGCTGGCGCTCGCTC
>JBOGUG010000357.1:0-25023 GCA_050696115.1 Promineifilaceae bacterium (SeqCode) | reverse complement strand
GCCCTGCGCCCGCCCTCGTGCCGGCCCCGAAACCGGGCAACCGCAGGGGGTTACTCCTACGAGCTCAGCGCCCGCCGCCCCCTTGCCGCCTTGTATTCCCGCCCAAATTGAGGGAAAATGCGCGCGTCGCGCACCGACCTTGAAGCCGGCCTCGGCCGGCCCCCGGCCGCGGACGCCCTGGCCAGGCGCGGCGGCACGCGCAACGCCAGCACATGGAGAGCACAATGAACCCCAACGGCTCACATCGCCAGGCGCTCATCGTGGGCGCCGCCAGAACGCCTGTCGGCCGCTTCCTGGGCGCCCTGGCGTCCAAGAGCGCGCCCGAGCTCGGCGCGGCCGCTGTGGCAGCCGCCGTCGAGCGGGCCGGCGTAGACCCGGCCTCCGTTTACGAGGTAATCATGGGCAACGTCTTGTCGGCCGGCGAAGGCCAGGCCCCGGCTCGCCAGGCTGCGCTGGGCGCGGGCCTGCCGGGGAGCGTCGGCGCCCTGGCCGTCAACAAGGTGTGCGGCTCTGGCCTTAAGGCGGTCATGCTGGCCGCCAACGCCATTGCGGCCGGCGAAGCCGACGTGCTGGTGGCGGGCGGCATGGAGAGCATGTCCCAGGCCCCCTACCTCTTGCCCGACGCCCGCCAGGGCCTGCGCTACGGCCACGGCCGGCTGGTGGACAGCGCCCTGCACGACGGCCTGTGGTGCGCCTTTCAGGATTGGGGCATGGGCAACGCGGCCGAGTTCATCGCCCGCCAGTTTGAGGTCACGCGCGAGGAGATGGACGAATACGCCCTGGCCAGCCACCAGAAAGCGGCTGAAGCCACCGCCGCCGGCCGCTTTGCGGCCGAGATCGCGCCGGTTCGGATCGAGGGGCGCAAAGGCCAGACAAGCCTGGTAAGCCGCGACGAGTCCATCCGTGCCGACTTCAGCAACGGCGCTTACAGCCTGACCACCAGCCTAGAGCAACTGGCCAACCTGCCGCCGGCCTTCGAGGACGACGGTCAGGTCACGGCCGGCAACGCGCCCGGACTCAACGACGGTGCGGCCGCCCTGGTCGTGATGAGCCGGGAAGCGGCCGAAGCCCAGGCTTTGCGGCCGCTGGCCCGCATCGTCGGCTACACTTTGGCCGGCGTTGACCCCCAATGGATATTCGCAGCCCCGGCCCGCGCCATCCCCCGCCTGCTTGAAAGAGTCGGCTGGACGCTGGACGAGGTGGATCTGATCGAGTTGAACGAAGCCTTTGCCGCCCAAGTGCTGTCCAATGGCGCTGAGTTGCGCCAGCGGGGCCTTAGCTGGAATTGGGACAGGGTCAACGTCAACGGCGGCGCGGTCGCCTTGGGCCATCCTCTTGGCGCGACCGGCGCCCGCCTGCTGGTCACCTTACTCCACGCCCTGCAGGCCCGCGACCTGCGCCGCGGCTTGGCGGCCCTGTGCCTGGGCGGCGGCGAGGCGGTCGCCCTCGCCGTTGAGCGCGAGTGAGCGGGAGGTCGGCCGTGAATTCAGACCGCTGCGTCATGGTGCTGGGGGGCGCCGGCCTGGTCGGCGCCCAAGTTGTGCGCCAGGTTGCCCGCCAGGTAGAGCCGGAGCGCATCGTCGTCGCCAGCCTCTTCCGCGGCGAAGTGCGCGAATTTCTGCACGACGTGCGGCGCGAGTTCCCTCAGATCGAGTTTATCGGCGTCTGGGGCGACATCTTTGTGCGTGAAGAGTTCAGCCTGGAGCGCAGGCGGCGACTAGTCCAGAGCCAGGCGCGGCTCGAGATGCTCTATGAGGACCTGTTCGGTGACCTGGACGCAGCCTACGGGCGCTCGGCCCTGGCTCAACTGGTGCTGCGCTACCGGCCGGACGTCATCGTTGACAGCATTAATACCGCCACCGCCATTTGTTACCAGGACGTGGACAGCCTAAGCAAGCAGTCCCACGACCATTTGAATCAGTTGGGCCAGATTGTCGATCACCAGGATCTAGAGGGCCTGACCCAGCTCGGGGCCGTGCTGCGCCGCAACTTGGCGACCTTGCTCATCTCCGAGTCCACCGCCCAGCTCATTCGCCACGTACAATTGCTGCACCGTGCTATGTCCGAAGCCGGCACCCGTCTGTACCTGAAGATCGGCACCACCGGCACCGGCGGCATGGGCTTGAACATTCCCTACACCCACAGCGAAGATCGGCCGAGTGGCCCCCTCATGCGCAAGAGCGCCATCGCCTTCGCCCACTCCGGCCTGATGTTCCTGATGGCCCGCACGCCGGGCGGACCGCTGGTCAAGGAGATCAAGCCAGGCGCGATGATCGGCTACCGGCGCGTCAGCTACCAGACGATCAAGCTGCGCGACCGGCCCCAGCTGCGCTTTGAAAGCGTCCGGCAGCCACTTAACGGCCGGTTGGTGCTGCGCGGCGACGAAAACCAGGTCGCCAAGCTGGGCAAGTTGCGCATGGCCGGCGTGGATACGGGCGAAAACGGCTTCTTCGCCCGCGGCGAGTTCGAAACCGTCACCCACCTCAACCAGATGGAGTTTGTGACGCCGGAGGAGATCGCCCAGCAGGCCGTGTTGGAAATGAAGGGCAGCAACACCGGTTACGACATCATCGCGGCCCTGGACAGCAGCGTGATGAATCCCAGCTATCGGGCGGGCGTGCTGCGCCAGACGGCGCTCGACAAGCTGGCCCGAATCGAGGAAGAGACGAACTCGCCCAGCGTTGCCTTGGGCCAGCTTGGGCCGCCTGAGCTGTCTAAGCTGCTCTACGAAGCCCACCTGCTGAAGCTAAACTATGTTACCTTGCAGGCGGTGTTAGATACGGCCGCAAGCGAGATCTCCGAGTGCGTCTACGCCTGCCTGCTGGAGCAGGAGTTGCTGCGCACGACCATCACTTCCATCGGCCTGCCCATCCTGGCGCCCGACGGCCGCAACCTGCTGCGCGGCCCGCGCATCAACATCCCCGAAAGCATCTACCGTGAGGTGGATGTCGGCCCCGGCGACCTGGACAGCTGGGCTAACAAGGGTTGGGTAGACCTGCGGCCGCCCAATTTCGCCCTCTGGCAGCAACGCTTCCGGCGAATGCAGCGCAGCCAGCACGCGCTCCACACCCGCGGCACGTCGTCCATTACTATGAAGACCTACCTGCACGACCGCATTGAGATCGGCGCCGTCGTCGCCTGGATATTTATCAATGAGGACCACGGCTACCGAATCAAATAGCCGCCGGCCGCCCATACCGCCTCCCGTTCCACCCCCCACAGGATTTCCCCAAGATGCAGCCCACCAACCATTTTACCGGCCTGACGATGCCCGTTTTCTCGGCCTTCGGCTGGGCCGGCGAAGAGGCGGCCCTGACCTTCGCCCTAAGCCAGCTCGAGCTGTTTCTGGAGGCCCTGTACGCCGGCCTGCCGCGTGAGGCGCTCACCTTCTTCCCGGCCCATGGCCTGGACCGCCAGAGCCGCAGCCTCTTTTTGGCCAACCAGGATCCAGCCGAGAAGGGCGTCTACCTTGGCTTTTATGCCCGGCCGATGAGCCTGGAGATCGCCTTAACGTTGGTAGACAAAGCCGCCCTTAACAAGGCCTACCGCTCGCTGCTCAACCAGCCAGAGAACTTCTTTCGCCAGCTGGAGGAGCTGGGGCCGGAATGGGGCCTGCGTCTGCAACAGATGGAGTACAACCCGGACAGCGGCCAAGCCACCCACTACCAGGATGTCTTGAAAGAGACGGTCACCAAGCTGGAACCGGCCGCGCTGGTCGAGGCCGTCGAGCGGGCCGCTTTCCTAAACGGCGAGAACCCGTGGGTGACGCCGATTTACGTCAGCCGGCGCATTGATTCGGAAAAGGTGGCCGCGATGAGCCTGGGCGCCGTGTCCGTCATCGGCCAGGACGTAGTGGCCCTGCTGCCCATTGCCAAGCTGTTGGCCGGCCAGGCGCGCAAGCCGGCCAGGGCCCGCGGCCGGCAGGCGGCCAAAGCAGCGGCCGATCCCCGGCCGGTGGACACGACCATACGCCGGCCGGCGGAGGCGGCCAACCTGGAACAGTTTACTTACGTCGCCGAGCTGAAGCCGCTGCACATCCAGCGCGGCTTCATAAATTTGACCCCGAACCATTGGCCCTTTTTTGCCCACGGCGCGCGCAGCGAGACGCGCGACGTCGTCGTTCATTACGGCGAGCAGGCCGACCGCAAAAGCTCCGTCTGGCGCTTGATGCCCAATGACCAGGCGCGCATCGTCTTGTCGCCCCAGGTGCAGCATTGGCTTGAGGACACCTTTCACCCCGACGATCACATTGCTGTCACGGCGACGAAGATCAGCTCCGATGAGATCCACGTAACGCTGAAGGCCATTGAATAAGGCCCTATGGCCCGCACCAAAATTGTCGCCACCATCGGGCCGGCAACCAACAACGAGCCGGCCGTGCGCGCCTTGCTGGCGGCCGGTATGAACGTGGCGCGCATCAACTTCTCCCACGGCGAGGCGGCCGACCATGGCGCCACCGTCGAAATGTTGCGCCGAGTCGCCCTGGCCGAAGGCAAGGTGCTGGCCATCCTGGGCGACCTGCAAGGGCCAAAGCTGCGCCTGGGCTACGTCAAGGCCGGCGGCATCCCCCTCGACATTGGCGACGAGGTCGTGCTAACGCCCCATCGCGGCCAGCCTGGCATGATCCACCTGCCCCACCCCAGGCTTATCGCGGCCGTTGAGCCTGGCAGCCGCCTTATCCTCGGCGACGGTGAGGTAGAGCTTGTCGTGCACAGTAAGCAGGACGACACCCTGCGCTGCCAGGTCACCGTGCCCGGCCTGCTGGAGTCGCGTAAAGGAATAAGCGCTCCTGGCGCCCACCTGAGCATCTCCAGCATGACTGACAAGGATCGCGACGACCTGGGCCTGATTTGCGAGCTGGATCTGGACTTCGTTGCTCTCTCCTTTGTCCGCTCGGCGGCCGACATCTGCGAAATGCGCGCCCTTATGCGCGACAAGTATCATAAAGCGACGCCCATCATCGCCAAGATCGAGAAGAGCGAGGCTATTGCCCACCTGACCGAGATCCGCGACGAGGCCGACGGCCTGATGGTGGCCCGCGGCGACCTGGGCATTGAGATGCCGCCCCAGGAGGTGCCCTTTCTCCAGAAGCGCATCATCGCTGCCTGCAACGAAGTGGGCAAGCCGGTCATCACCGCCACCCAGATGCTGCAATCCATGGTGAACCACCCCCGGCCGACGCGGGCCGAGGCCAGCGACGTGGCTAATGCCATCTTGGACGGCACCGACGCGGTGATGCTCTCGCAGGAGACCGCCACCGGCCTTTACCCCGAAGAATCAGTGCTCATGATGCGCCATATCGCCGAGATAACTGAGCGCGAGTTCCCCTACGACATGTGGCGGGTGCGGCGCAAGTCAAGCGCGCGCAGCGACAGTAACGTGACGGTCGCGATCAGCGCCGCCAGCTGCTCAGTGGCCGAGGAGGTCGGCGCCCAGGCAATTGTCACCACCACCATGTCGGGCTACACCGCGCGCCAGATCGCCCGCTACCGGCCGCCGACCCCCGTGCTGGCCGTGACGCCGAATCCCAGAACTCAGCGCCATTTATCCCTGGTTTGGGGGGTCGAATCTCTGGTGGTCGAGCAATATTTCGAGAACACCGACGACATGTTCCGCCAGACTGTGGCGGCCTACGAGGCCTACGCCGGCCAGAACGGCGGCCGGATCATCATCACCGCCGGCATTCCCTTCGGCAGCAGCGGCCAGAGCAACCTCATACAAGTACATGAGTTGGGTTAAAAGCCGCCCCGAGTTATTGTATAATCCGCGAGAATTGACCTTTTTCAGCGCTGTCGACCCCGTAAGGGCGCGTTGCAACGCGCCCGCACTCGTGCCCGCCGGCCGTTGCATTAATCGATCGGAGAAATTGGGATGTTTACCGCTGAATTTGCCCCTTTAACCTATGAGGCCCTCGACGGCTGGCAGCCGCCGCAGATTGAGGAACTTGGCGAAACCGGCCTCAATCTGGGCTTTTTGTCCGACCTGGCCTTGAAGCACATGTACTTCCGCGGCCAGATGACCGGCTTTGAGATCGCCGACGAGCTCAAGCTGCCTTTCCAGAGCGTCGTCCTGTCCGTCATGGACTTCCTCAAGCGCGAGCAGATGTGCGAAATCAAAGGTTCCGGTGGCCTGGGCGCCGGCACCTTTCTCTACGTCATCAGCGGCAAGGGCAGCACCCGCGCCCGCGAACAGCTCGACCGCAGCGCCTACGTCGGCCCGACGCCGGTCACCTGGAACCAGTACGTAAGCGCCATCCAGGCCCAGGGCACGCGCCAACTCAGGGTCAACCCCAGCATGGTGCGCAAGGCGCTCGGCCACCTGGTTTTGAACGACCGCATGGTGGACCAAATCGGCCCGGCCGTGAATTCCGGCCGCTCCATGTTTATGTACGGCCCGCCGGGCAACGGCAAGACCACCATCGCCGAAGCGATTGGCAAATTGGTGTTGGGCAACGAGATGTACGTGCCCTACGCCGTCGAGGTGGACGGCCAGGTCATCAAGGTCTACGACGAAATCAACCACGAGGCCACGCCCGATAATCTGAACGGCCGGGCCCCTTCCGGCCTGCGCGACAACCGCTGGCTGCGCATCAGGCGGCCGGTGATCATGGTCGGCGGCGAGCTGACCATGGAAGGCCTCGATCTGGTGTATGACCCCAACAGCAAATATTACGAGGCTCCCTTCCAAATGAAGGCCAACGGCGGCATGTTCCTGATTGACGACTTCGGCCGGCAACAGGTCCGGCCGCGCGACCTGCTCAACCGCTGGATTGTGCCGATGGAGAAAGGGGCCGACTTTTTGGCCTTGCGCACCGGCCGCAAAATCGAAGTCCCATTTGCCGTCCTGCTCGTTTTCTGCACCAACTTGCCGCCGCGCGACCTGGTGGATGAGGCCTTCCTGCGCCGGATCCGGCACAAGATCGAGGTCACCTCACCCTCGTTTGAAGAGTACCGCGAGATCTTCAACCGCGTCTGCCGCGCGCGCAATATCAACCCCAACGAGAACGCTTTGCGTTACCTGCTGCAGGAGCATTACCTCAAGAAGGAGCGCAAGCTGCGCGGCAACCATCCCCGCGACCTGATTGACCAGGTGGTGGACATCAGCAGTTATCTGGGCGTCGAGCCGACTCTGTCCAAAGAGATCCTAGACCGCGCGGCCGAAGGCTATTTCGTAGACCTGCAGGCCTGATCCGGTCGGCGGCTGCCTGCCAGCCCTATGCCCGACAAGCCGCCGGCCTCTTTCTGGCTCCGGCCGGCGGCCCGCCCGCGCATCATCGCCCACCGCGGCGCCAGCGCTGACGCGCCTGAAAATACGCTGAGCGCCTTCGGCCTCGCCCTGGAACAGGGCGCAGACGGCATCGAGCTCGACCTGCGCCTTTCGGCCGACGGCTGGCCCGTGGTCATGCACGACGCTCAACTGCGGCAGACGACGGGGGCAACCGGCCGGGTCTCCGCTTGGAAATTGGCCGAGCTCAAACGCCTTGATGCCGGCGACGGCCGGCCGGCTCCCGCTCTCCAGGCTGTGTTTGCGCGCTTCGGCCAGCATCTGCTGTACAATCTGGAACTGAAAGGCTTCCTCTGGCCGCCGGCCGGCCTAGGGGCCCTCGCCAGAGTGATCCGCGCCGAATCTTTGGAGGACCACGTCCTGATCTCCTCGTTCAGCCCGCTCCTATTGCGCGTCTTGAAGCCGATGCTGCCGGCCGGCGTGCCCCTCGGCCTCCTGCGCCATAGCCGTAGCGGCCGCAGTGGCCATAAGCTCGTCACCTTCGCGGCCGACCATCCGGCCGAGCGGCTTGTAGACGCGCGGCTGATGGCCTGGTCGGCCGCGCAGGGGCTGCGCGTCCACGCCTGGACGGTGGACGAGCCGGCCCGGGCCCGCGAGCTGAGCGCGTTGGGCGTGCACGCCATAATCACCAACCGGCCGGCGCACATCCGCGCCGCTCTGGGCTGAGCCGGCCGGCATGCGCATCCGCGTCATCTTAAACCCCTACGCCAACCGCTGGCGCGCCGGCCGCATGGCGGGCGCCGTCCAGGCCGCCTTTGCCCAGGCCGGCCTGCCCGTCGAATTGCTGGAAACGGCTGCCCCGGGCGCGGGCGCCGGCCTGGCCCAGGCGGCGGCCGCCGCTGGCTACGACGCGGTGGTCGCGGCCGGCGGCGATGGCACGCTGCATGAGGTGGTCAACGGGCTGCTAACGGCCGCCGGCCCGGGGCCCAGCCGGCCGCTCGGCATCCTGCCGCTGGGCACGGGCAACGATTTCAGTGACACCTCCGGCCTGCCGCGGGATCTGGCGGCTGCCGTGGCTCTTATTGCCGCTGGGCACACCCGCCAGGTTGACGCCGGCCGGGTGACGGCCGACGGCGTGGCCCATTTCTTTCACAACAACTGCGCTGTGGCCATGGAGCCATTGGTCACCCTGGAGAACATTCGCATGACGCGCCTGTCTGGCAATGCGCGCTACCTGGTTGCGCTGGTAAAAGGGCTTCTCAAACTACGCGCCTGGGACATGCGCATCCAATGGGACGGCGGCGGCTATGAAGGACCGACCTATCTGCTGTCGGTCTGCAACGGGCCGCGCACCGGCGGCTTGTTTCCCATGGCCCCGCCGGCGCGCAACGATGATGGCCAATTTCATTACGTGTTTGCCCCCAAGGTGCCGCCGCTCAGCGTGCTGGCGATCCTGGCCCGCCTGCTGCGCGGCGCCCATCTAAATCACCCCCGGGTGCGTCACGGCCGCACCGCCCGCATCGCGCTAAGCAGCAGCCCAGGAACGCCGGTGCACGCCGACGGCGAGCTGATCGCCGATAGCGCAGCTGAGGTAACCTATCAGATTTTGCCCGGCAAGCTGACCTTGCTGTGCCGGCCGGGGGAGCGGCCGGGATAGAGGGATAAGGGGTACCTCCCGCAGCCCTGCGATTGATGAGGCAGCGACGCCGGCCGCGGGCAGGCGTCAGCTGTCGCCATTGGTCAACTGGGCATACAAACGGCGCAGATTGGCCTGGTGCAGGTCGGCCACCAGCCCATTTAGAGGTACCCGCGATTTGCCGCAGCTCTCAATGCTGATCTTCTCCAGCGCCGCGGCCGGCCGGCCGCGCTCTACCACGCTACCGACAGCCTTTTTGATGTAGCTCAGATAGTTCAGGTGGCTGTCTATCAGCCCGGCGATCTCGCCGCGCAAGATGACCTCGCCGTGGCCCTGCACAACGCAGTCCAGATTGAGCTCCAGCGTCCGGCCGAGCGAGCGCACCAGATCGTCGTAATCGCCGTCAAAGATGGTGGGCACCGGCATCACTGTGTCAGAAGCGAACAGGATGCGGTCGTTGACCAGGAGTACATTGATCAGGTCGGGGCTGTGGCCGGGAGAGGCCAACAGGCGCAGCTTTTTGCCGCCCAGGCATAACTCAAGCTCGCCCCGATCAAACACGATGTTGGGCAGCACGATCTGCACCCGCTCGAACTCTGGCGATTCAGCCTTCATCTCCTCCAGCCCCTGCCGGCCGGCGGAATCAATCAATTGGCGGCACAGGGCGTGGCTGACCACGTGGGCGTCGGGAAACAGGCAAGTGCCCAGGGTGTGGTCGGCATGGTAATGGGTGTTGATGACGTAGCGCACGCGCTGGCTCAGCCGCCCTTCAAGGAATTCCTTGATCGCCCGCGTCTCTTCCGGGTAGAAGAGCGTGTCAATCAGGATGACGCCCTCGCGGGTGACGACCGCCCCGGCCGTCACGTGGGCATAGCGCCGGCTGGCGAACAGGTAGACGTCCTCAGCCAGCCGTTCGCGAATCATGGGCCGGCGCGCCGGCCAGGGGCGCACCCTGGCGCCGGCCGCTGCATTAGCAGCCTGGAAGCAGACGCCAAGAATACTTTGGGTTGAGGGGCGCGGGATGGACTCACGAAGAACACAGCCCCGCCATGCCGTGTGAGAATCTTTTGTTGGGACCTGCAAAGGCAGGTGGGAATATTTTCCGGGAGGATGCTGCCTCGCGGGCGCTACTACATCCCCTCACCGTATGTCAATTCCCTTGAAAGTGGCGTTGGCTCAACGCGAGAAGCCCATCACGCACACAGCAGGGTATGGGCATACTAGCACAATCAAAATCGGCGCGCAAGACAATTGCTATACACCTGACAGGACCTGGCCGTAGACCTCGGCCGTCTCCTCGGCCGCCCGCCGCCAGGAAAAACAGGCGGCCCGCGCCCGGCCGCGAGCGGCCAGTTCCGCCCGCAAGTCCGCGTCGGCCAGCAACTGGCGCAGGCCATCCTCGATGGCCGCCTGGTCGGCCGGATCAACCAGCCAGGCTGCATCGCCGCAGATCTCGCCCAGCGATGAGCCGCGACTGGTCAGCACGGGCGCGCCACAGGCCATAGCCTCCAGCGGCGGCAGGCCGAAGCCCTCGTAAAGGGATGGGAAGACAAATAGCGTGGCCAGGCTATAGAGGCTGGGCAGGTCGGCTGGCGGCACATATCCCAGGAAGCGCACACTCCCCTCCAGGCCCAGGCCGGCGATGTCGCGGGCGAAGCCGTCCATGGACCAGCCCCAGGGGCCGGCGAGCAGAAGGGGCAGCGTGTGGCCGTCGCGGCGGACGGCCGCATAGGCCCGGATGACGCGACGCAGGTTCTTGCGCGGCTCGACCGTGCCCACGTAGAGCAGGTAGTCACCAGGCAGCTCATAGCGTCGCCGGACTTCGTCCAGTAGGCGCCTATCCGCGACGGGTGCGAACTCCTCGCCGGCCGCTTCGTAGATTACGCTGAACTTTTCCGGCGCCAGGCGCAACACGCGCGCCAGGTCGTCGCGCGAGCTGTGCGACATAGTGATCACCGCATCGGCCCGGCGCGCCAGCAGCGGCAGCAGGAAGCGGATCGTGGCGAGCCGGTGCCAGGGATGGTAGCGGCCGAAGAGGTACAGCGACGCGTCGTGAATCGAAAGGACATAGGGCGATCGGCGGGCAAAGGGGGCCAGGTAATTGGTGTAATGACAAACGTCCGGCCGGCTGCTGGAGACCGCTCGCGGCAGATAGAGCTGCATCCACAGCCAGCGGCTGAAGGGCATCTGGCCGGTCATGTGAATGGCCCTCGCCAGCGAAGGCTCGAGCTCGCCGAGGGGCCGGTTGCTGTAGAGCAGGAACTCCCAATCCGGCCGGCAGGCGATCAGCGCGCCCAGCAGGCGAGCGGTGTAGTAGCCGACACCGGAGCGCTGGCCCAACAAAGGTGTGGCGTCGAAGCCGATTCGGGCTGGCATCGTGGTCTGCATGGCGCGCCTTTTGGTTGAAGCTAATGCCGGCCGTCAGCCGGCCGCGGCCGGCGCCTCCCCCGGCCGAACGACCAGCCAGCCGCCGACCAGCAGCCAGAAAAGGGCGGCCGTGGCGTTAAACAGCATGAAGTAGTCTAGCAGGCCGTGAAGCATGAAGGCGGCCAGGCCAACCGCCACGGCCACTTGCCAGGCGTGCACAGCCGGACGGCGTATTGTCCGAAACAATTCAAAGGCCAGCAGTCCCAGCCACGCCAGAAACGGCAGCGATCCCAGCAGGCCAAGGGAGACCAACGTCTCCAGGTACCAGTTGTTGGTGTGGATTGAGTCGTTCCAGCTTGGCCAGCCCAGTTCGCGGCCGTAGGTGAGGCGGAAATTGTCAAGGCCAATGCCCAGCAGCGGCCGCGCCGCCAATTGGCGCAGCGCCACAGCCCACAGAGCGGTCCGTCCGGGCACAACCGCTGCGGCCAGCCGCAGCGTTGTGCTGCTCCCGGCCGCGACCGGCGGTTGTTCGCCGGCAACTTCGCCCACCTTGACCAGCGTGCGCGTCACCAGGCCATTCTTGGCGCTGAACCAGGTAACGCCCTCCTGGACCAGGTCCCATTCCAGCCAGTATAGCCCCGGCCGGGATGGCGCCTGCAGCGGCAAACTCAGCGCGATCGAATCGCCCGGCGCCACCGGCCGGGGAAGGGACCAACGCGCTTCGCCTAACTCGGCCTGGCTGCCGTCCTGTCGCAGCCATACCCCACCGACCCGGATCGGCGTCTCGCCGTCGCTGCGCCAGGTCAGTTCGCCCTGGTTGGCCAGTTCCACCTCGGCCTGGACGACGGCCTGGGCCGCGGCGCTGATCTCAGCCGGGACCTCGAAGCGGAGCTTGTACCATTCGTTATCGCCCACGGTTTCCAGGCGCAGCCGCAAGGCCGGGCTGATCCAGGCGTTAACGGCCAAGATGAGCAGCACCAGCCCGGCCGGCAGCAGGAAGACGCGCGCCAGGGCGCGCCGGCGGCCGTCGCTCGCGTACCCCAGCAGGCCGGCCGCCAGCCCATTGCTCAGCGCGATGGTGGCGAAGCTCGAGCGGCTGTAAGTCAGCACGCTGGCGAGGAGAAAGATGAAGGCCGCCCCGGCCGCCAGCAGCGCGAGCGGCCGCCGCCCGCGCCGGTGGGCCAGCCAACTGCCGATCACCAACAGGGGCAAAGTGGCCTCAAAGTACATCGCCGCCAGGTTGGCGTGGTTAAAGCTGCCCGACAGGCGCATGAACGGCCCCACCGCCGTTGCCTGGGTGCGCAGCGGCTCCAACCAGGCCAGCGGCCGGCCGGCGGCCAACTCGCCCAGCCCAATCACGGCGGCAGCCAAGCCGCCGGCAGCCAGTCCTGCGGCCAGCCAATGCAGATCGAGCCGGCGGCGGACGATTTGGGGCACGCTCAGCCCCAGCAGAAGGGTCAGCCCACTCCGGCCGGCGGCCTTGAGCGCGTTGGCCTGGAACTCGGGCGCGGCCAGCCCGGCCAGCAGCAGCCCGGCCGCGTACAGCCCCCACAAGAGCAGCCAGGCGCGCGGCGGCGGCCAACCGGCCGGGCCGCCCCTGAGGGCCAGCAGGCCGGCCAGCAACACACAGGCCAGCATCAGCGCCTCGAGATTGGTGAGAAGTAACGGGCCTAACGCCAGCCCGGCCTCGGTCTCGAAGGGCAGGCTGGCGGCCAAGAGGAAGAGCAAAATGAGCGCCAACCTTTCGAGCCAGGAACGCTCGGCCGCCCCTTGCGTCGCTCCCCAGTCCAGCGCCGCGCCCGCTTGGCTGCCGGCCGGCTCGCCTAACGAACCCTGGGATAGTGACATGCAGCGGCAATTATACGGCCGCACACCTCAAGCGCAACGCGCCCACCTTAGACCTCAGGCTCCAAAAGTACTCTGAGGTCTGGGCAACTGGCTGGCCCCAGGCCGCATGCTATAGTTCAGCCGGCAGGAGCCATGATGCAGCCACCCACGGAGCCAATCGTCCGCCTGTGCGACTTGAGCAAGAGCTTTGAGGAAGCTGGCGGCAGCCGGCCGGTGTTGCGCTCGCTGGACGCCGAGTTCGGCCGCGGCGACTTCGCCGTCCTGATCGGCCGAAGCGGCAGCGGCAAGAGCACGCTGCTAAACCTGATCAGCGGCATCGAAAAGCCCAGCGCCGGCCAAGTCTGGGTCGCCGATCGCAATTTGACCGCCCTCTCCGACCGCGAGCGAACCCTCTTCCGCCGCGACCACATTGGCATCGTCTTCCAATTTTTCAACCTTATTCCGACGCTGACCGTGCTGGAGAACGTGACTTTGCCGCTGGAGCTGGCCGGCCGCTCGGGGGCCCAGGTGACCAACAAAGCCAAGGGACTGCTGGCCGAGGTGGGCCTGGCCGTCCGAGGCGAGGACTTCCCCGACCGCCTCTCAGGTGGCGAGCAGCAGCGCGTCGCCATCGCCCGCGCCCTGGCGGCCGACCCCATGCTTCTGCTCGCCGATGAACCGACGGGCAACTTGGATGAGGAGACCGGCCGGCGCGTCCTGGCCCTGCTGCTAGACATGACCCGGGCCTCCGGGAAGACGATGATCATGGCGACGCACAACCCGGAGCTGATCCCTCTGGCCGACCGGGTCTACACGCTCCACGACGGCCGTCTTAGCCAGAAGCCCGGCCGGCTCGCCAGCCGATGATAGCCCGCGGCCGGACGGACAGCCGGCCCCTGTGGCGCACCGCCTGGCGCCGCGTTCGCCGTCGGCCGCTGCAGACGTTTCTGCTCCTGCTGGGCGTCGCCTTGGGCGTGGCCATGATGGTCTCGATTGACCTGGCGAACGGCTCCGCCAGCCGCGCCTTTGCTCTGTCCACTGATGCCGTCACCGGCCAGACGACCCACCGCATCACGGGCGGCCCGCACGGCCTGGACGAAGCGGTTTATCGTCAGCTGGTGACCGAGTTGGGATTCGCACCGGCCGCGCCCGTGGTCGAAGGCTACCTGCTGGCGCCGGAGCTGGGCGACCAACCCATGCGCCTCATGGGAGTTGACCCCTTTGCCGAAGCGCCCTTTCGCGACTATCTCGCCCGAGGCACGGCCGGGCCGAGCCCGGAACTCTTGACCGCCTTCCTGACCCAGCCAGACGCCATTGTCCTTTCGGCCGCCCTGGCCGAGCGTTTCGGCTTAGGCCTGGGCGACGCCGTCCGGCTGGATCGCGCCGGCCACGTCCGGCCGATGCGCATCGTCGGCTTGCTGGCCCCGGCCGACGACCTCAGCCAGCGCGCTCTGGACAGCCTCATCCTGGCCGACATCGCCACCGCCCAGGAGACGCTGGCCATGGCCGGTCGGCTGAGCCACATAGACCTGATAGTGGCCGATGAGGCCGAGCTGCGCGCCCTGCAGGCCCGTTTGCCGGCGGGCGTTCGGGTAGAGAGCGCGGCCGCCGCCAGCAACGCCGTCCGCCAGATGGCGGCCGCCTTCGAGCTCAATTTGACCGCCCTCAGTCTGCTGGCGCTGGTGGTGGGCATGTTCCTGATCTACAACACGGTGACTTTCAGCGTCGTCCAGCGCCGCCCGACTTTCGGCATCTTGCGCTCGCTGGGCGCCACGCCGGGCCAGCTCTTCCGCCTCATCCTGGCTGAAGCGGCCGTCGTCGGGCTGCTCGGCTCGCTGCTGGGGCTGGTTGGCGGCATCCTGCTCGGCCGTTTTATGGTAAGCCTGGTCAGCCAGACGATCAACGACTTCTATTTCGTGGTTAACGTGCGCGACGTCAGCCTGCCGGCCGTGTCCCTCCTGCGCGGGCTGCTTATTGGCCTGGGCGCGGCCATGCTGGCCGCCCTGGCCCCGGCCTGGGAAGCGATGGGCGCTTCGCCCCAGAGCGACTTGCGCCGCTCGGCGCTCGAAAGCCGCGCCCGGCGCGTTGCCCTCTGGCTGTTGCCGGCCTTCGCTGCCCTGGTTGGCTTGGGCGCGCTGCTCCTGGCCCTGCCTGGCCTGGGCCTGGTTTTCGCTTTCGCCGGGCTGTTCGCCGTCCTGGTTGGCTGCGCCCTGGCCACCCCGGCCGCCACCGTCCTGCTCATGCGCCTGGTCGGGCCGCTAACACGCCGGCTGGCCGGGGTCAGCGGCCGGCTGGCCCCGCGCGATATCGTGCGCTCGCTCAGCCGGACATCGGTCGCCATCGCCGCCCTGATGGTGGCCGTGGCCGTCATCGTCGGAGTTTCCATCTTAATCGGCTCCTTCCGCCTGACGGTGGCCAACTGGCTGGAAAACACGCTGCGGGCCGACGTTTACGTATCGCCCCCCACCCTGACAGCCAACCGGGTTGCCGGCTGGCTTGCGCCAGAGGTGGTTGAGGCGGCCGCCGCCTGGCCGGGCGTGGCAGCGGCCGTCACTGTCCGCTTGAGCGACGTGCTGGCGCCGGAGTTCGGCCGGCCGGTCGAGATAAACGCCGTGGACGGCGACGTGTCGCGCGGCCGGCGGCGCTACGCCTGGGTGGACGGCAACCCCAACACGCTCTGGCCGCGCCTGGCGGCCGGCCGGGGCGTCATGATCTCCGAACCGCTGGTCATTCGTGAGGGGCTGGCCCTGCCGCCCGGCCCAGTTAGGCTGCATACGCCGGCCGGGCCGCAGGAGTTCCCCGTGATAGCCGTCTTTTACGACTTTTCCAGCGACCGGGGCAGCGTGATCATGGACGCCGACCTGTACCAGCGTTGGTGGGGGCCGACGCCGGTAACCACCATTGGCCTTTTCTTGGAGCCGGGCCAGTCGGCCGATGTGGTCAGCGGGGCGCTGCGCGCGCATTTCGCCGGACGTGGCGACGTCGTCGTCCAGTCAATCCAGGCCGTCCGCGCCAACGCGTTGGAGATCTTCGACCGTACCTTCGCCATCACGGCCGCGCTGCGCCTGCTGGCGATTGTGGTCGCTTTCATCGGCGTGCTCAGCGCGCTGATGAGCCTGCAATTGGAGCGCGGGCGCGAGCTGGGCGTGCTGCGCGCCGTGGGCATGACGGTGGCCCAGCTGTGGCGTCTCGTCCTGCTTGAAACCGGCCTCATGGGGGCCATGGCCGGCTTGCTGGCGCTGCCGGTCGGCTGGCTGCTGGCCTGGATCCTGGTCTACGTCATCAACCGGCGCTCGTTCGGCTGGACGCTGGCTCTGGACGCCCGGCCGGAACATTTCGCCCAGGCGCTGGCCATCGCAGTGCTGGCGGCGCTGCTGGCCGGGCTGTACCCGGCCCTGCACGCCGGCCGCACCGTGATTGCCACGGCCGTGCGCGAAGAATAAGGAATGCGAAAGCTACTGCCCACGGCGCTGGCGCTCGCGGCTTTGCTGGT
Source organism: Promineifilaceae bacterium (SeqCode) (assembly GCA_050696115.1). Lineage (GTDB taxonomy): Bacteria > Chloroflexota > Anaerolineae > Promineifilales > Promineifilaceae > UBA11865. Next base: position 8,476 of record JBOGUG010000357.1, on the reverse strand, counting down.
CGCCGCCGTCATCTGGCAGGCCCGGCCGGCGCCGGCCGCCCCCCAAGCTGCCCTCACGCCGCTGCCGGCCCCGACCGAAGCGCCGAGCGCCTACGCCCGCGCCACCGAGCCGGGCGGAATGGCCTTTCCGCGCGACCTGGGACCGCACCCAGCCTACCAGACCGAATGGTGGTATTACACCGGCAACCTGGCCACGGCGGCCGGGCGGCCGTTCGGCTTTCAGCTCACCTTCTTCCGCCGCGCGCTGACCCCGCCCACGGCCGGCGCGCCCGACTGCCCGGCCGGGGAATGTTCCGACTGGCGCAGCAACCAGCTCTACTTGGCCCATTTTGCCCTCAGCGACGTCGCTGGCGACGCCTTTTACGCCCACGAGCGTTTCAGCCGGGCGGCCGCCGGCCTGGCCGGCGCCCAGGCCGACCCCTACCGCGTCTGGCTGGAGCACTGGTCGGCCGCCGCCAGCGTCCCCGACCAGGTGCGCCTGCAGGCGGCCGTCGAAGGCGTCGGCCTTGACCTGAGCCTGACCCAGACGCTCCCGCCCATTCTGCATGGCCAGGCTGGCCTCAGCCCCAAAGGGCCGGAGCCCGGCAATGCCTCCTATTACTATTCTATCGTCCAGCAACAGGTCGAAGGCAGCCTGACGGCCGGGGGCGAACAGCATGCCGTGACCGGCCGGGCCTGGAAAGATCACGAGTACGGCACCAGCGCCCTCGGCCCGGGCGCAGTCGGCTGGGACTGGTTCTCGCTCCAATTTGAGGATGGCTCGGCGCTTATGTTCTTCCAGATCCGGAGCCAAGACGGACGGCTGGAGCCGGCCTCAAGCGGCACCTTCGTCTTGCCGGACGGCGCGACGCGCCACTTAACGCTGGAAAATTGGAGCGTTGAAGTGTTGGACGACTGGGCCAGCCCCGTAAGCGGCGCTATCTACCCGGCCGGCTGGCGCATCCAACTCTCGGCCGGGGCCGAGCTCGCCCTGGAAATTGAGGGCCGGCCGCTGTTGGCCAACCAGGAGCTTAACCTCTCGACCGTCTATTGGGAGGGCGCCGTGGAGTTCGACGGCCAGTTGAACGGCCGGCCGGCCCACGCCGTGGGATACATCGAGCTGACGGGCTACGCCGAGCCGATGACCGGCCGGCTGTGACAACGCCCCAGCCACCCAGCCCCTTCCCCCGCTTGGGGGGAAAGCGTGGCTCTAGAAGAGGGAGAGCGGCTTCCTTTTTGTGCCGGCGCTTACCAGACGCTGGCCAGGCAGGCGGCCGCCAGGACGACCATCAGGTAGAAGTTTGACGTAATGAACAGGGCGCGGGCGTGGCGGGGCGTCGGCCGGGCCAGCAAGCGCAGATTTTGAGCCAGCAGGTAGGCGCTGGCCAGGCCGACCGGGGCCAGGTAGAGGGAGCCCAGGCTCGGCGTCAGGCCCAACAGGCCGGCCGCCAGCACTGCGGCGGCCGAATGGAGCAACACCCAGCCGGCCGAGCCGCGCGCGCTGGCCTTCACCGGCAGCATGGGCACCTGGGCCCGCTGGTAGTCGCTGCGGTACAAGATGGCCAGGCTCCAAAAGTGGGTCGGCGTCCACAAGAAGACCAGCAGAGCCAGCACCACCACGGCCGGCTCGCGCCAGGCGCCGACGGCCGCCCCACCGCTCATGACGGCCGCGCTCCCGGCCGCGCCGCCAATGACAATGTTGAGCAGCGTGCGTGGCTTGAGCCAGACGGTGTAGACCCCGACGTAAATGGCCGCCCCCAGCAGCAAAAAGAAGCTCAGCGCCGGGTTGAAAGGCAGCAGCGCCAGGGCCGGCAGCCAGATCAGCGCCAGGCTGGCCCACAATACCCAGCGCGGCCGCAGCGCGCCGGTCACCAGCGGCCGGCCGCGCGTGCGCCCCATCAGTCCGTCCGGCTCCCGCTCCAGGTATTCGTTCAGCCCGGCCGCGCCGGAGGCTGTCAGCCAGCCTGAGAGCAGGAGCAGCGACAGCGGCCCCAGGCCAGGCCAGCCGCCGGCGCCTAGGAAGGCGCCGCCCACGGCCGCCAGCAGTAGCAGAGAAACGACCCGCCATTTGAAGAGGACGGACAGGGTCTGAAGCCAGGCGCGCAGGCCGGCCGGAGCGGCCCGCAGGCCCACGGCCGGCCGCTGGCTGAGACTGGGAATAGACATGGGTGCCCCGGCCCGGATTATACGTGGCCGGCCGGAGAATGAAAAGGCGGCCATGCCCGTTGGACATGGCCGCCGTCAGAGGCGAGAGGGGCGCCGGCCGTTATCTGTAGGCAGGTTCGCGATCTACCAGACCAACCTGAACCGCGATGCCGATCAGGATGATGCCGATAAACAGGAGCTTGTCGAGCGGCGAATACAGGTCAACCGATTGGACGATGAGCGTGGCGGCCGTCAGCGCCGACAGCACGATCAGGGCGTTGTCCAGCATCGTCATGATCAGCAGGGCGCCGAAGATGCCGCCCACCAGGAAGACGAGCCAATCCAGCTCGCCGACCGGCACGCCAAACAGCTGGATGATGCCCGACAAGGCGTAGCCGCTCGTGATGAAGCCGGCCGCGTCCAGGGCCAGCTTCTGCATGATGAAAGCCAGCAGCGCGCCGCCGGCGGCTGTCACCACCGCCCCCACGCTGGTAAGCAAGGGATCGTTGATGTAGTCCGCCAGCACAATCGCGCCCAGGATGAAGCCGGCAACGCCGACGAACAACCAGTATACCTGGCGGCCGAACAACAAAGTGATTGCGCCGAGAACGGCGGTTGCGACTCCCATGGTCAGATCTCCAAATAATTACGGTCAATCAATCGCGAGATACATCCTATTTTCGCCGAATTCTAGCACATTTGGGCCGGCCTTGTCAGCTAGTCAAAGGTACTGTTTGCGCATTTTTCACGCTGGTGGGGTTGACGTAGCGGCGCAAACGGGGGAAACGCCAGGCTACCCACAGGGTCATCAGCACGGTGAGGATGCCGCCACTGAAGATGGCGAAAGGCACCCCGAAAGCGGAGGCCACCAGGCCAGCCTCTAGCTCGCCTAATTGCGGGCCGCCCATGAAGAAGATCATGTTGACGCCCGTCATCCGGCCGCGCAGCCGGTCGGGCGTATTTAGCTGGCGCAGGGTGTTGCGGATCACGGTTGAGACGGTGTCGCCTGCCCCGACCAGGCCGTAAAGCATGTACGACAGGCCGAACTGAGACGAGATGCCAAATAGGGCCGTCGCCAGGCCATACACGGCCACAGCCAGCAGCAGAACCCGCCCCTGATGGCGGATGTCGCGCCGCAGCGAAAGGATGGCCCCGGTGAGAACCGCCCCGGCCGGCTCGGCCGTCGCCAGCAGGCCATAGCCGCGCGCGCCGAGCCCCAGCACGTCGCTGGCGATCAGCGGCAGCATCGTGCGCGCCGAGGAAAACAGGGTGGCGAAGAAGTCCAGCAGCATCGTGCCCAGGATGATCCGGGTGCTGAAGGTGAAGCGCAACCCCTCGACCAGCGCCCGCCAGCCCAGGCCGGAGGCCGGTCCACGGGCCGCCGGCCGGTAGCGCATCAGCCACAGGGCGACGATAACGGCCGCGAAAGACAGCGCGTTGACGGCGTAAACGACGCCCACGTCGAAGCGGCCGACAAGCAGGCCGGCAATGGCCGGGCCGATGACGGTGCCCAGTTGCCAGCCGACGTTGCTCAGACTCAGGGCGTTGGTCAAGTGCTCAGTCGCGACCAGATTGGGCACCAGCGACTGGCGCGACGGGTTACTCAGCGCGTTGGCGGCCGAATCGGCTGCAGTGAGCAAGTAGATAAGTCCCAAAGTGGCGCTGCCCGCCAGGCTGAAGGCCGCCAGGCTGGCGGCAAAGAGGGCCGCGGCCGCTTGGGTGAGGATCAGCAGCCGGCGCCGGTCGAAGGTGTCGGCCAACATGCCGCCCAGCAGGGCGAACAGGATAATCGGCACGATGCGCACCAACCCCAGGCTGCCCAAACCCAGCGCCTCGGCCCCCAGCGAAACGCTCCGGCCGAACAGCTCCAGCGTCAGCGTCTGCCCTTCGAGCAGGGTAAATATGTGCCAGTTGACGGCGATAAGCTGCATTTGCGAGCCGGTGATGGAGACCAGCAGCCCGGCCCACAGCAGGCGATAGTCGCGGTAGCGCAGGGCGACCAGGCGGGGAGGATCGGATTCGGCCACGATGGTGCTGCGATGAGGCGGGTGAAGCGGACTAGGGCGGCCGGCGTTGGCCCGGCCGGAATGTCCGTTAACTCTCTAAATCAAACTGCCTCAGCCAGGCGCCCTGAGAGCCCGCCTGGCGCCAGAACGCCACCAGATACCAACTTGGCGCGCGGCTCTTCAACTCACCCTGCTCGTCCAGCGGCGGCTTGAGCAGGCCATGGCCGGCCGGCAGCGCCCGGCAGTGTAGCATGTCGTGATCGTGGTGCCGGCCGGCCAGCGCGCTGGCCTGGAAACAGACTGGGCACAGATAAAAGTCGCAGTCGGCGAGCACGTCCGGCGTCAACCTGGCGGCTCCAGATTCTCGATGGCCACCGGCTCGACGTAGTCGGCCGGCTCGAAGCCGAACAGCCGGCCGTAGAAGTACAGCTCGGCCTCCAGCGCCCGCTTAATCGTCTCGGCCTTCCTGAAACCGTGATACTCGCCCTCAAAGGCCAGGTAAGCCAGCGGCAGGCCCAGCCTGCGCACGGCTGCCACCATCATCTCCGACTGGGCCGGCGGCACCACTTTGTCCTCTAGCCCCTGGAAGGCGATCAGGCCGGCCGAGAACTGATCGGCGAAATGGATCGGCGAGCGCTCGCGGTAGACCTCGACCTGCTCCGGGTACGGGGCCACCAGCGCGTCCAAATAGCGCGATTCAAACTTGTGCGTGTCGCGGGCCAGGCCCTCCAGGTCGCTAACGCCAAAATAGCTGGCCCCGGCCTGGAAGACGTCGTGGAAGGTGAGGGCGCACAGCGTCGTGTAGCCGCCGGCGCTGCCGCCGCGGATCGCCAGCCGGCCGCCGTCGGCCCTGCCGGTCTCAACCAGGTAGCGGGCGGCGTTGATGCAGTCCTCGACATCCACCAGGCCCCACCGGCCGCGCAGACGCTCGCGGTACTCCCGGCCGTAGCCGCTGCTGCCGCCGTAATTCACGTCTACCACGGCCAGCCCGCGCGTTGTGAGGTATTGGATGTACAGGTTGAGCATGGCCGGGCTGTTGGCGGTCGGCCCGCCGTGGCTCATCACCACCAGCGGCGGCCGCTCGTCCTCCGGCCCCTCGAACTCTTCGCTCTTGGGCGGGTAGAAGTTGGCGTATGCCGCCCGGCCGTCCCCGGTCGGAAAGGCAATCATCTCTGGCGCCGATACGTAGTCAGCGTCTAGCTGCAAATCGTTGGCTCGGCGCAGCACGCTCAGGCCGCGGCTGCCCAGGTCGAACTCGACCACCGACAGGAAGCTGGTAGGTGAGGCGGCGACGAAGACGGCCCGGCCGGGCGCGGCCCTGACGTGGCGGATGTAGGTGTAGGGTAACTCCAGCTCTTGCAGCCGGCCGGTCTCGGTCTCCAGGAGCCCCAGGCCCCACAGGCCGTCGTGGCTAAAGGCGCAGAAGATCGTCTCTGGGGCCACGAAGTCGAAATAATGCTGCCCGAATGTCCACAGCGGGGCGCTGAATTCGGCCTCCAGGTCGGTCAGTTGCTCCAACCGGCCGTCGCGCTGGCGATACAGTTTCCACCAGCCGCCGCGCTCGAAGGCGAAGTACAGCTCGCCGGCCGGCGACCATTCGGGCTGGACGGCCGACTCGCCCGGCCCGCCAGCCACGTATTCGGCCGGCCCCAGGCTGCCATCCGGCCGGACGCTGGCGGCCCATAGCTCGGCCGCGTCCCAGGGCATGTGAGGGTGATTCCATGTCAGCCAGGCCAGCCGCCGGCCGTCGGGGCTGAGGCGGGCCGAGGAATAGAAATCGTTGCCAGACAGCAAGACTGTGCCGGCTTCCTCGCCCTCCAGCCCCAGCGCGACCAGGGTGTTGGTCGGTTCGTCGCCGGCGGTGTGATCCTCGCGCACCGCCAGCAGCCGGCCGCGCGGCCGGTCATAGACCAGGTCGGCGTAGCGCAGACCGTCCCCCGGGCTGATCGGCTCCGGCGCTTCGCCCGGCTCCAGCCGGTAGACGCGCTGGTCGTCGAAGTTGACGAAATAAACTATCCCGGCCGCCAGGGTGTAGGCCCCGCCGCCGTACTCGTGCACTCGCGAGCGGGCGCTGTAGGGCGCGGGCAGGACGTCTTCCAAGTGGCCGTCGGCCCGCCGGCGCACAATGACGCTCCGGCCGCCTTCGGCCGGCCGGCCTTCGAGCCAGTAGGTGTCCTCTCCGTCCAACATGACGGAATCCAAATTGCGCGTGCTGCTGACGATCAGGTCGGCCGTGATGGGCGACTCCCAGGCACCGTAAGGTTTGACGCGGTCGAATTCCATGCCCGGATTATAGCTCCCGCCCGGCCGAAAGGTGAAACGCGTGGCCGCCTTGCTATAATAGAACCTGAGTTGGGCCCGCTGGGCCCTAATAAGATTTGGAGACCAAAAGTGACAACCGAAATCCCGGCCGACTTCGCCGACCTGATTGACGGGCCGGTGGTCGTTGGCCTGACCACCCTCATGCGCGACGGCACACCCCAAACCACGCCGGTGTGGTGCAATCGCGACAATGGCTATGTGCTGATCAACTCGGCCGTGGGCCGCCAAAAGGTGCGCAATATGAAGCGCGACCCGCGCGTCACTATTTTGGCCGTTGACCCCGACAACCCCTACCGCTACCTGGAGATACGCGGCGAAGTCGTGGAAACGACCCTGGAAGGCGCCCTGGAGCACATTAACGAGCTGGCCCGCCTTTACCGGCGCGTGCCGGAATATTACGGCTACGCCGCGCCGGCCGAACGGCGCCAAAAAGAGCAGCGCATCATGTTCAAGATCCGGCCGGAGCGCGTGAACACCTTTGGCAGACGCCGTTAACGGCCGGCATGATCGCCAACCAGACGGCCGCCATCGAGCGCATCCTGGACTCGGCCGAAGTCATTGCCGTCGTCGGCCTCAGCGCCAACCCTGGCCGAGCCGGCTACTACGTGCCTGCCTACTTGCAGCGCCAGGGCTATCGCGTCATCCCGGTGAACCCAAATCTGGAGACGGCCCTGGGCGAGATGGCCTACCCTGACCTGGCGGCCGTGCCAGAAGCGGTGGACCTGGTGCTCATCTTCCGCCGGCCAGAATACGTGCCGGCCGTGGTCGAGCAGGCCATCGCCATCGGCGCCAAGGCGGTCTGGATGCAACTGGGCATCGTCCACAACGAAGCTGCCGCCGCGGTCCGCGCGGCCGGGCTGGACGTGGTCATGGACGCCTGCATGATGGTCGAGCACCGCCATTGGCAGCAGACTTCCGCCTGACCCCTTGCCCTGTCCCGACCGCCGACGTAGAATATTCTTGGTCACGAATGTCACGAACTTCACGAAAGCCGGGTGCAATTCGTCCAATTCGTGACAAAAATATCGGCACGGGCTGAAAGATCAGAAACTCTCAGGTCAACGACAGCGGGCGCCGGTAGACAAATGCTTTTGCGTTTGCTTGCCGGCGCCCTTTCCTATTTTTGGCAATTCTGTAGCCGCGATTTCCAATTACGTTCCTGCCCATCGTATGTCCAGGCGCGAATAGAATTCGCGACTACGGGAACCTTTCCGCCATCAAATGTTCGCGGAGGCGACCATGACCCAGATTGTTGACGGCCTGTACTACACTAAAGAAGACGAATGGCTGCGCGTCGAAAGCGACGAGGGCGTGATCGGCATCACCGATTACGCCCAGGATTCGCTCTCTGACATCGTTTACGTCGAGTTGCCAGACGTGGACGCCGAGTTGGACGCCGGCCAAACGTTTGGCGTGATCGAGTCGGTCAAAGCGGCGGCCGACCTCTATGTGCCCGTGTCGGGGGTGGTGACGGCCGCCAACGAGAGCCTGCTCGACGGCCCGGAGGTGATCAACTCTGACCCCTACGGCCAGGGCTGGCTGATCCGCGTCCGCCTGGCCGACCTGGCCGAGCTGGAGAAGCTCATGAGCGCCGACGCCTACCGCGCTTATTGCGACTCCCGTGCTTAGACCGCCGACCGAAAATAGGGGACGCAGATAAACGCAGATTAAACGGATGAACGCAGATTTTTCGTTTATCGGCGTGGTTCTGCGTTCATCGGCGTCCTATTCCCCGGTCTGCGGTCTGCCGTCCGCGGTCTCCTTGAGGTAATGCCATGTCCCACCAAACGCACACCGCCAATCTCGATCTCCTCCGCCCCATAGACCACTTCGCCAACCGCCACCTGGGGCCGCAAGCGGCCGACCAGCCGCGCCTGTTGGCCGCCATCGGCGCCGGCTCGCTGGCCGAGCTAATGGATCAGGCCGTGCCCGAAAGCATCCGCTTCCGCGGCCGGCTCGACCTGCCCGCCCCGCGCAGCGAGTCGGAAGCCCTGGCCGATCTGCGCCAACTGGCCGACCAGAAC
>JBOGUG010000356.1:0-1588 GCA_050696115.1 Promineifilaceae bacterium (SeqCode) | reverse complement strand
GGCCGGCTCGGTCTTGCTGGCGGTGGGCTTTTCAGCCGGCGTCGGCCTCTTCTTCGGCCTCTACCCGGCCCGCCGCGCCGCCCGCCTGCACCCCATCGAGGCCCTGCGCTTTGAATGAGGCCGGCCGATCCGTAGGGGCGGGCCCCCGTGCCTGCCGTCCGCCCGTGCCCGCCCAGGTCCCCTAATCCCCCAATCCCCTAATCCCGGCCGATCGCCCCATGCACCTCGCCCTTAACGCCTATTTCTGGAACCGGCCGGACACCGGCAGCGGCCAATACGCCCGCCAGCTGGTTTACCACCTCAACCGCTACGTCTCCGACCTGGAGATCAGCCTCGTGTATCCGCAACCGGCCGGCGCGGCCGGCCCGGCCGATGTCCCGCCCAGCGTGCGCCTGCGGCCGGTGGCCGCCCCGGCCGGGGCCTGGGGCAAACTCTGGTTCGAGCAGCGCGGCTTCCCGCGCGCCTGCGCCCAGCTGAGGGCCGACCTGGCCCACGTACCCTATTGGGGCCCGCCGCTCAGCTCGCCCGTGCCCTTGGCGGTCACCATCCACGACCTGACCACACTCCTGGTGCGCGAATACCGGCGCGGCCCGCTGGCCCGGCTCTACACGGCCCTGGTGAGCGCGGCCGCCCGCGGCGCGGCCGGCGTCATCACCGACTCGCGCGCCAGCCAGGCCGACATCCTGGCCCATCTGGCCATCCCGGCCGAGCGGGTCACGCCCATCTACCTGGCGGCCGGGCCGGCCTACACCCCGGAGGCCAACCTGGTGCTGGATCAGGCCACGCGCCAGAAGTACGACCTGCCCGAAGAGTACGTCCTGTATTTGGGCGGCTACGCCCTGCACAAAAACGTGACCACCCTGCTGCTGGCCTACAGCTACGTCGCCCAGGGCCTGGGCGAGGACGTGCCGCTGGCGCTCGCCGGCCGGCCGCCGGAGCGGCCCGGCCGCGCCTTCCCCGATTACGCCGCCTACATCGGCCGGCTGGGGCTGGCCGAGGCGGTGCGCTGGCTTGGCCATGTCGAGGAGGAGGACAAGCCGGCCGTCTACCGCGGCGCGGGCTGCTTCGCCTTCCTCAGCCGCCACGAGGGCTTTGGCCTGCCGCCCCTGGAGGCCATGAGCTGCGGCCTGCCCGTTGTGGTCAGCGCCAGCGGCGCGCTGCCAGAGGTGGTCGGGGACGCCGGCTTCGCCGTCGCGCCCGACGACGCCCGCGCGGCCGGCGGGGCCATCATCTCGACCCTGATCCAAGACGAACTGGCGGCCGATTTGCGCCGCAAAGGGCTAGCCCAGGCGGCCCGCTTCTCCTGGCGCCAGACCGCCACCGAAACCCTGCTGGTTTACGACCGCCTGCTCGGCCGGGCCTAAGCGCCGGGGATTGTGGGACGGGCTTCCAGCCCGTCGGCGGGCGCCAGCCCGCGTTCCAACCGACTGTTGCCGGCCGCGCCGCCTCACAAACCGGGCCTGCGGCCCGGCCGCGGGCATCTTGCCCGCGCCACAGAATGGCCTCCGGCCGGGCCTGTAGGGGCGGGCCCCGTGCCCGCCCTGGTCCTCGGCCGGCCGATTCGTAGGGGCGCACGGCCGTGCGCCCC
>JBOGUG010000355.1:0-10454 GCA_050696115.1 Promineifilaceae bacterium (SeqCode) | reverse complement strand
AGCCAGGCCCCTCAGCGCAATCTCAGCGCCAACAGAACCAAGAGCAGCAGCCCTAGCGCGCCGGCCGCCACCAACTGCCAGGGTCTTAGGCTTGGCCCGTTGCTGGCGCCGAGAGCAGCCGCCCCTTCCGGCCGCGCCGCCACGCCCTCCAGATTCAAGAGCGCGAAAGGCGCATCGTGGTCGGAGGCCCGCAGCGGCAGGTTTCGTTGGCTGACGTCGCCGCCAAGCGCGTGGGCGAAGTCGGCGTTAGCGTGTACCACCCCGGCCGCGGCCAGTTGCCCTGCCAGCTCGGGCGAGATCAAGATCCAATCAATGAGTTGGGGCAGCCCGTCAAAGACGTAACTGTAACGCAATTGGTCCGGCACCCCCTGCAGCGCGTCCACCAGCGGAGTTTTCGCTATCAGCCTTTCGCGCACGGCTGAGGCCTCGTAATCATTGAAGTCGCCCATTAGAATGAGGCTCGCTTCCGGCCGGCTCTGGTTTAGCTCGGCCGCCAATTGGCCTAGATAGTCGGCCTGAGCCAGCCGCTGGGGGGCGGTCTCCGCCTCGCCACCCCTTTTGGACTTGAAGTGGTTCACCAAAACGATGAGCTCGCGGCCGCCAACTTCCAGGTGCGCTTCCAGCGGCGGCCGGTCAAAGATGGGGTGCTCCCCTGGGCCGCACAGGGCATAAGGATTCACGCCAAAGTCCAGCGGCCCACAACCCTGGCGCAGGCCGACCTCTTGTACCGCGATCCGGTCAGCATGGGTCAGCAAGGCCACGTCTGAGCCTCGCGGGTCGGGACTGTCTCGGTGGCTGACGGTGTAACTGAAGCCGCATACCGGCCCCAGACGAGCCGCCAGCTGCTCAAGATTGTCGCGGCTCTGCACTTCCTGCACCCCTAAGATGTCGGGGCAACCGAGCAAATCCGCAATCGCGGCCGAGAGTTTCGCCAGTTTCACCGCTAGAGGCAGTCCGCCAGAAAACGATGGCGGTCCCAAGTTGTAAAGGTTGAAACTTGCCAGGCTAATCTGGCCGGGGCCGGGCGTGGGCGCTGCCCGCGGCCGGCTGGGCTCGGACTGCTCCACTGCCAGCGCGGCCGGGTCCTGGGCCACGACTTTGTAGCGGCCGAAATGGTAGGTCAACGGGCCCGCGGCGCCCGCCAGGCGGTCGCCGGCATTCAGCTGTGGAAAGCTCTGGCAATTGCGCTCACTGTAGTTTAGGAGGCCAAGGCCAAGCCGGCTTGGCTCCGTACCGGTCCGAAGATAGGCCCTGGCGCCGCCGGCCGCTCCAAGCTGTAGCGTCAGGCTGCAACTGGCCAGGGTTGGGCCGGTGATGACGGCCGGCGGCAGGGCCACGCGCATGCCTTCGAACCGTTCCAGGTCGGCCGGTCCGGCCGGGGGCGCCAGCAAAACCGCTGATGGCAGTGGCTGATTCCGGGCGCTAATTGTCAGCGACAGCTCGTCGCCTGCCAGCTCCGTCAGGCCGAAGAACTCGGTCACCTGGCCCGAAATCAGAAGGTGGTCGCCGGGCGCAAAAGAGGGCCACTTCGTGCCCATGAAAATCGCCAGGCCATCGGATGTGGCCGAGTCGCCATCCTCCCGGCCCGGCAGCTCCTGGACGAAAAGTGTGTGATACTCCGTCCCACTGCTCGAGAGTTCGGCCAGGCGGCCGGTGAAGATGCCCTCAATCTGAACGATATGATTGACGTAAGGTGAGGAAAGCCCGGGTCCTTGAACGGCGCCGATGCGCAGCTTGCCGTTCGCCGTCGTCCGAGGGGCCGGGCGGCACGCGCCCTCCACCACAACCTGGCCAGGCCGGGGAAGCGGTTGGGACAGCCAATCCCCGGCCGAATTGGTGTCACACGTCGCCGGCCGGCGCTCAATAGAGTGGCCTACCAACGGAGTAGGCACAGCCGGGAGCCGAAATGCCCTTTCGTCAGGAAAGCGGCCCTCGCCGTAAGCCACGGCATCCACGATCTGGTCGGCCGGATCAAGCAGCAGGACCGTATCGCCGTCGTTTGCCAGGCCAATTGTGCCCGTCGCCCACTCAGCATAAGGCAACAGGTCGGGTACCTCGGCCGAGGTGGGCTGCCACTCGTAGTCAGGCCACCTGCCGAAGCGCGCCCTGAAAGCCGCTCCGCTGGCAGCCACGACAACTGACCCTCCGACATCAATAGCTGCGCCCTCCGGAAAGGATGCCATGCCCTCGCCTTCCCCGCGCTCCTCCTCGTCTCCCAGCTTGAAGCCCCTCAACTGGATGGCAGCCTCAGACGCGTTGTACAGCTCGATCCATTCGCCGCCATCGTCGGCGCCGGCCGGGTTGTAGAAGACCTCGCTGATCAGCAAGGACGTTGAAACCGTTTGGGCCAGCCGGTCCCCGGCCGGCGCGGCCGAAGCGGCCGCCACGACGGCCAGCGCGGCCGCCAGGCAAACGACTTCGAGGGCTGTCTGCCTCACGCTAATCCTTCGCTCTGGTCCACGAGAACGGACAGCTTGGACTCGGCATGTCGCATTGTAGCAGGGCCGGCCGACCAGTGAAAGCGGCCGGCCGAGCGCCCATTTCTAACGCGATTCCTATTTTCTAATAGATAAACATCAATACAATCTGGGCACTCAAAGTTGCCGCCAGCGGCCAGAGCCGCGGGCTTTGGCTACCCGGCTGGCAACGTTAAAGGAGAGCAAAGTGAGCGAACCGATTCAGTCGAAGAACTTACCGGTCGTTCCGCTGCGGGGTGGGGCTGTCTTCCCCGGCATCACGACGACCGTATCCGTCGGCCGGCGCCGTTCGCTGGCGGCTGCCCAGTCGGCGAAGCAGAAGAATGACGGCCAGATCCTCATCCTGGTCCAATACAACAGCGAAGTGGACATGCCCGGCGACGACGACTTGGCGCCTGTGGCTATTCTGGCAACGGTGCGCGACGTCTTGCGCACTTCGCACCTTGGCGTCCAGATGCTTGTGGAGCTCGACCGGCGCGTCTTGTTCACCGGCCTAACCAGCACGGAGCCGTTCCTGGTTGGCGGTTACATCGAGCTGGAGGACATCACTGACGCGGCCGCACCGGAGCTGATGGCCGAGGCCATCGCCTATCTTGAACAGTACGCCGAGACCCTGGGCGAGGTTAACCCCCAGGTCATGGCGACGTTGCGCGCCAAGGAGACCGCCGGCGCGCTGGCCGACTTTCTGGCCGGCCTGCTCAACCTCCCATTTGACCTGGAGCTCGAGCTGCTGACTTCTGCCCATGGCGTCGAGCGTTTGCTAAAACTTCGCGATCACCTGCAACAGGAGATTCGCATCGCGGAAGTCAAGAACAAGATCCAGCAGGAAGCGCAAGAAGGCGCCAGCCAGGCGCAGCGCGAGTACATGCTGCGCGAGCAGATGAAGGCCATCCAGAAGGAGCTGGGAGAGGATGAGGGCACCGTTGCCGACGAATTGCGCGACAAGATAGAGGCGGCCGGCATGCCTGAAGAGGTCAAGACGCGGGCCGTCGAAGAGTTGAAGCGGCTTGAGCGCGTCGGCAACCATTCGGCCGAGGCCAGCGTCATTCGCACCTACTTGGAGTGGATGGTTGAGCTGCCTTGGTCGAAGGTGACCGAGGATAACCTGGACATCCAGCACGTGCGCGCAGTCCTCGACGCCGACCATTATGGCTTGGAGGATGTGAAGGAGCGCATTGTCGAGTTCGTGGCGGTGCGCAAGCTGGCCGGGAACAAGATGCGCGGCGCCATTCTAAACCTGAACGGCCCTCCCGGCGTAGGCAAGACCTCCATTGCCACGTCAGTGGCCAGGGCCATGGGACGCAAGATGGTGCGCATCAGCCTGGGCGGCGTGCGCGACGAGGCCGAGATCCGCGGCCACCGGCGCACCTACATCGGCGCGCTACCCGGCCGGATCATCCGCGCCCTGCGCGACGTCCAGACGCGCAATCCGGTCATTGTGTTAGACGAAATTGATAAGGTCGGCGCAGATTGGCGCGGTGACCCCAGCTCGGCCCTGTTGGAGGTTCTCGACCCGGAGCAGAACCACTCCTTTACCGACCATTACCTGGAGGCGCCTTTCGACCTGAGCCAAGTGATCTTCATCACAACGTCAAACCAGACCAACACGATTCCGGCGGCGCTCTTCGACCGCATGGAGTCAATTAACATGCCAGGCTACATCGAGGACGAGAAACTGGCAATCGCCACCAATTACCTAGTGCGCAAGCAACTCGACGCCCACGGCGTGGCTGAAATCGAGGTGACCTTCGAGGATGAAGCTCTGCGCAAAATCGTGCGCCACCACACCTATGAGGCAGGCGTGCGCCAATTGGAGCGCAACATTGGCAGCATCGTGCGCAAGCTGGCGGTGAAGGTCGCCAGCGGCGAGGAAGGTCCGTTCACGGTCACCGAGGCAGAGGTGAATGAGTTCCTGGGTCCGGAGAAGTTCACCTTCGGCGCAGCCGAGGAAAAGGACGAGATTGGCGTCGCCACCGGCCTGGCGGTGAGCGGCTACGGCGGCGACGTGCTGGCGATCGAAGTCAGCCTGAGCGAAGGTAGCGGCAAGGTGTTGTTGACAGGCCAACTAGGTGAAGTCATGCAAGAGTCGGCCCAGGCGGCCCTGACCTATGCCCGAGCCAACTCCCGGCGACTGGGGTTGGACCCGGCCGTGTTCGACAAGGTAAATATCCACATCCACATCCCGTCAGGCGCCACGCCCAAGGACGGTCCGAGCGCCGGGTTGGCGCTGGCGACGGCGATCATCTCGGCCTTCACGCGCCGGCCGGTGCGCCGGGACGTGGCCATGACCGGAGAAGTTACCTTGCGCGGCAAGGCTCTGCAGATCGGGGGACTGAAAGCCAAGACTATCGCCGCCCACCGGGCGGGCATCAAGACAGTGCTGCTGCCGACCGATAACGCTAAGGACATCCCGGAGTTGCCGGAACGCATCCGTATTGACCTGGAGTTGGTATGCGTCAGCCACCTGGATGAGGTGCTTGAAGTCGCCCTGCTAGATGCCAGCACGCCGCCCTTCAGCGTTGGCGGCGGATCCGGCGGCGACGAAGAAGCCGTTGTGCCTTTCCCACCGTTGACGAACGGCACAGGAGCCGGCGACCAGCCCCGGCCGGCGTCATAAGCCCCAAAAGACCTCGCAGGTTTCGAAACCTGCGAGGTCTTTTTTATTGGGCAACGCGCGCTACAATCCTACTCTGACAGGAGGCCCCATGGACGACACAAGCCGTAACGATATTCGCCGACTCTTGAAGACCTTCGGCGTGCGCGCCGACGAGGCCATGGTCGCTCATCTGGCGCGCCGGCCGGACGTGCCCGCATTGCGCGTTCGCCTGCGCCTCGAGGATCTGACAGATTACGGCGCGACGCCTCCGGCCGAGCCGCTGGCGCTGGAGGTTGAGGACATCATCCGGCGGCAGGCGGAGTAGTTCATGCATGCCCAACATCCACCCCTGACGCCCGCGCTGTGAACGCCTTAGATGTCCTGTTTTACGGCCATCGTTGGGTGTTGCTACATACGGAGGGCCTGAGCAACGAGCAGTGGCTTGCCCCGAACGTCTGCGGCTGGTGGTCGTGCCGCGACATCATCACTCACCTGGCCTCCTTTGAGGTGGTCCTGGCTGAGGTGTGCGCCAACCTGCTTAATGGAGCACCCGCTCCCACGCGCGATAGGCAGCAGGCCGACGGTGAATTGTTCAACAGCGACGAGGTAGCCGCCCGCAGCCAACTAAGCCCGGCCGAAGCCCTGGCTGACTACACGCGGTGCTACGAGAGGGCGCTTGAATTGGCGCGCCGGTTGCCGGCCGAACGCTGGCGCCAGGCCGGCGCAATCCCCTGGTACGGCCGCGAGTACGACCTGGACGACTACGTGGCCTATGCCTTCTACGGCCACAAACGAGAGCACATGGCCCAAGTTGCCATTTACCGCGATACGCTTAGGTAGCAACCCTCCAGCGGCGCCTCAACGCGACGACGAGGTCGCAAGCGTCGCCCCTTGGGAGAGGCGTATCCGGACGCATTTCCGGCCGCCATCTCTACCTCAGCATGGTTGTTGGAACGGTTATGGCACGGGTTCGACGTGCTAACGGCTTAGGCCAGCCTCTCAAAAATGCCGGCCGCGCCCATGCCGCCGCCGATGCACATAGTGACCATGCCCAAGTGCGCCTTGCGGCGACGCATCTCATGCATTAGCTGGACAGTCAGTTTAGCCCCGGTGCAGCCAAGCGGGTGGCCCAAGGCGATAGCGCCGCCGTTGACGTTGGTTCGCTCTGGGTCAAACTCCAACTCGCGCATCACGGCCACTGCCTGTGACGCAAATGCCTCATTTAGCTCGACGATCTCAATCTCTTCCAAGGCCAGCCCGGTACGCTTTAGCAGCTTAGGCACGGCCGCCACCGGCCCCACGCCCATGATTTCCGGCCGGACGCCTGCGACGGCAAAGCCGACGAAGCGCAGCCATGGCTTCAGCCCCAGCGACTCGGCCTTCTGGCGCTCCATGACAATCACTACGGCCGCGCCGTCGCTCAGCGGCGACGAGTTGCCGGCCGTCACCGTGCCGGCCTGCTGAAAGACGGGCCTGAGCTTGGCAAGCGCCTCCAGGGTCGTCTCCGGCCGGACGTGCTCGTCTTCCTCCAGGCGGACTGTAACGCGTTCCGAGCCGTTCGCGCCTGGGGTCACCTCTTCGAATTCCAAGGGCAGGATCTGCTCGCGAAAGACGCCGCCAGCCATGGCGGCCGCTGCCCTCTGTTGGCTGTGCAAAGCAAATTCGTCCTGGGCCTGGCGGCTGACCTCATACTCTTCGGCCACGCGCTCGGCCGTCAGGCCCATGCTCATGTATACCTCTGGCATGTGCTCAACCATATGCGGGTTGGGGCTGATCCGGTAGCCGGTCATGGGTACCATACTCATCGTCTCGGCCCCCCCGGCAATGATGCAGTCGGCGCCATTGGCGATGATGCGCTCGGCCGCGATGGCGATTGTCTGCAGTCCACTGGAACAAAAGCGGTTCACGGTCATGCCGGGGGTCTCAACGGGCAAGCCAGCCCGCAGGGCAATCGTGCGGGCGAAATTGAGCCCCTGAGCTGCTTCGGGCATGGCGCAACCGATAATGACATCGTCCACATCGGCCGGCGACAGCCCTTCGGCCCTGGCCAGGGCGTCCTGAATCACGGCCGCGGCCATTTCATCCGAGCGCCAGTTGCGGGTCGTGCCCCGCTTAGCCTTGCCCACGGCCGTCCGGCTGCCGCTGACGATGACTGCTTCTCGACTCATTTGACACTTCTCCAGGCCCGGCCGCGGCCTCAGCCATTTTGGCGCGGCCGGGAGCTCAATTCCGCAGCGGCTTGCCCGTCTGCAACAAATGAAGGACGCGGGCCTGAGTGAGCGGCTCGCCAGCCAGCGACAAGGTCGTCTCGCGCTCCAGATCGAGGATGAACCAGGGGTCCACCCAGGCCGGGGCGCTGAGCGCGCCGCCGCATAGCACGCTGGCCAGCTTGCGGCCGATCTTCGCGTCGTGGTCTGTCGCGTAGCCGCCCCAGGCGAAGGTTTGCACACTCAGTTCAAGGGCCGCCAGGGTATCGCGGCCGGCCGCATAGATCTGTTCCTTCTCCGGCGGCCGCGATCCGGCCGCCACGAGGGCCAGCGCCTTACGTTTTGCGGCGGCAAGCCGCTGGTCGCTGTTCATCACAATCTCGTCTTCCGGCCGTAAGTAGCCCAGCTCCTTGGCGTCCCAAGCGCTCGCGCCTACTTTGGCGAGCGCCACTTGCTCAAAGACCGACTGGATGACCGGCAGCACGTCGCCGTTCGGCGTGCGCATGACCGGGTTGACGAGACGGCGCAGCAGCTCCTTGCAGCCGCCCCAGGCCGGAATGATGCCCGCGCCGACCTCCACCAGGCCCATATAGGTCTCATGATCGGCTACGCTGGCCCAGCCGGCCATAGCCAGCTCCACGCCGCCGCCGAGCACGCGGCCGTGGGGCGCAGTGACGACCGGCTTTGGGGCATGCCGCAGGCGCATGAACGTCCGTTGCCCAGCAAGCATCATCTCTTCGACCTGGTCCCACAAACCTTGCGCGGCCGCGATAGCCAGCAGGCCAATGTTAGCGCCAATGCAAAAATCCTGGCCCTGGTTGCCTATGACCAGAGCGTCGAAGTCGCTCTCCAGGCGCTCAAGGGCCACGTCCGCCAGCGCAATGAAATCAGGGTCCACGGCGTTGACCTTGGGCGCGCGCAGCTCCAATAAGGCGACGCCGTCCCCCATGTCGAGCAGGCTGGCGCTCTGGTTGCGCTCAACCTCTCGGTCAGCCGCGCGCAGCTGGGCGATTGAAATCTGCTTTGGGCCGCTCGGCAGCGGCCGGTACGCGCCGGCCTCAAAGTCGTAGTAGCAGCCGTCCTGGTAGAACGACGGATGGCCGGCCGTCAGCATCTGCTTCACCCAGCCCGCCACTTGGTGGCCGGCCGCCTCCATCGCCGCGACCGTCTCGGCCACGCCCAACATGTCCCAGAGCTGGAACGGCCCCGCCTCGTGGGCGAAGCCCCAGCGCATTGCGTTGTCCACGTCAACGATGCGATAGGCAATCTGCGGCGTGACGTAGGCGGCGTATGCCAGGCTATGGTAGAGGATATCACGTACATAGTCGCGGGCCCGATCGGCCGGCTGCTCCAAAAAGGCCGGCAGCCGCTTGGCCAAAGGCTCCATCTGGCGCACAGCGCCGACGGAGTCAAAACGCACTTTCTGAGGCGGCTCATACTCCATGCTCTGAGGATCCAGGGCCCAGAACTCTCGCTGGCCCTCCACCTTCGTTTGGCGGTAGAAGCCCTGGCCCGACTTGTTTCCCAACCATTTGTTGGCAAGCAAGTGATTGAATAAGGCGCTGCTCATCTCTGCCGCAAGCACGTCACGAAAAGGGTCATCGGGGATAGCAGTGTACAGATTGCGGTTGACGTAGCCCATTACGTCCAGTCCGATCAGGTCGAGCAGGCGAAACGTGGCGGTCTTCGGCCGGCCTATCAGCGGGCCGGTGATAGCGTCAATCTCGGCTATGCTGAAACCCTGCTGCAAAGCTTTCTCCAGCTCGTATGAAGCGGCAATGGCAAAGAAGCGATTACCGATGAAATTTGGGGTGTCCTTACACAGCACCACGCCCTTGCCGAGCACGTCGCGGCCAAAGGCCTGCATGAATTCAAGCACTTCGAGCGCCGAGTCGGCCGTGGGGATGATCTCGAGCAGCTTCAAATAGCGAGGCGGATTGAAGAAGTGGGTACCCAGAAAGTGGGATTGGAACGCGGCCGAGCGGCCGGCGGCGATCTGGTGGATCGGAATGCCCGAGGTATTGCTGGAAACGATAGCATTCGGCCGGCGGACTTCCTCCAACCGGGCCATTAGCTCTTGCTTAGGCGCCAGTTGCTCCAGGATGACCTCAATGATCCAGTCGCACTCGGCCAGGCGCTCAAAGTCATCTTCGATGTTTCCCAGCGCGATTAGTTTGGCGCGGTCGGCCCGGCCGAGAGCGGCCGGCTTTGCCCGCGCCATCCGCTCGAACAGGTCGTTAACCAATCGGTTGCGGGCGGCCGGGTCTGCTTGCTCAGTCGGGGCAAGGTTCGGCGTGACGATGTCCAGCAGCAAGCTCGGGATGCCGATGTTGGCCAAATGAGCGGCAATCCCCGCCCCCATCGTGCCGGCGCCCACGATGCCAACCTTCTCTATACGAAATTTCATAACTGTCTCCAAGGCTGAGGCCGCCACCTGGCGTTTAAGTCAGCGTATAGCCGCCATCAACCGTGAGCACCAGGCCCGTCGTGAAATCGGAGGCTGAGCTTGCCAAATACAGCGCCGCGCCCACCACCTCCTCAGGCTCGGCGATGCGCCCGGCCGGTGTGCGCTCTAGAATGGCCTGGCTGATTTCCGGGTTGGCCCACAGCGCTCGGCTGAAGCGCGTTTTTATGAAGCCGGGCGCGATGGCGTTGACCTGGATGTCGTTTGGCCCCAGCTCGACCGCCAGCAGCCTGGTGAGCATGATCACGCCCGCCTTGCTAACACTGTAGATGCCCGTCAACGGGTCGGGGACAAGGCCGGCCACTGAGGCCACATTGATGATCTTACCGCCGCTGACCTGCGCGATGAAGCGCCGGGCGGCCGCCTGGCACAGCCAGAAATAGCCCTTCAGGTTGACCTCTAAGATCTTGTCCCATTGCGACTCTTCGGCGTCCAACAGCGGGCCAAAGTGGGGGTTGGTGCTGGCGTTGTTGACGGCGATGTCGAGCCGGTCGAAGCGGCCTACGGCTTCAGCGACCAGCCGGCGGGCGTCCTCCGGCCGGCCGGCATGGGCGACCACAGCGTGAACCCGGCCGGAGTAGAGCGCGTCTAGCTCGGCCGCCGCCGGCTCAATGTTTTCAGGCTTACGGCTGCTAATCACAACGGCCGCGCCGGCCGCCAGGAATCCCTCAGCGATGGCCCGGCCGATGCCCCGCGACGCGCCGCTGATG
>JBOGUG010000354.1:0-6877 GCA_050696115.1 Promineifilaceae bacterium (SeqCode) | reverse complement strand
GGCCGGCGGCGCGCCCGATTCGCTCGCCGGGCTGATTGAGTCGGCCAACGCCCACCTGGCGGCGGCCGAGGCAGCCCAGCAACGCGGCGATTGGGCGGCCTACGGCCGGGAGCTGGCTGCCCTGCGCGAAGAGTTGCGCCGGCTGGCCGAATTGGGTGGCGGCTGACGGCCGGCTGAGGTAGCAAAGGGAAGGACGATGCATTTGTATCTGATTCGCCACGGCCAGAGCCACATCAATCTGGCCGAGTGGAGCAGCGGCAACACCGACGAAGGGTTGACCGAATTGGGCCAGCAGCAGGCGTTGGCTCTGGCGGCCTGGCTGCCCGGCCACCTGGGCCGGGTGGACGCCATTTACGCCAGCACCATGCGCCGGGCCTTGGAGACCGTCGCGCCGTTGGCCCGCGCCTATGGGCTGAAGGTTTATCCAGATGACCGCCTGCGCGAGATCGGCAACAACCGCTGGGATCACACTGCCTGGCCCAATGACGAGCTGCCAGCCGAATATGGCGATTACTGGGCCAGCGAGCGGCCCTTCTCGCCCAGCATGCCGGGGGCCGAAGGCGTTGAATCCTATATCCACTTCCGCACCCGCGTGGGCCTGTTCATCGAGGAATTGGTCGAGAGCCATCGTGATCAGGTCATTCTGACCATCTGCCACGGCGGCGTGATTGACGCCGCCTTCGACCACATTTTTAACATCGGCCCCTGGCGCCGCTGCGAGGTCTGGAATCACAACACCGGCATCACCCACTTCGAGTATATAGCCCACCCGCGACGCGAGACCTGGCGCCTGCATTACAACAACCGCATCGCCCATTTGCAGGCCGCCCGGCCGGACAAGGCTGACGCGGCGTGAGCCCCGGCGCGGCCTTGCTCCAGATCGAGAACGTGTCGCTGAGCTTTGGCGGCACGGCCGTGCTGAGCCGTGTTAGCTTCGGCGTGCGCCAGGGGGAGATCCGGGCCATCATCGGCCCCAACGGCGCCGGCAAGACCTCCATGCTCAACTGCATCAGCGGCTTCTACCGGCCGGATGCCGGCCGGATCAGCTATGCCGGCCGGGACCTGACCCGCACGCCCACCCACCAGATCGCCGGCCTGGGCATCGCCCGTACCTTCCAAAACATCGCCCTGTACACGGGGCTGAGCACGCTGGACAACCTGATGGCCGCCCGCCACATTCACATGCAGCAGGGCATGCTCGCCAGCCTGGCTTACTGGGGCCCGGCCCAGCGCGAAGAGGTCGAGCACCGGCGGGCGGTGGAGGAGATCATAGATTTCCTGGAGATCACCCACATCCGCAAGGCCATCGTCGGCGCGCTGCCTTACGGCCTGCGCAAGCGGGTGGAGCTCGGCCGGGCGCTGGCCCTGGAGCCGAAGGTGCTGCTGCTGGATGAGCCGATGGCCGGCATGAACGTCGAGGAGAAGGAGGACATGGCCCGCTTCATCCTGGACGTCCACGAGCGCCAGGGCGCCACCATCGTCCTGATTGAGCACGATATGGGCCTGGTGATGGACATCTGCGAGCGGGTGGTGGTGCTCGACTTCGGCGAGGTGATCGCCGACGGCCTGCCGGCCGACATCAAGCACAGCCCGGAGGTTATCCGGGCCTATCTGGGCCAGGCCTGACCCGCGCCGGCCTCAGCCGTTTTGGGAAACCTCGGCGGACTTTGGCCGGGCAGAAAGCCCCATATCCCCCAGCCCCGGTCGCCCACCCCTCTTGCATCTCGAGGCCTTTGGGTTAACCTGATGGCCTGATGGCCGAAGCCGAAACCCTGCCCCAGCTCTTTCTCGACAAGGTCGGGCGTTATGGCCGCCAGCGCGTTGCCGTGCGCCAGAAGGAGTTCGGGCTGTGGCGCGAATTCAGTTGGCAGGAGTCCTACGAGCAGGTGCGCGACTTCTGCCTGGGCCTGATCAGCCTGGGCCTGGCACGCGGCGAGCGGGTCTGCGGCATCGGCGACAACGACCGCGAGTATCTCTGGGCCTTTTTTGGCCTGGAGGCGGCCGGCGGTGCCCAGGTGGGCCTCTTCACCGACGCCACACCCGGCGAAATCGCCTACATCGTTAACCACAGCGAGGCCGCCTTTGTCCTGGCCCAGGACCAGGAGCAGTGCGACAAGTTGCTGGAGATTAAAGACCAGATCCCCGGCGTCAAGAAGGTCATTTACTGGGACGACAAGGGGCTGTGGCATTACGCCGGCGATTGGCTGCTGTCGTTTGCGGCCGTCCAGGCGCTCGGCTGGGAATTACACGCGAGCGAGCCGGGCCGCTTCGAGGTCGAGGCGGCCGTCGGCCGGGCTGATGACCTGGCCGCCATCTGCTACACCTCGGGCACCACCGGCCTGCCCAAAGGCGCCATGCTCAGCCACGCCAACCTGATCAGCGCCAGCCGCCAATATGGCGAGGTGGACCCACGCTACGCCAGCGACAACCACATCAGCATCTTGCCCCTGGGCTGGATCGGCGAAATTGTCCTGGGCTTCACCGCCCACGTCCACCACGGGCTGGTCATTAATTTTCCCGAAGGGCCGGAGACCGTGCGCCAGAATGTGCGCGAGATCGCGCCCGAACACCTGCTGTACAACTCGCGCCTGTGGGACAATCTGGTGGCCACGGTTCAGGTGCGCATGCAGGACGCCTCCTGGCTCAGCCGCCGCCTGTACGCCTGGTTCCTGCCTGTCGGCTACCGCGCGGCCGACCGCCGCTTCAGCCGCCGGCGGCCGGGCCTGGGGCTGCGGCTGGCCTACACGCTGGGCGAGTGGCTCGTCTTCCGGCCGCTGCGCGACCAACTGGGCATGGCGCGGGTGCGGGCCGCCTACACGGCCGGTTCGGCCCTCAGCCCGGATGCCATCCGCTTCTTTCACTCGCTGGGCATCAACCTCAAGCAGATCTACGGCTCCACCGAGATGGCCGGCGGCGGCACCATCCACCGCGACGGCGACATCAAATTCGCCAGCGTGGGCCAGCCGGCGCCGGGCATTGAGATGCAGGTGGCCGAGTCGGGCGAGCTGCTGATGAGCGGCCCCTGCCTGTTCCAGGGCTATTACAAGAACGACGCCGCCACCGAAGGCGCCCTGTGGCGCGACGAAGATGGCCAGGCTTGGTTCCGCACCGGCGACGCGGGCTACATTGACGCCGAAGGGCACGTCATTTTCCTGGATCGGCTCAAGGACATGATCCACCTGGCCAACGGCGAGAGCTTTTCCCCCCAATTTATCGAGGGCCGCCTCAAGTTCAACCCCTTCATCCATGACGTGATGGCCGTCGGCGGCC
This sequence comes from Promineifilaceae bacterium (SeqCode), assembly GCA_050696115.1. Taxonomy (GTDB): domain Bacteria; phylum Chloroflexota; class Anaerolineae; order Promineifilales; family Promineifilaceae; genus UBA11865. The sequence continues at coordinate 3,607 of JBOGUG010000354.1, read as the reverse complement.
CCGGCCACGACGCGGTAACCGCCCTGATCATCATTGACTTTGAGAACGTGGGTCATTGGGCCGAGAAGCGTGGCCTGGGCTACACCACTTTCATGGATCTGTCCCAGAAGCCGGAGGTGTATGCGCTCATCCTGGCGGCCGTCGAGGAGGTCAACCAGAGCCTGCCGCCGGCCGGACGGGTCAGCCGCTTCGTGCTGCTGCACAAGGAGTTTGACGCCGACGAGGCCGAGATGACCCGCACGCGTAAGCTGCGGCGTGGCTTCCTTGGCGAGCGCTACGCCGACATCATTGAGGCCATGTACGACGGCCGCGAGCGCGTGCGCGTGCGCGCCCCGGTACGTTACCGCGACGGCCGGGAAGGCTTGCTAGAGACCGACCTGCACGTTTTGACGGTCTGATGGCGGCCTTTCTGCCTGGAGCGCTGCCTTGAACTGGCCCCTGGTCCCCCAACAGTTGGTCACCGGGCTGCTCAACGGCGGCATCATCGCCCTGATCGCCCTGGGCATCGTCCTGATCTTCAAGTCCTCAGAGGTCTTTAACTTCGCCCAGGGCCACCTGGTCATGCTCGGCGCCTATTTGACCTGGTGGTTTGCCGGCGCGGCCGAGGCTGGCGACCAACTCTTTAACCTGCCTCTGCTGCCGGCCGTCGGCCTGGCGCTGGTGGGTATGGCGTTGCTGGGCTTGCTGATTGAGCGGCTGGCGCTGCGGCCGATGACCGGCCAGCCGCTGCTGTCCATCATCCTGATGACCCTCGGCCTGGCCCAATTGCTGGAAGGCATGGCCGCCATCGCCTTCGGCATCGAGCCGAAGAACAACTTCCCGGCCCCCTTCTCACCCAGCGACGTCTTCATAATCCCCTTCAGCGGCGCCTTCAACGACACGATCATCCTCAAGAAGACGCTGGTGGCAGCCTTCGTGGTGGCGATGGCGGCCGCGCTGCTGTTCATGCTGTTCTTCCGCTACACCCGGGCCGGGTTGGCCATGCGGGCCACGGCCGAAGACCACGAGCTGGCCCGCAGCATGGGCATTCGCGTGCCGCGCGTCTTTGGCCTGTCCTGGGCCATCGCCGGCCTTATCGCCACCCTGGGCGGGGTGCTGCTGGCCACCCTGACCGGCGTCAGCCTCAACCTGGCGACCGTCGTGCTGATCGCCTTTCCGGCTATCCTGTTGGGCGGCCTGGACTCCTTTCCCGGCGCGCTCGTGGGCGGGCTGGCGGTGGGCCTGGTGGAGGCGCTGGTGCAGGCCTCCAAGGCAATTGAGGTGCGCAACTCGGCCGAGATCGCGCCCTATGTCTTGCTGTTGTTGGTGCTGGTGCTGCGGCCGGAAGGCCTGTTCGGCCAGAAGCGCATCGAGCGCGTTTAAGCCCGGCCGGGCCGCTCCGGCGCGCCCGATTCCCCGCTTGGGCCGGCCGGCGTTATAATCCGGCCTCTACCGTTCCCATCCCACACGGAGGCTCACCATGGATACCGTTGCCCGCGTAACCGAGATCACTGCTTCGTCGAACGAGAGCTTTGAGGACGCCATCAAGGTCGGCATCGAGCGCGCCAACAAGACGCTGTCGAACGTGCGCGGCGCCTGGGTGAAGGAGATGAAGGTCGTCGTCGAAGGCGGCATGGTCAATGAATACCGCGTCACCATGAAGGTCACCTTCATCCTGGCGGACTAGGCCAGCGCCGCCCCGGCCGGCCGGAACAGCGTGCTCAGGCCGAGCATGACGTATTCCAGGTAGAACAGCGACCACAAGAAAAGATAGAAGCTGGTGATGGCCTGGGGGTTAGCCGGGTTAACCGACCGGCTGCGGGCCCAAAAGAGGCCGACAATGGCCAGGTGGCTCAGCAGCAAAACGACCCCGTCGGCCGCCGGCAGGCGCAAAAGCGCGGCCGCGATAGGCAGGCCGTAGAAGGCGGTCAGCAGCCAGCGGCCGGCCCGGAACACAGCCCCTGGCCCCAACCTGACGGTGAAGGTGCGCACGCCGAAGGCCCGGTCGCCGCGCAGGTCGGGGATGTCCTTGTAGAGCGCGATCACCAGCCCAAAGCCAAAGAAGAAAGCCGCCAGCGCGGCCAGGGGCAGCCAGGGAACAGGCGCCGCCGGCCGAAAAAGGCCGTGAAAATGGGCGAACAGGCCCAAGTTGACCAGCACGCCGCGCACGAAGGCGATGCTCAGGGCCGCCCAGGCCGGCCGGGCTTTCAGGTGCAGGGGCGGCAGCGAGTAGAGCGTGCCGATGAGCATGGCCAGGGCCACGGTGAGCAGCAGATAGCTGCTCTGGCTGGCGGCGACGGCCAACGAGAGCAGGCCGGCCCCGGCCACGATGCGCCGGGCCTGGCGGCCGGCCAACTCGCCGGAGGCCAGCGGCAGGCGCGGCTTGTTGATGCGGTCAATCTCGACGTCGGCCAGTTGGTTCAGGCCGACGATGTAGATGTTGGCCGCCAGGGCGGCCGCCAGGGCAGCCAGCCAGCGCAGCAGGCCGGCCCCGGTCGGCGCCCCGGCCGCGCCCGCCAGCAGGAACAGGCCGCTGACTTGGAGCAGGGTGGCGCCGACCGTGTGCGGCCGGCTGAAGCGCGCCAGCGCCATCAACCGGCTCAATCCGACCTCTGAGGTGGCCGGGCAAGACAGATGCGGCTCGCTCCCATGGGCCGATTATACCCTGCCGCGGCGGCGGGCCGATTCACCTGCCGGCGGTCAGCGGCCTCCTGGAGGTTGCGCCGCTCAAGGCAGGTAGACAAGCGTCCGGCCGCGGTTGTCGGCCGCTGCCGGCTGGTCGGAGCCGCCCAGCACGTAGATGGCATCCCCGACAGCGGCCGCGGGCACCCCGTGCAGCCCCACCGGCAGCGGCGGGCCGAATTGCCAGCCGCCGGCGGCCGCTGAATAGACCTCAACACTGGCCAGCGCCTCCTGCCCGGTCAGGATGACCTCACCCCCGGCAACCAGGACGGCGTCTGCCAGGACGGCGGCAGCGAAGCCGCCACGGGGCGTGTTGAACGGCGGGCCGGGGCGCCAGGCGTCGGCCGCGGGCGCGTAAATCTCGACCGAGGCCAGCTCTCCATCTCCGGCCCAGCGGCCGCCCAGGGCGTAAATCTCGCCCTCCAGGACGACGGCGGCCGTATGCTCTCTGGGCTGGCTCAGCGCCGCCAGCCGAGCCCAGCCGTCGGCGGCCGGGTCGTAGCGCAACAACTCTGGCGTGCCGCCAACGCCGCCGACGACGTAAAGATAGTCGCCCAGGGCCACGGCCGCGCCGGCCACCCGCGCTTCCGGCATAGGGGCCAGTTCGCGCCAGGCGTCGCCGGCCGGGTCGTAGGCCCAAGCGCTGGCCGCCGGCCGCCAGAGGGCCCCCTCGGCCCCGCCAAATACATAGAGGAGGCCGCCGTGCGCGGCCGCCATCAGGTGGTGGCGCGCGGCCGGCATATCGGCAAGCCGCTGCCAGGCGTCACCGGCCGGGTCATAGACCTCCAGCGTTTGCTGGCCGCCAAAGCCGCCCGGCACGTAGATCAAGCCGCCCAGGGCCACGGCCACCATCTCGGAGCGGGCGCTGAGCATCGGGGCGCGCTCCTCCCAGCGGCCGTTCAGCAAGTCAAGCGGCGGCTGGCTGGCGGCCGGCAGCGGGCTGGCC
>JBOGUG010000353.1:0-2998 GCA_050696115.1 Promineifilaceae bacterium (SeqCode) | reverse complement strand
CTTGTTGACCAACCCCAGCATGGAGGGCGCCTATTCGGCCTACGTGCCCGAGACAGCCCAGGAACTGGCCGATTGTCCGGCCGGCGTCTGCCAGACGGCCCAGATGCCGGCCGGCTGGAAGCCGTGGTGGGTCAAGGAGCGGCCGACCGACGGCAACCCCGAATTTAAGCCGGCCGAGACCTTCGTGGCCGGCAATCGGGTGCGCAGCGGCCAGCGGGCGGCCCAATATTTCTCCTTCTGGCGCACCCACAAGGCCGGCATCCGCCAAACCGTCAGTGTGCCAACCAACGCCTTCGTGCGCTTCGAAATTTACGGCTTCGCCTGGCTGCAAGAGGCGGACGACGTGCTGACATCCGACACTTCCGGCACGCCCAACATGCAAGTGGGCATCGATCCAACTGGCGGCGCCAGCCCGTACGGCCCGGCCGTGGTCTGGTCAGGCATCCGTCAGGTCTACGACGTCTACAGCTATTTCTCGGTCCAGGCCCAGGCCCAGGGCAACCAGGTGACGGTCTTCACCTATTCAGCCCCCAGCGTCAACCCGGCCAGCCCCAATTACGGCTTCAAACACACCGACATTTACTGGGATGACGCCTCGCTGACGGTTATCGGCGCGCCGCCCACGCCGACTTCGGCCGCGCCAACTGAGGACGCGGAAGCGCCGACCGCGCCGGCCCCGCCGCCGGCCGACGGCCCGACGGCCACGCCCGACGCCGAGGGCAATATCATGGTTGAGGTGATGCCGGGCGACTCCCTATGGAGCATTGCGGCTCGAGCCGGCATTGACCTGGAGACGCTCTTGGCCCTGAACAATTTGGAGCGCGACGCGGTCATCCGGGCCGGCGACCTGCTCATCGTGGGCCAAATAGAGCCGACCCTCACCCCAGAGCCGACGGCAACAGCCAGCCCGACAGCCAGCCCAGAGCCGACGGCCACGGCGACCCCGGACGCACGGGCAACAGGCGCGGCCGCCCGGCAGACGGCGATGGCCCAGGCGGCCGGGGCCGGCCCGGCCAGCATCTGCCTGCTGGCTTTTGATGACCCCAACCAAAATGGCGTCTTTGACGGCGGCGAAGCCCTGCGGCCGGACGTGGCCTTCACCGTTTACAATCAGGAGGCGGTGATCGAGAATTACATCAGCGACGGCGTGTCAGAGCCCCATTGCCTGGAGAATTTGCGCCCTGGCGACTATCGGGTGACGCGCTCTGTGTTGGCCAACGAAGTGCTGACGACGCCGGGTGACCACGCCATCTCGCTGGCAGGCGGCAGCGCGCTGGCAGTGGCCTTTGGCAGCTATCTGGAGCCTGAGGTGGTCGCCCAGGCGCAGCCCGGCGCCACGGCCGGCGCGGAGGGCGACACGGCGGCTGCTAGCGCAGAAGACGGCAACACGCGGATGCTGAACGCGGCCGCCCGCATCGCCGTCATCGTAGCCGTCGTCCTGCTGGTGGCGGTCTTAGTCATTATCCTGGGCACGCGTCGCAGCCACGGCTAGCGCGGCCGGGCAGGAGGGAAAGGGACATGGGTATCAGGCGCTGGGGAGCGTGGCTGATTATCGTCGGCTTGGCGCTGGCCGCCGGCCGGGCCGCGGCTGCCAGTCCGGCTCAGCCGGCGCCACCGCTTCAGGCGGCCGGCCTGGCCAACCCAGGCCTGGAGCAGCCCTACAACAACGGCGTGGCGGCCGGTTGGGCGCCGCAGCACGTTGAGATCAACGCTAACCCCAAGCCCGAAAACTGCAGCGCTTACTACAGTGTACGGCCTATGTGGTCGGCCGAGGTGGCTTCCCCGGCCCTGATCTTCGACGGCGCCAGCGCCCAGCACATCGGCAACCAATTCGACACCTGGCGGGCGGTGGTCATGCAGACCCTCAACGTGACGCCCGGCGCCCGCTACCGCTTTTCGTTTTACGCTACCGGCCGAGCCTCCAATGAGCAGTATCCTACCCCTTCAGATGGCAACGTGAGCATGGGCGTGCAGGCGGGCATTGACCCCAACGGCAGCGCCGACATGCGTGACGCCGACATCGTTTGGGGGCCGGCTGGCTCGCCCCACATGGCCGGCGCCGCCGCCAACTGGCAGCCATTCGCGGCCGAGACTGTGGCGACGGGCAGTCAAATCACGGTCTTCATGCTGGCCGACTTCGGCGGAGCCAACAATTGTCGCGCCCACCTGGACGCCTGGTTTGACGGCGCCAGCCTGAGCCTGGTGGCCCCGGCCGCGACGGACACGCCGCCGGCAACGGCTACGCCGGCGGCCACCGATACGCCTGAGCCGACGGAAACGCCAGTAGACACGCCCACGCCGCGGCCCACGGCCACCGACACGCCTGAGCCAACCGAGGCTGCCAGCCCTACTCCGCCGGGCGGCGTGATTTGCGCCAACGCCTTCGACGACCGTAACGCCAACGGCCGGCGCGAGGCGGACGAGGCCTATATGCCCGGCGTGACGTTAACCGTAATTCAGGACAGCGAGCTGGTCCGGCCGCAAGCTATTTCCAGCGGCGACGAAGAGCCGATCTGTTTTGACGGGCTGGAGCCGGGCGCCTACACAGTGGCCCAGGTCATCCCGCGTACGCTGGAACTGACCACGGCCGCCAGTGCCAACATTGAGGTGAGCGCGGGCACGACCATCGCTCTGGAGTTCGGCAGCCGGCCGGCCCAGGCCGCTCCGGCCGAAACCCCAGCCGGCCCGACCCCAAACAGCCCGCAAGCGCCGGCCGAGGCGCCCGATTTCGACCGCCTGGCCATCTTCGGCCTGGCGGCCACCGGCCTGGCGCTGCTCTTATTGGCAGGCCTCATCGTCGTGCTGTTACGCCGGCGCGCCGCCTAGGTCGTCGCATGGGCCGGGCTGGCGGCCTGCTGGCGGGATTGGGCGGCTTAGCGCGCCCCGGCCGCTTGTGGCCGCTGGCAGCGCTGCTGGTCGCGATCGCGGCCGGCCTGCCCTTGCTGGCCCAACCGGGCTTCCTGAACACGCGCGGCGGCGGCGACAGCCCCTTCTTGCT
>JBOGUG010000352.1:0-1788 GCA_050696115.1 Promineifilaceae bacterium (SeqCode) | reverse complement strand
GGGCGATGTAGTCGCCCGGCCGGGCCTGCTTGAGGAAGGCTGCCAGCGCCCCGGCCGACGGCTCGGCTGATTCGCCGGCCGGCAGGTGGCCCTCTTTCTGGTAGGCCGCCACCAACTCGCGCGCCCGCTCCTTGGCCGCCTCGACGTTGGGCTGGTTGAAGGGCTGGATGCCCAGCAGGTGGCCGGCGACGGCCGTGGCCATCTCCCACAAAAAGAACTGGCCGCCCAGGTCGTAGCGATCGTTCAGGTGCAGGGTCAGCAAGGGGTGGCCGGCCCCGGCCAGGGCGGCCAACGGCCGGTCGTAGCGGTCGTCGTCGGCCAGGCGCAGATGGACGAAGAGGCGATCCTGGCCGTAGACGGCCGGCGCGCCCAGCGGCTCGCCCACCACCGGCAGAATCCCCTTGCCAGCCTTGCCGGTGCTCTCGGCGATGAGCTGCTCGACCCAGTCGCCGAAATTGGCCAGCGCGTCGGAGGCCACCAGGGTTAGCTTGTCCCGGCCGGCCCCGGCCAGCGCGCCCAAAATGGCGCCCAAGCGCTGGCCCGCGTTGTCCCCAGCCTGGGGCGCATTGCAGCTCTGGTTGTTGTGGGCCATCGTCTCGGCGCGCTCTAACAGCCGCTCCAGGTCAACGCCGATCAGCCCGGCCGGGGCCAGCCCAAAATAGGACAGGGCCGAATAGCGGCCGCCAAGGTCTGGATCGTTCAGCAGCGTGGCCCGGAAGTCGTACTCGGCCGCCAGCTCCACCAACTGGCTGCCGGGGTCGGTGATGGCGACGAAGTGGCCACCAGCGGCGCCTTCGCCCAGCGCCTGGGCGACCTGGTTGTAGAAATATTTGAAGGCCGACAGCGTCTCGACGGTCGTGCCCGACTTGGTCGAGACGATGAACAGGGTACGCGCGGCGTCCAGCCGCTCGACCTGGGCCAAAATGGCGGCCGGGGCGGTCGTGTCGAGCACCTCCAGCCGCAGGCCGTCGTGAACCGGGCCGAAAACGTGGCTGAAGACGTCGGGCGCCAGGCTGGAGCCGCCCATGCCCAGCAGCACCGCCCGCCGGATGCCGTCGCTGCGCAGGGAATCGGCCAGGGCGGCGATCCGGCCGAGCCGCTCGTCCATCTTTTCCGGCAGGTGCAGCCAGCCCAGCCGGTTGCTGATTTCGGCGGGAGCCTGGCTCCAGACGGTGTGGTCGTGGCGCCAAATGCGGGCCAGGATGCGATTGTCCTCCAGACCGGCGGCCGCCTCGGCCGCCGTTTCCTCGTAAGAGCCCAGGTCGGCGTCCAGGAAGCCGGCCCCGGCGCGCAACTGGCTAACCTTAGCGCCGATGGCCCCCATTAACGCCCGGTAGGGCTTGTCGAACTTCTCGATGCCCTCCTCAAGCACCTGATTGCAGACGGCGTCCAGGTCAACGCCCTGCTCGGGCAGTTGGGCCAGGACGCGTTCGGCCTCGTCCAGGCCGGCGGTCACCGTCTCGGCCACCCGGCCGTGATCCAGGAAGGCGTGCAGCGTCGAAGGGGGCAGGGTGTTGACGGTGTGCGGGCCGATCAGCTCGTCCACGTACATGGTGTCGGGGTAATCCGGGTCTTTGGTGCTGGTGCTGGCCCAAAGCACGCGCTGCGGCCGGGCGCCGCGCTCGGCCAGCGCCTGCCAGCGCGGCCCACTGAAGGCGCGCTGAAAATGTTGGTAGGCCAGCTTGGCGTTGGCGATGGCCGTCCGGCCGCGCAGCGCCAACGCCTCGGCCGAGCCATTCGCCTCCAACTGTTCGTCCACGGCCGAGTCAATCCGGCTCAGGAAGAAGG
>JBOGUG010000351.1:0-1520 GCA_050696115.1 Promineifilaceae bacterium (SeqCode) | reverse complement strand
GGCCTGGCGCTCTGGCTGGCCTACGGCGCCTGGCGCGCCCGGCCGCCGCTGCTGGGCGGTGAGGCGATCCACCGCTGGCAGGGGCCATCGGGCAGCGCCCTGGCGCTCTGCGCCGAGCTTCGCCGGCTGCCGCTGGCTGAAGGGCGGGTGCTGGTGGACGATTTTCGCCTGGCGGCGCTGCTGCCCTGGTGCAGCGGCGCCCAACTCTTTGGCGCGCACCACCATCACGTCTGGACGAGCTTCGGCTGGAGTAGCGCCAATCCGCTTGAGATAACCCGCCGGCCGATTGCCGACTTCACCGCCGCCGATTGGGAGCAGCTCAAGGAGCGCTACGCACTTCGCTGGCTGGTGCTGAACGAGCTTTGGCGTCGCTCTGAATGGTTCACGTTCGGTGACTGGCTGGAGGCGCACCCCGGCCGGGCGACGCTCAGGGCCGAGATCGGCCCCTACGGCCTGTACGCCGTGGACGACCCGCCGGCCGCCCTGCCGGCCGCGGCCGGCTACGATCAACTGCTGCTGAGCCGGCCGCCGGCCGGCGAGCCGGCCGTGCTGCCCTACCATTGGCTGCCCGGCCTGGAGCTGGCCGCCGGGGCCGACGGCCGGCGCCTGGGGCCGGTTGCCCGGCCGCCCGACCCGGTGCCCTTCGTCGGCCTGTACGGGGCCGGCGAGGGGCCTATCTTGATATGCTTGGCCGGCCGCTGCGGCCGCTAGCCGCCCGCCTCGTCCCGCGCGGCGGCGTAAATGGCGCTCAGCCGCCGCGCCAGGGCCGGGTAGCTCAGTTCGGCCTCGAAGTGGGCCCGCACCGCCGCCGCCAGAACTGGCAGCCGCTCCAGCTCCACGTCCAGGGCCCGGGCCGCCAGCCCGGCCGAGTCGCCAACCGGGAACAGCAGGCCGAAGCGGCCGCCGGCCGTGATGGCCCGAAACGAGGGGATGTCGCTGACCACCGGGATGCAGCCGCAGGCCATGGCCTCTAGCAGGGCGGAGCCGCCGATTTCGCGCCGGCTGGCCTGTAGGTAGAAATCGGCGCTGTTGTAGATCGTCTCCAGGCTGGCGTGGGGCGCCGGGCCGCGCAGATGCACCCGCCCGGCCAGGCCCGGCCGGCGCGCCAAGTAGGCCCCGACCTCGGCCAGCAGCTCGGCCTCCAGGTAATGCCAATACAACTCCGCCTGCGGCCAGACCTGCTGGATGGCGTCAAAACCGGCCAGCGTTGTCAGCGGGTCCTTGACCGGCTTCAGGTGGCCGGCGCACAAAAAGACGGGCGCGCCGCGCATGCCGGTCAGCTCGCGGGCGGCCGCCCGCGCCTGCGGCCGGAAGGTGCTGCTCAGCTCCATACACTCCGCCACCTGGCCCGGCCGCAGCAAGCCGGCGGCAACCAGCGGCTCGGCCAATTCGCGCTGGGCGAAGAGCCCGCGCGCCAGCCGGCGCGTGGCGGCCGCTTGCAGCCGGCGCAGCCAGGGGCTGGCGGCCAACCGCCCGCCGTGATAGGTGGCCACAACCGGCGGCCCGTCCCGGCCGAGCGT
>JBOGUG010000350.1:0-14632 GCA_050696115.1 Promineifilaceae bacterium (SeqCode) | reverse complement strand
TCGTAGAAGGGCGTTACCTGGCTGTGGTTCTCAACCCCGTCGTCAACCCGGACGCCTGGGGCGGCCGGCGGCCGGTACAGGCCGATCTCCCCCGTGGAGGGCAGAAAGTCATGGGCCGGGTCTTCGGCGTATATCCGCGCCTCGAGGGCGTGGCCCCGCTGAGTGAGGCGCTCGGCTGTCACGTCCAACCGTTCACCCGCCGCCAGCCGTATTTGCCAGGCAGCCAGGTCTACACCGGCAACCAGCTCGGTGACCGGATGCTCAACTTGCAGGCGGGTGTTCATTTCTAGGAAGTAGAAATGCCCATCTGGGGCAAGCATAAATTCGACCGTCCCGGCACTGGAGTAGCCGGCCGCGCGAGCCAGCGCCAGCGCCGCCCCGGTCAGCCTGGCACGCAGCTCAGACGTTACCGCCGGCGATGGGCTCTCCTCGAAGACTTTCTGGTGCCGCCGCTGGAGCGAACACTCGCGCTCGAACAGATGGATCAGGTCACCATACTCATCGCCCAACACCTGCACTTCAACGTGGCGCACCTGCTCAAAATATCTCTCCAGCAGGATGTGGTCGTCGCCGAAGGCGCTCTGCGCTTCCAAGCGCGCTGCCTGGAGGGCCTGAGGCAGCCCGGCCGCCTCGCGCACCAGGCGCATCCCCTTGCCCCCGCCACCGCCGCTGGCCTTAATCATGATCGGGTAGCCAAGCTCGGCCGCGGCTTGCTGAAGCTGGTCATCGCTCCGGCCGGCGCCATCTACCCCCGGCGCCACCGGCACGCCGGCCTTTTCGGCGATGCGGCGCGCTTCGGCCTTGTCGCCAAGGGCGCGCATCGCGGCCGGCGAGGGCCCAATGAAGTGAATGCCCCGCCCCTGGCAGAGGGCAGCAAAGGCCGGATTTTCGCTTAGGAAGCCATAGCCCGGATGAATCGCGTCAGCCCCGCAGGCTTTAGCAACCTCCAGGATGCGGGCCTGATTAAGGTAGGTGGCTTCGGCTTTGGCGCCCGGCAGCAAGTAGCTTTCGTCGGCCTGGCGCGCCCAGACGGCGCCCTGATCCACCTCGGAATAGACCGCAACAGTCACGGCGCCCAGTTCGCGGCCGGCGCGAATCAGGCGGCACGCGATCTCGCCTCGGTTGGCGATCAGGATCTTTTTAAACATCCATTTGCCTGGCGTCAGATTGCCAGTCCGGCCGGCGCCGTTCCAGGAACGCGGCCATGCCCTCCTGGCCCTCTGGGCTGGCCCGCCGCCCCGCGATCAACTCGGCCGCCAATTGGGCCACCTCTTCGGCCGGCCGGTAGGCCACGTCGCGAATGAGGGCCTTTGCTGCCGCCTGGGCCCCCGGCGCGGCCTTGAGCAGTTGGTCCACAGTCGCAGCCACGGCCGCGTCCAGCCCGCCGGCCGGCACAACTTCGTGCACCAGGCCAATTGCCTTGGCGCGTTGGGCATCGAAACGCTCGCCTGTCAAGAAGAGCGCCCTGGCCTGCGAAACGCCGATCTTGGCCAACACAAAGGGCGAAATGACGGCCGGCACAATCCCTAGTCGGCTTTCGCTGAAGGCAAAGAGGGCCTCTTCGACGGTCAGCGCCAGGTCGCAGCAGCAGACCAGCCCCACGCCGCCGCCAAAGGCTGAGCCGTTGATCCGGCCGACGACCGGTTTCGGGCAGCGGTCCACGGCCAGCATCAGGTCGAAGATGGCCTGACTTTCTTCCAGATTGGCTTCGTAGCTGTTGCCGGCGGCGGCCCGCATCATACCCAAGTCGGCGCCGGCACAGAAGGACGGCCCGCCCCCAGTGAGCACGATGACCCGCGTTTCGCTTCGGCCGCCCAGCTCTTCAAAAGCTTGCTGGAGCCCAGCGATCAGTTCGCGGTTGATTGCGTTGTGCTGCTCCGGCCGGTTCAGGCGCACAACAGCCGCCGGCCCCTTGACCTCTAGTTGAAGGCTGTCCATGTTGTGCAATCAGACGGCAAAAAAAATACCTCGCAGGCGCTCAAGCTCCTACGAGGTCAAGACGATCTGTCAAGGGCAAGCTGGGCGCTAATCGGCCGCTACGGCCAACGTTTCGACTTTGGCCTCGGAGTCAGCCTCTTGCGGCTCCCCATCCATTGGCCGGTTCATCAAAGCCTCAAAATCTTCCCGGTCAAGCGTTTCCACCTGCATCAGCGTTTGAGCCAGTTCGACCAGCTTATTCCGGTTCTCCTCGATAATTTGCCTGGCCCGGACGTAGTTCTTCTGCAGGATGCGCTCGACCTCGACGTCAATAGCCTTGGCGGCGTCCTCGCCGTAGTTGCGGCCGTAGCCCAGCTCGCGGCCGAGGAAGATGCTGCCCTGGGTCTCACCAAAGGTGCGTAGGCCCAACTGTTCGCCCATGCCGTATTCCATGACCATCGCCCGGGCGATGCGCGTGGCCTGCTGCAAGTCGGCTGCAGCGCCGGTCGTGATCCGGCCGAAGAAGATCTCTTCGGACGCCCGGCCACCAAAGGCAAAGGCGATCTGGTCGTCGAACTGCTCGCGGGTGATGGCCATCCGGTCTTCAGGCAGCGACATGACGTAACCGCCGGCACGGCCGCGCGGGATGATGGTCACCTTTTGGACCGGGTCAGTGTGGATGAGATTGAAGCTGGCGACAGCATGGCCGGCCTCGTGATAGGCAGTCAGCTCCTTTTCTTCCTCAGTCAGGATCTTGCTCTTGCGCTCTGGCCCCATCACGATGCGGTCGAATGCGTCTTGGAAATCGATCGCCTGCACCTCGGTCCGGCCGCGGCGGGCGGCGAAAATGGCCGCCTCGTTCATCAGGTTTTCCAGGTCGGCGCCGGCGAAACCGGCCGAAAGCCGGGCCAGGGCGGCGATGTTGACGTCGCTGGCGATAGGCTTGCCGCGCATGTGGATCTTCAGGATAGCTTCCCGGCCGCGGACGTCGGGCAGATCGACGATCACCTTGCGATCAAAGCGGCCCGGCCGCAGCAGTGCCGGATCAAGCACGTCCGGCCGGTTGGTGGCAGCGATTACGATGATGTTCGTCTCGTTGGAAAAACCGTCCATCTCGACCAGGATCTGGTTGAGCGTCTGCTCACGCTCGTCATGACCGCCGCCTAGGCCGGCGCCCCGCTGCCGCCCAACGGCGTCAATTTCGTCCACGAAGACGATGGCGGGCGCGTGCTGCTTGGCCTTACTAAAGAGGTCGCGCACCCGGCTGGCGCCGACGCCGACGAACATTTCAACAAACTCGGAGCCGGAGATGTGGAAGAAGGGAACGGCTGCCTCGCCAGCGATGGCTCGGGCCAAGAGCGTTTTGCCCGTGCCCGGCGGGCCAACCATCAAGACGCCCTTTGGGATGCGAGCGCCAACCTGGATAAAGCGTTCAGGCTCGCGCAGGAACTGGACGATCTCACGCACCTCTTCTTTGGCCTCGTCAACGCCAGCCACGTCATCAAATGTGACGGTCGGCTTCTCTGCTCCCGTCAGGTTGCGCGCTCGGCTCCGGCCGAAGCTAAAAATGTTGTTGCCCCCACCCTGCATCTGGCGGAAGCTGCGGCTAAAGATCCAGATCAAGAGCAGAACAGGCCCGAGTGATATGGCAATAGTCAGAACTGTGTTCCAGGCAGACGGATCGTTGAAAGTGATAGGCGTGGCCGCCAAAATCTCTTCTGAAACGCCGAGGTTGCTGAATTGTTCTGCCAGCGGCCCTTCATCCTTGACGGCCGAGAGAATGGTACCGTCTTTGAGGGTGACGGTGACCTTATTGCCACTAATGGACAACTCCTCCACCCGCTCCTCTTGCAGGTAGCTTGCCACGTCGGTTATCGGGATTGTTTCGGGTCCGCTTAGACGGCCGGTGGCCCAAAACTGAAGCGCCAGAATGGCGAGCAAGACGGTCAGTATCCAGGCCCAGGTCGGGATGTTGAACCGAGGGCCTGAGGGTTGTTCATCCATTGGTGATGTGCGCTTAATTCCTTAGGGCGCCTCCGCTATGGGCGTTGCGGCTAGTGTTCAGTGATTATGAAAAGTTTACGTCAGAATGGCGTTGGATTATTATCATCCGCTCATCAATAGAATTGGGCGCTGACGATGCGCTCAGTACCGCCAGTCTATCCGCAACCCGCCCCGGCGACAACGGTACCCACGAAGGCTTTTGCAAACGACGCCGGCCGGGTAAAATAATAGACATAATGCCAGCAGTCCGGGCCCGCCGCCCAACTCGCCAGCCTCCGTTATTGCTCCGAGTGGCGCGTCAAAACGCCCCACTGGTCGGTTTCCTGGCAGTGGCATTGGCCCTCATGCTGGCCGTCTACTGGTATTACGCGCCAGACGCCGACGCCATCTCGGCCGTCTCCATCACGGGCGCCGAGGCCAGCGAAGAAGCGGCCGCGCTGGAACGGGATGCGCTGGCTCGGCCAATTGCCAAGTCAGTGCCGGACCAGCCTGTCACCCAGCGCCTTGCGCAGAGCCCGCCGCCCACCAAGGTCGGAATTATTGCCGGCCACCGCAACAACGACAGTGGCACCGTTTGCGAAGACGGCCTCACTGAGGTGCAGATCACAACGGTCGTGGCGCAGCAGTTGGCGGCCGCCTTGCAGGCGGACAGCGTTCAGGCGGAAACGCTCGACGAGTTCGACGACCGCCTCATTGGCTACGGCGCCTCGGCCCTGGTCTCAATTCATGTGGACTCATGCGCTTTCGTCAACGATCTGGCCACAGGCTACAAGGTCTCCGGTTCAGCCATTACCGACTCCAGCGCCCTTTCTATCTGCCTGCAGCAAGCTTACGGCCGGGTTACCGGCCTGCCCTACCACCCTCACAGCATCACGCCCCATATGTCGGACTATCACGCCTTTCGCGAGATTGCCAGCGGCACGCCCGCCGTGATCATCGAACTCGGCTTCCTGAACCTGGATCGGGAGTTCTTGATTAACAACCAAGAACTTGTCGTTCAGGGCCTGGTCGAAGGCGTGGACTGCTTTCTGGCCCAGCGATGATTGGCGATAAAGCGCTCTCTCGGCTGCTTATTGGGCTGGCCGCCCTGGGTGTAATCGTCGTCGCGGGCCTGGCCGTCCTCTTGCTAGACCCTTTTGGGCAGCCGGCCGCGGTGGCTGAGGTGCTTGGGCCAAGCGGCGACCTGGCTGCCCCTTCCGCAACTGCTGGCGCAGGCCCGTTGGCGGCGGGGCCGGAGAGTATGCTTGCCGCTCTGCGGCGCGGCTTGCCAGACTCGGGCGCGCAGGGCACGCCGGCGGCCGCAGCGCTGTTGTTTGCGCCCAAAGACGTCGTGGCCGCCTCCGCCCGGCCGCGCTGGACGGCCACATCAACACCCAGCCCGACGGTCACGCCCAGCGCCACCCCCGTGCCCACCTTTGTCAGTGATGGCGACTCAGCGCCCCGGCCGATCGGCCTGGCGCCTGGCGAGCGCTGGATTGACGTAGACCTCAGCGAGCAGCGACTGGTGGCTTACGAGGGCTACACGGCCGTCTACGAAAGTCTGGTGTCCACCGGCCTGCCAGACCACCCAACGTTGACGGGCCAGTTTCGCATCTGGCTGCGCTTTGAAGCCCAGACCATGGACGGCCGGCTGCTTGGCTACGATTACTATTTACCGGACGTGCCCTTCGTACAGTATTTCTATGAGGATTACGCCCTACACGGTACCTATTGGCACAACAACTTTGGCCGGCCAATGAGCCACGGATGCGTAAATTTGCCCAACGACGCGGCCGAATGGCTCTTTTACTGGGCCAGTCAGGGTACCCTGGTTAACGTTCACGCCTAACCTCGCCTCACGACCGGCCGCCGGACCTTTCGCGGCCGGTCTGACCGGCGTATTTAGGGCCGCGCCTAGCTGAGTTCGCCGTTGCCACTGAACATCATCGTCGGCGCCCAGTGGGGAGATGAGGGCAAGGGCCACATCACCTACCTCTTGGCCGCCGAGGCCGAGATAGTCGCCCGCTTCAGTGGCGGCGACAACGCCGGCCACACCGTAACGGTCGGCGACCAGCTTTTCAAGCTCCACCTGATACCGTCGGGCATCCTGCATTCTCGGCCATTGTGCCTGATCGGCAGCGGCGTCGTGGTCAATCCGGCCGTACTTCTGAGAGAAATGGCAGCCTTAGACCAGCGCGGCATTGACGTCTCGCCCGGCCGGCTTCAGGTCAGCGGCCGGGCCCACCTCCTCACCCCAGCCCACGTCGCCCTCGATCAGGCCCAGGAAAGCGCGCGCCAGGGGGAGGCCCTGGGTACCACGCTGCGCGGCATTGGTCCTGCCTACAAGGACAAGAGCGCGCGGCTGGGTGTGCGGGCGGCTCTCCTGACCGCTGGGCCGGAGGAAATCACGGCCGCCATCGGTCAGCACATCAGCGCCGCCAACCGTACCCTCGGCCGGCTATGGGGCGCGCAACCTTTCGACTGCGCTGAGATCGTTGACCAGTTCCTGGCCTTCGCTGAACGGCTGACGCCCTACATCAGCGACACTGGCATTACCTTACGTCAGGCCTTGCAGGCTCAGCATACGGTTCTGGCCGAGGGGGCTCAGGGCACCCTGCTCGACCTGGATCACGGCACCTATCCTTTCGTTACCAGCGCCTCTACCACGGCCGGCGGAGCTCTGACCGGCCTGGGCGTCGGGCCAAACACTGTCGGCCGGGTCATTGGCGTGGCCAAGGCCTTCACCAGCCGGGTGGGCGCCGGCCCCTTCCCTACTGAAGCGCAGGGCGAAACGGCCAAATACCTACGCGGCACGGGCGCGCAACCCTGGGACGAGTTCGGCACCACCACCGGCCGGCCGCGGCGGGTGGGCTGGCTCGATCTGGTAGGTCTCCGCTACGCCGCCAGCGTCAACGGCCTGACCGAGCTGGCTATTACCAAGCTCGACATTTTGAGCGGGCTGGAGCGGATCCCGGTCTGCGAAGCCTACGAGCTTGATGGCAATGAAATCGCCCACATTCCGATGACGAGTGAGGAGCTAGGCCGGTGCCGGCCTCGCTACGTCCATTTGCGAGGCTGGCAAGAGGAGATTGGCGCTGCCCGCGGCTGGGACGAGCTGCCGCCAAACGCCCGGCGCTGCTTGGAATTTGTGGCCGAACGGGTCGGGCTCCCCATCAGCCTTGTCTCCATCGGGCCGCGCGCGGAACAAGTGATCCGCCTGTAGCCGGCCGGTGACGGATAGGAAATACGTGCCAAAAGGCTGCGCTGACCACCCTCTTATGGTAAGCTGACTGGCAGCCATGCGCGCTCGTAGGGTTCCAGTTTTGACGCTTTGGCTGCTGGGTCTGGTCATGGCTGCCTGGCCTGGCGCCCAGTTGGCTGCGGCCGTCCCGGGCGGCCAGGCTGGCGTGCCGGTGGCCGACCAGGGCGCGGGTGTGGTCAACGTAGCCGCCCTCAATGTTCGGGCGGGGCCGGGCTATTACCATCCGGTCGTAGCTATCCTCTATCGCGGCCAAAAGCTGGTGCTGATCGGCCGAAATGTGGAGAGTAACTGGCTCCACATGCGCATCGCCGGCTCAATTGAAGGCTGGGTTCAGGCTGGCCACGTCGAGGCCGGTCTGCCGTTGGCCGCCCTTCCGGTCACCGCAGCGCCAGAAGGCGCGGCGGAGGCCACCACAGCGACTCCGGCGTTCCTCCCGCTGGCGCTGCGCGCCGCGCCGGGTGTTAATCACGCCGCGCTGCTGAGCCTTTCCGGCAGTGAGCGCTTGATGGTGCTCGGCCGCAATATTGGGAACAGTTGGCTCTTCGTTCAGACGGCCAGTGGGCAGCAAGGCTGGGTCAACACGGCCGCCGTCGTAATCGAGGGGCCCCTGACAGCCGCGCCCCTTCAGACGGCCTGGAGCCTGGCAGCGACCGATCCGGCTGTCGCCGCGCCGCCGGCCGAAGCGCCCGCACAGGAGGCCACGGCCGTGGTGGCTACCGGCGCGCTGAACGTTCGTTCAGGCCCGGGCCGTAGCTATGCGAAAGTAACAGTTGTCGTTTTTGGGCAGGACGTCAAGCTCCTGCGCCGAAATGCAGATGGGAGTTGGGTTCAAGTGCGGCTGAGCGACGGAGTTGAAGGCTGGGTTAACTTCGGCATGCTCGAAAGCACCGTTGACGTCTTGTCACTGCCGGTCGAGGGCGCGGCCGCCCCGCAGGCGACGGCCGTGATCGACATCAGTTCGCTGAACGTGCGCCGCGGGCCCGGTGTGCTCCACCCGATTGTGATCATTGCCCGCCGGGGCGACAGCGTCGCCCTGCTCGGCCGCAACGCCGAGGCCACCTGGGTGCAGATCCGAACCCCATCGGCCGCCGTCGGCTGGGTCAACATTCGCCATCTTGCAACCTCCTACCCCGCCCAGTCTCTGCCGGTGACCGGCTGAGAGTCTCCGTCGAGGCTGTCAACCGCCCAACCTAAATTAAGGCGGCCTCAGTATCCACGCGCAAGCGTGTAGGTTGCCCGCAGCGCATCGCGCATCATTGCCAGCGAAATGCTTTCCTGAACCGTGTGGGCCAGGGCCTCCTCGCCAGGCGAGAAGCCAACCACGTTTATCCCTTTGGCCGCAAAATGCCGGCCGTCGGTGGCAAAGCGATAGTGGATCAGCTCTGGCCGGCCGCCCAGCGCGCCGCCAAGCAAGTTCCGTGTGCGCGCTACAACCGGGTGTTCGGGTGGGGTAAAGTAGCCGAACAATGGCTCTTCGGAAGAGAGGATGTCCGCGCCCATTCCCCAAGCGTCCGCGATTTCGGGTTCATGCCCGCCGGCCGCGGCGCGCAAAAAGCGACATAATGACGCCGGGCTTTCCGACGCCGAACGAAAGTCGAGCAGGACGCGGGCAAAGGCTGGCGTCACGTTGGCGCTGGTCGTGTCGACCTCGAGGATCGTAGGCGCAACGCTGCTGGGCCCAAGGTGGGGGTGGCTGCTCAGCTCGCCCTGTCGCTCGGCCAGGCGCGTCAGAAACTTCGCCAGGGCATAGTTGGGGTTATCGGCATTTTCGGGGACGCTGGCGTGCGCTGACCGGCCTTGAAACGTCACCCAAAGCTGGATGATGCCGCGATGGCCGAGGCTGAGCCGGTTAGAGGAAGGCTCCGCTATGACTATTAACTCTACCGGGTAGTCCAAGGCCTCAGCCCAGCGAATGGCACCCAGGCCACCCGTTTCCTCCTGAACGACGGCGCTGAAAACCAGGTCGCGTCGCGGCCGGTGCCCTTGGTTCAACACGGCCGCCATGCCATAGACCTGGACCGCCAGGGGGCCCTTGATGTCGCAGGCGCCCCGGCCCCACAGCCGTCTGTCGGCGACCTTGGCCGAGAAGGGCGGGTAAGGCCACAACTCGGCCGGGCCGGGGTCAACGTGATCCAGATGGGCGTTGAAAACAAGGGCCGCCAGCGACGGCTCGCCGCCCTTGATCCGGCCGTTGACGTTGCCAGCTGCATCCAGCCAGACCTCGTCAAAGCCAAGTTTGCTCAGCTCGCTCATGACGAGCGCAGCGACGGCCGCCTCCTCGCCGGGCATGCTTGGCGTCTGGATCAGGCGTCGGGCGAAATCCAGGCAAGCGTCGAAGTGACGCTCCCAGTCCATAGCGTCTTACGCCCGGCCGGCAGCCTGCCGGATGGGCGCGCCCAGCACGGCCGGTTTCTGGCCGCTGAGCACATCCCAAAGGGCCACCAGCGAGGCGGCCGTCTCGCGCAGCTCGTACCAGCGCGCCGCCCTATAGGGCCCACCGTCGGCCGCCACGCCCTGCGAATCAATGCCCAGCCGTTGGCAGGTGAAAAGCGCCCGCGGCAGGTGAAACGCCTGGCTGATCAGCAGGGCAGATTCCACCCCAAAAATGTGGCGGGCGCGATAGCAACTGTCATAGGTGCGCCGGCCGGCGTCGTCGGGCTGGACATCGTCTGGGGCCACACCGTGCCGGACTGCATAGGCCCGCATCGCTCCAGGCTCGTCATAGCCGGCCGCCGAATTGTCGCCGCTGACCAGGAGGCGCTTCACCCGACCCGCGTGGTACAAGGCGATGGCGGTGTCCATACGGTCGCGCAGAACGCCGCTCAGCCGGTCGTTCCTATAGACTGCGGCGCCGTAGACCAAGGCGACGTCGGCCGCCGGCGCCGCGGCCAAGGTATGGATCGCCGGCCGGTAGATGTGCACCAGAGATCTGCGCCACAGCCAGGGAAAGGTAGCCATGCCGGCCGCCAAGACCAGCAGGGCGAGGCGGCCCTTTCGCTTAGTTCGCATGGCCCGCGGCTTCGTCCAACGCGGCCGCCAAGGCTTCCGGAAGGACAACCGGCGCCTGGCAGGCGAAGCGCCGGCAGACGTAGGCGGCCGGCCCTCCGTCAACTTCCTTTCGGCCGGCCAGCAAAGGCACGACGTCCCCGTCCTCGCCGGCCGCCACGACCAAGTGCGGTCGGTGAGGCCGTAGCACCACATCGAGCAGCGCCTGGGTGCGTTCCCGCCCCAGCGGGCCGGCCACGGCCACCTCGACCGGTTGAGCCACCAGAAAGTCGGCGACGCAGAGCCATTGGGCGAAGCCGGTCGGGTATTGAGCCAGGACCGGGTAAAGGCCACTGATGGCCGCCTGAGCCCTGTCCCAAAATTCGCCCCGGCCGCTGAGCAGCGCGTGCTGCAACAGCGCCTCGACTGCCAGGGCATTGCCGCTGGGCGTGGCGTTGTCCTGGACGTCTTTTGGCCGGCGGATCAATTGCTCGTGGTCGTCGGAGGTGTCAAAAAAGCCGCCATTCGCTTCATCGCGAAAATGGGCCAGCATCAGCTCGACCAGCTCCAGGCTCCATGTATACCAACGCGGGTCAAAGTGGCGCTGGTACAGCGTGAGCAATGCGCTCGCCAGGGCAGCGTAATCCTCAAGATAGGCGTTCAGCCGCCCCTGGCCGCCCGCCTTCCAGGTGCGCAGCAGCCGGCCGTCCGGCCGGCGCAGCGCGCGCAACAGAAATTCAGCATTCGCGCTGGCCGCCTGGGTGTAATCCGCCCGCCCCAGCACTCGGCCGGCCTCGGCCAGAGCAGCCAACAGGAAGGCGTTCCAGGCAGTCAATACTTTGTCATCGGTGCCCGGCCGGACCCGCTGCCCGCGCAGCGCCAGCAGCTTGCTCCGGCCGCGCTCGACACTCGCCCGCAACTCAGCCTGGTCCCGGCCCAGCGCCTGAGCCACTGCCTCGATCGGCCGAGCCACATGCAGGATGTTCGTGCCTTCCCAGTTACCGGCCTCGGTTACGCCATAATAGCGCATAAAAACTTCAGCGTCGTCACCCAAGGCGTCCCGGATTTCGGCTGCCGACCAGACGTAAAACTTGCCTTCCACGCCTTCGCTATCGGCGTCCAGGCTGCTGTAGAAGCCACCCTCTGCCTGGCGCATTTCGCGCAGCGCCCAGTCCAGCGTCTCTTCGACAACTTGGCGGAAAAGCGGTTCACCGGTCATTTGCCAGGCGTGCAAATAGACCCGCGCCAACAGGGCGTTGTCGTACAGCATCTTCTCGAAATGAGGTACCTGCCAGCGCTCATCTACCGAGTAACGGGCGAAGCCGCCGCCCAGCTGGTCGTACATGCCGCCTTGCGCCATTCGGGTCAGGGTCTGCGTGGCGGCCGCCAGCGCCGCTTCTGATCCGGCCTGTAGCCCGCGCCGCAAAAGGAACTCTAGCGTCATAGGCTGCGGGAACTTGGGCGCCGGCCCGAAACCGCCGTGGGTCGCGTCGTAGCTGCGCAGGATGACCTCCTCGGCGCGCCTGAGCAGGCCGGCGTCTGCCTCGGGGTTGCCGGCCGTCAGGCGCACCGCCTGGCCCAAACTCGCCGCCAGGTCGGCCGCGCCGGCCGCCAGGTCGCCGCGCTGTTCCTGCCAGGCGCGGGCCACGCTGGTCAGCACCTGACGAAAGGCGGGCATGCCATGGCGGGCGGTCGGCGGGAAGTAGGTGCCGCCGAAGATAGGCTCGCCCTCCGGCGTTAGAATGGCCGTCAGCGGCCAACCGCCTTGGCCGGTCATCTGCACCACGGCGTTCATGTAGATGCTGTCCAAATCCGGCCGCTCCTCACGATCCACCTTGACGTTGATAAAGTGCTCATTCATAAAGGCAGCCGTAACCGGGTCCTCGAACGACTCGTGGGCCATGACGTGGCACCAGTGGCAGGCCGCGTAGCCGATGCTGAGCAAGATGGGCTTGTTCTCTTTTCGGGCCCGCGCCAGGGCCTCTGGTCCCCAGGGAAGCCACTCAACCGGGTTGTCGGCGTGCTGGAGCAGATAGGGGCTGGTCTCTTGAGCAAGTTGATTGGGCATTGCTAGCGGGCCCGCAGGCTCTCCCTGGCTGCGGCCGTTCATCCTTTGCGATCCTATCACACAAGCTGCTAACATTCACCCATGCCCGGCCGTACCCAAAGCCAGGCCCGGCCGGCCGGCGGCAAGGCCCGCATCCGGCAAACAACGGCCTTCCTGCTCATCGTGACCGGCCTGCTCTACCTGCCCCCCTACCTGGACGCATTTGTGGGCGACGATTTCGTCCAGCAGTGGCGCATCCGCGCGTTTGTGGGGGCGCCGGCCGAGGCCTTTCGCGTCTTCAGCCCCTATTGGACAAATTGGTATTTCAGGCCGCTCCAGAATCTGTGGTTTCTGGGCAACCGGCTTCTGTTCGGGCTGGAACCGGCCGGTTACTACGGCCTGCAGCTCGGCTGGCACTTTCTGGCGGTGAGCCTGGTCTTTGCCCTGGGACGGCAGCTGGGCCTCGGCCGGCTGGGCGCGTTCGTGGCCGCCGCCCTGTTTGCCGTTAACGCCCAGCACCAGTTGATCGTGGGCTGGATCAGCAGCATTGGCAATATCATGAGTCTGGTTTTCAGCCTGGCTGCCTTGGTGAGCTGGCTGGCCTATGTGCGAGGCGGCCGCCGCCCGACTTTGTTGCTGGCAACGGCGGTTTTGAGCGCGCTGGCCCTGTTGGCGCACGAATCTGCCATCGTGCTCCCTCTGATCCTGGCGGCCTCCTGGTGGCTAACCGGCCGGAGGCGGCCAACTGCGCCCCTCCTGGCCTTTTTCACCTTGCTGGTGGCGGCCGGGGCCGCCTATATCTATCTCCAGTTGGAGCGGCCGAACGCCCATCTCAGCGTGGGCGCTTCGCTGCCGGCGGCCGTGGCAGACAGCCTGCTGCGTGGTGAGGTTGGCGCTTACCTGGCGACGCTGGCGCTGCGCTGGAGCGCTCTGGCGGCCGGCGACGCGGAAACTCAGTTGGTCGCCGGCCTTCGCAGCAGCCCGCTCATGAGCTGGACGCTGGTGCTGGCGGCCGCTTTGGCCGCCTTCTGGTTGCACCGCAAGGGTGGCCTGGCAGCGCGGCTTGGCCTGCTGTGGGCGGCTCTATATATAGGCTTTTTCTACGCCGTCCTGTGGGCGCAGGAGCCGGCGCTGCTAGACAGCCGCCACCTGTACTTTGCCTGGGCCGGCCTGGCGCTGGTATTGGGCGCGGCCTTCGAGCGCTGGCAGGCGCCTGAGCCCGGCAAAAGGCCGGCCGCGCATAACACGCGCCGCCTGGCAGTCGTCATTGGCCTGCTGCTTTTCCTTATGGTTCACGCCGGGCGGGTGGATCAGCAGGCCCAGGGGCTGGCTACGCTCGCCCGCCAGGTTGAGGCGCGCGAGGCGCAGCTAAAGGCGTTTCTGCCCAGCGCCGGCCCCACACCGCGCCTGTTCGCGGTCCGCTTCCTACTCTCGGCCGACTATTTTGCCCCGGCCGCGGCCGTCTGGTACACGCAGCCGGCAATCCAGGGCGGCGACTTGCAAGACCTGCTGGCTTACGACCGGCTGACGCCGAATTTCTACCTGTTCGACGAGGAAGACGGCCGGCTGGCCAATATCATGCCGGCGTTACAGGAAGCGACCGAGACAATCTTGCTGTGGCGCCGGCCGCCGGCCGAAGCATTTCGCCTGCAAGAAGGCCAACGCCGGCCGCTGGCGCCAGAGGCCTACGAATCAGGCATTTTGGCCGGCGAAGGCGAAGACCGGCGCATGGCCGTCCGCATTGACCTGGTTTCCGCAGGCGCCACAACGCTTGGCTTCCGCGCCGTATTGCCTGACCAGGCGAGCCTAGCCTTCGGCCTTATGGGTGGCGGGCCAGCCGATTGGCGTGTCTACCTGCTTGACAGAGCCGGCCGGCAGCATGACCTGACGGACCTGACGCTATCGGCCGCGGAAGCTCAAAGCTGGCGAGAGTACGACCTCGACTTGTCGGCGCTCGCCGGTCAGGAGGGCGTAATCTACTTCGAAGGCCGGGCAAAAGCTCCCGCCGGAGCGCGTTACTACGTCGCCAATCCGCGAATGGAGCTTGGCTGACGGCCAACTGCCAACGCCACGCGCATCGCTTGTGCAAAGTTGGCCGCCGCCCGTGGGTCGTTTCCGGCCGACGTGTAGGCGTCTATGAGGGCGCTGCCAACAATGACTCCATCGGCAAAGCGACCGACGGCCGCCGCCTGGGCCGGCGTACTGACGCCAAAGCCGACCGCGACCGGTAAGGCGCTCTTGGCCCGCACCTGGGTCACCAATGCCTCCAGGTTTTCCTCCAGGCGCTCCCTGGCGCCGGTTACCCCGGTCAGGCTGACGACGTACACAAAGCCAGTGGCTGCGCCCAGGATCAGCGCCAGCCGCTCCGGGCTGGTCGTCGGGGCGACGAAGCGCACCAGGGCCAGCCCGGCCGCGCGCGCCTCAGTCGCCAACTCAGC
>JBOGUG010000349.1:0-2309 GCA_050696115.1 Promineifilaceae bacterium (SeqCode) | reverse complement strand
GTGTTGGTACGCTCTAGCAGCACGTTTAGTTTCTACAAGCTTGGCGAGTGAACTCAGAACTCACCCTCACCCACCTGCGCTTCGAGGCCGTCGCCACCACCCCGCTCGACCTCGGCCGCTGGCTGGCCGGCAATAATCTACGCAACGCGCTGGCTGCGGTCATGCGCCGGGCCACCTGCCCAGAAACCTACCGGCTTGGCAAGCCATCGCCGGAGCACCTCGCCACCTGTCCTGCCTGCTGGCTGCTGGCGGCCGAAGTAGACCCCGGCAGCGTTGTCCGCGCCTACAGCCTGGCGCCGCCTCTACCTCTCACGGACGTGCTGGAGCCAGGCGGACGCTTTGCCTTCGGCCTGACGCTCTTTGGCAATGGGATC
Organism: Promineifilaceae bacterium (SeqCode); assembly: GCA_050696115.1. Classification (GTDB taxonomy): domain Bacteria; phylum Chloroflexota; class Anaerolineae; order Promineifilales; family Promineifilaceae; genus UBA11865. The sequence goes on along the minus strand of JBOGUG010000349.1, from coordinate 1,935 downwards.
GAATTCTTGCCCTACTTCGTGCTGGCTCTCCATGAAGTTGGCCGGGTGGGCGTGGGTCACGGCCGGGGCAAATTTGCCGTTGAGGCCATCACCGCCATCAATCCGCTCCTCGGCCAAATGCAGATCGTTTTGGCGCCAGGCGAAAAACTGGTGCGCGTGCCGAACCTGCGGATGGCCTGGCCAGAGGTGGCGGCCGCGGCTGACTCGCTTCTGGCTGGCCTCGGCGAGGGCGACCTGACAGTGCGATTCCTGACGCCTACGCGGCTGGAGGAACAGGAGAAACGGCCGATTCAAACGCCCGACTTTGCCATCTTCTTCCGGCGGTTGCTGTACCGGATAGACGACTTGGGCCGCCAGTTTGCGGGCCAGCCGCGCCGGCCGGCCGAGGAAGTGGAACGCCTCACCGCCGCCGCCGACCGGGTGCGACTGGTAGAGTGCCGGGTGCGCTGGCTCGATTTGTGGAGTTGGTCGGGGCGAGCCCAGAAGGAGCAGCCGGTGGGCGGGCTGGTTGGCTGGGCGACCTATCAGACGGCTGATTGGCGGCCGCTGTTGCCCTGGTTGGTGCTGGGTCAGGCGACCCAGGTGGGCAAGTTAACGGTGAAAGGCAACGGGGTGTACGAGCTTACTCACGTGGCCGTAACCGGATATTGGCAATGGCTGGCCGCACCTGCTAATTTCCACGAAGCGGCTCAACACTGAACCGTTCCCTGTAAGCCAAGCCTATCTCTAGTCAGAGGCGTGAGAGATCAGCCCATAAACTCCGCTTAGTTCCCAGGGCAATCGCATATTAAGGACGGAGGACCTGTAGGAGGTAGTCTGGGCTAAGGGCGGCCTTGAGGCGCTTGGCCTTGATGCCCCGCTTGAGCGTTTTCTCCTGTTTGAGCAGATTGAGGGCCATCCGGCGCAGCAAGGCCAAATTAGCCTGACCATTTCCTTGGCGCACTCGGCTGTGGTCCTCACCCAGCGAGACATCCAACACCCAGTGCAACTCGTTCTCGACCGCCCAGTGACTGCGGGCCGCCTCCAGGATGCGCTGGGCATCATTGGGCAGGCTGGAGATGTAGTAACGGGTTTCGATGCTGCTCTTCTGGCCAACCCGGCGTTCACCAGTGACCATGGCGATGGAACGCAACCCTTTCCAGGCAGCGCTCTCGCGCAGGAATTGCAGGCTTTCTTCCCCGGAGATAGCCCGGCACTGGCGAATCTCCACCCGGCCATGGCCTTTGTTGGTGGTGCGGTGGTAGGTGTGGTCTACCTTCTGAAAGTCATTCTGCTGGGCCAGCCGGAAGAACAGGCTGATGTCGTCGAGTAGGTTGGCCTGGTTGCCCTTCACGGTCAGCAGGTAGTCAGCCCCTTGGCCGATGATTTGCTCAGCTATCTCGGTCTGGCAGCCCATGGCGTCGACGGTGACAATGCAGCCCTGCACGTCCAGCAAGCGCAGCAACTGAGGGATGGCGGTGATTTCATTGGACTTATCCGCAACCTCCTTCTGGCCCAGCACCTGATGATTGGCGGCTGCCCAGGCGCTGACCAGATGAATGGCGTCCCGCCCGATAACCCGGTCATGGGAGCGACGAGCGGTCTTGCCATCAATGGCTACCACCTGACCCTGTGTCGCCTGAAACACCGCCTGCACCCAAGAGGCGAACGAATGCTGGAACTGTCCCGCATCCAGGCGGGCAAAGGCCCGGCCGAAGGTGTCGTGAAAGGGAATGCCGTTCTTCAACTCCAGGAACGGCCGCAGCCACTCCTGCCGCGCTTTGCCAAACAGCTCCACTTCTGTCCAATCCTCGGCCCCACAGATGACGGCGCAGATGGCGATGACGAGGATGTCAATCAACTTGTGGTCGGCCAGATGCTCGACCCGCGGGTCGGCAATGACGGCAAAATGCTCGAAGAGCGATGCTCCCTTGTCGGTCATGGCTATCCTCCTAG
>JBOGUG010000348.1:0-4187 GCA_050696115.1 Promineifilaceae bacterium (SeqCode) | reverse complement strand
ACCTTGACCAGCGTCGGGATCGCGTTGATCAGCGCCACGCCGCCGCCGGGCACCAAGCCTTCCTCGACGCCGGCGCGTGCGGCCGACAGCGCGTCCTCGACGCGATGCTTCTTCTCTTTCAGCTCCACTTCGGTGCCGGCTCCAACGCGGATGATGGCGACGCCGCCGGCCATCTTGGCCAGCCGCTCCTGCAGCTTCTCCTTATCGTAGTCGGAGGTGGATTTGTCAATCTCGACCTTGATCTCCTCGATGCGGCCCTTGATCGCCTTGGCGTTGCCCTTGCCCTCCACGATGGTGGTGTCGTCCTTGGTGGCGACGATCTTGGCGGCCCGGCCGAGATCGGCGATCTGGACGCTTTCCAGCTTGCGGCCCATCTCCTCGGTGACCACTTGGCCGCCGGTCAGGATGGCGATGTCTTGCAGCATGGCCTTGCGCCGGTCGCCAAAGCCGGGCGCCTTGACCGCCAGGGCGTTAAAGGTGCCGCGCAGCTTGTTGAGCACCAGCGTCGCCAGCGCCTCGCCGTCCACGTCCTCGGCGATCACAACCAGGTTGCGCTTGCCGACCTGGATCAGCTTCTCCAGGATGGGAACCAGGTCTTGAGCCGAGGAGATCTTCTTGTCGTGGATGAGGACGTGGGCGTCCTCAATGATGGCTTCCATCGCCTCAGCGTCGGTGACGAAGTAGGGGCTGATGTAGCCGCGATCGAACTGCATGCCGTCCACGTACTCAGTCTCGAACTCCAGGCTCTGGGACTCCTCAACCGTGATGACGCCGTCTTTGCCGACCTTGTCCATGACCTCGGCGATGAGCTGGCCGATCTCCTTGTCCTGGGCCGAAATGGCGGCCACAGAGGCAATTTCGTCCATGCTGTCAATCGAGACGGCCATATCGCGGATGCGGCCGGACAGGGCCTCGACGCCGGCTTCAATGCCGCGCTTGATCTGCATCGGGTTGGCGCCCGCCACGACGTTCTTCAGCCCTTCGTTGACGATGTTTTGGGCCAACACGGTGGCGGTGGTGGTGCCGTCACCGGCGATGTCGTTGGTCTTGGTGGCGGCTTCCTTGAGCAATTGGGCGCCCATGTTCTCGTAGGGATCGTCTAGCTCGATCTCCTTGGCGACGGTCACACCGTCGTGGGTGATGGTTGGGGCGCCAAACTTCTTATCCAGGGCGACGTTGCGCCCTTTCGGGCCGAGGGTGGTGGCCACGGCCGAAGCGAGGGTGTCCACGCCGCGCTTCAGCTTGCGGCGGGCATCCTCGGAAAAAACGAGTTGTTTTGCCATGTTGCGGAATCTCCTTCGTTTGGAATCTGGTGGGGATTAGTCTTTGAGGATAGCCAGCACGTCCGATTCTTTGAGGATGAGCAGCTTTTCGCCGTCAATCTTGATCTCGGTGCCGGCGTACTTGGCGTAGAGGACGACGTCGTCTACTTCGACGTCCATGTCAACCCGCTTGCCGTCGTCATCGCGCCGGCCGGGGCCTACGGCGATAACCGTGCCTTGCTGGGGCTTCTCTTTGGCCGTCTCCGGCAAAACCAGGCCGGAGGCGGTCATCTCTTCCTGTTCGGTCGGCCGCACAACCAGCCGATCGGCAAGAGGGGTTAGCTTCTTGGACATAGAGCAAGGTCTCCTTTAATGGGATGCAGATGTTGAGCTACAACGCTGGGGCCCTTGGCACTCCAACAAAGAGAGTGCTAACAGCACCCGGCATTGTAGCAAGGGCAGATCGGGTTGTCAAGCGTTTTTTGGCAGTTGGGGCCGCGGAGTGCTAAGGCGGGGGCGGGGCGCCCTGGGCGCCGGCCGCGCGGCAGAGTTCCATCCCTTCCAGCGCGTTGGCGTCGTCGGGCATGGTCGCCAGCACGTTTTGGAAGAGGGGCACAGCCTGGCCGCAGTTGGCCGCGCCCTTGAAATAGTAAGCCAGGCCTAGCATGTTGAAGTAGGTCGAATTGGCCAGCGTGACTTCCTGGTATTCGGCGACGGCGCGTTCCAGTTCTGGGATGGCCAGGTCGTAGTTCAGGTTGCGGTACAGCGCGGCTCCCAGATGGGCGTGGGCGCGCACCATCTCTCCGTCCAGCTCGACGGCCTTGGTCAGATTTTCTTCGGCGGTGGGGTATTCGCCGATCAGGAAGTACATCCAGCCCAGGCCGTCATAGGCGGCCGCGCTGTCGGGGTCTGCGTCCACGGCGTTCTGGAAGGTCAGGATGGCGGTCGGGATGTCGCGGGTGGCGTAATAGTTGTAGGCCAGGCCGATGTGCAGTTCGGCCAGGTCGGGGTTGTCTTCCAGGGCGAGTTGGTATTGCTCGATGGCGGCCGGGTAGTAGCCCTGAAGCTCCAGGACGGTTGCCATTTGCATGCGCACGATGGGCTCATCGGGCGCGATGGTGAGGGCGATCTCGGCCGCCTCCTGGGCTCTGGCGTACTGTTCGGGGCCAAGTTGGGAAAGGGCCCCGGCCAGATAGGCATGGCCCAGGGCATTGTTGGGGTTGGTCTCGATGGCGGTCCGGGCCGCCTGGACGGCCTCGGCGTAGGCCAGGTCGGCGTTGGTCGGCTCGCCGGTCTCGGCCAGGCGCAAGCCAGAGGCCAGGTGGGCGGCCGCCAGGGCGGCCAGGACCTGGTCGTTGGTCGGCGCCAGGCTGACGGCCTGCTGGGCCCACTCAAGCGCGTCGCGCGGCCGGCCCTCGGCGATCAGCAGGCTGATCAAGGGGATGTAGAACTGGACCTGTTCCGGGTTTAGCTCGATCGCCTCCTCATAGGCGTCCACGGCCTCGGTGAAGTCGCCGTCATCTTCGAGCAGGGCGGCGCTGGCGGCGTAGGAAGCGGCCGAGCGGGTCGGCTCCGGCGTGGGCGGCAGGATCAGCGTGTCGCGCACCGTGTCGGCATTTTGCACCAGGACGAAGCCGGCCGCCCCCAGCAGGAGCACCAGGATGACCAGCAGGCAGGATGGGCCGCGGCGCGAGCGGCGGGGCGGAGTGCGATTGATGACCATGGTCGCGACCCGCGATGTTAGCAACGGCCGCGGGCCGGGTCAAAGTCGCTCAGGGCGGCCTAACGTGCGCCGCCAGCAAACGCCGGCCGGGTAGCCGGCCATCTTGGCCAGGTCGCCCACCAGCAGGATGACGGGGATGAGCGCCAGGCCGGCCAAGCGCCGGCCGGGCGGCCAGCCGGCTGTCAGGGGCCAGAGGCGCTGCGCCGGCCGGCGGCAGTACAGTCCGGCAGCGGCCAACAGCCCCAGCCAGCCCAGCAGCCGGCCGCGGGCCGCCATGGCCAGCAGCGCCGGCAGCCCGAAGAAGTAAGTCAAGTAGCGCACGGCGTGGCGGCGCGGCCACAGGCCGGCCTTGCCGTCACCGCGGGCGTAGCGGTAGTACTGGCGGCCGAAGGCAGCCAGGCTGGGGCGCGGCCGGAAGTGGGCCACGGCCGCGGGCGCGAAGGGGAACGGGCCGTACAGGCCGCGCAGAGCGAGGTCAAAGACGAGGTCTTCGCCGTAATCGAGCCATTCGGGATAGCCGCCGGCCGCTTGCCAGGCGCTCTTTAAGAACGCGGCCGAGCGGCTGGAAGGGAGGAAGGCGGCCGGGTCAATGTCGGCCAGGTCTGGCAGCACCGTCGCCCCCATGACGGTCTCGAAGTCGGTCTGGGGCGCCGGCCGGAACCAGCCGGCCGCGGCGGCCGCGCCGCCCTCTTCGATGGGGCGCACCAGCTCGGCCAGCCAATCGGGGGTCAGCCTGACGCCGGCGTCGGTTGAGGCGATGATCGGCCCGGCTGCGGCCGCGATGGCCCTGTTGCGCCCCTGGCTGATGTTGCTGCCCGGCGCTTTGAACAGGCGCAGCGGCAAGCGGCCGCGGTATGCCGACAGGATGGCGGCCGAGCCGTCGGCCGAGCCGCCGTCGCAGACGATCACCTCGTCGGCCGGCCGGCTTTGGGCCGCCAGCGACTCCAGCAGGGCGGGCAGGCTGGCGGCCTCGTTCTTAATAGTCAGGATGACGGAAACTTTCATGGGCTGCGTGAGGCTGGGTTATAGTGTCGGCCGGAGCGGCCGGCAAGGGCAGGGGTTAAAGCGGCCGGGATTAGGAGATTATCGGCTGTAGGAGATGGTGGAGGCAGGACCCCGGGCCCGCGGCCCGGCCGCGGGCAGGATGCCCGCGCCGGCCTGGGGTTGGCCCAGAACCAGGGCGGGCACGGGGGCCCGCCCCT
>JBOGUG010000347.1:0-3243 GCA_050696115.1 Promineifilaceae bacterium (SeqCode) | reverse complement strand
GCCGCCATCAGACGGCCTTTGACGGCCGGCGAGGGCGCCTCAGGCGGGCTGGCGAGGGCCAGTTGGGCGGCCGCGGCCTGCCACTCGGCCACCAGCGGCCGCACCTGCGAGTTGGCGCGCAGGTGGGCCTCGACGCGGCGCTCCTCGTCGGGGGTCAGGACGCCCAGGGCGTAAAACGCCAGCAGCTCTTCTATGGGCTCGTTCGGCTCTGTCGGCGCAACCATTTCAATATTCGGCCGTTTCCGGTTCTAAGGCCAGGCGCAATTTTTGCAGGCCCAATCGGGCCCGAGTGTGCACGGTGCCCAGGGGGGCGCCCGTCACCTGGGCGATCTCCTGCCGGGTCAGGCCCTGGAAATAGGCCAACACGATCACTTGCTTTTGTTCCGGCGGCAGGCCGGTCAGCGCGGCCCGCACCCGGCCGCGCTCGATTTCGAGCCGGGCGTCTTCGGCGACGTTGGCGCCCGCGTCCGGCGCGGCCAGCAGCCGCTCCATCTCGCGCTCATCGCGGGCCGGCTCCGGCCGGGAGCTGAACCGCCGCAGGCTGTCAATCGCCAGCCGGTGGGTAATGCTAAACAACCACTTGGTAAAGCTGCCTCGCTCCGCCCTAAAGGAGCCGGCGTGGCGCCAGACCCGCAAAAAGGCCTCCTGCATCACGTCCTCGGCCGCGCCGCGGTCGGACAACAGGCGCACGGCCAGGCCCAGCGCGGCCGAGGCATAGCGATCATAGAGGGCTTCCAAAGCGCCCTCGTCGCCTCCGGCCACCTGGGCCATCAGCTCTTCATCGCTCAACGTCGCGCCTGCCATCTCTACATAAGCTCAGGCGGCGCGGCCATGTATGCCTTAATACGCGGCTGGCCGGCCGCCAAATCTGTCTGTCGCCTAGAACACATCCGGGCCCCACCTGGAAGCCGCTGAAGTCTATCCCACTCTGGGCGGCCGGCAACAGGGCGCGTAGGGGCGGGCCCCTGTGCCCGCCCTCAGAATTGGGCAACCACGGGGGGTTGCCCCAACAAATACGGAATCGCATCCGGCCGGCTACCTTGTGGGACGGGCTTCCAGCCCGTCGGCGGGCGCAGCCCGCATCCTGACCACCCCGGGCCTGCGGCCCGGCCGCGGGCAAGATGCCCGCGCCACAAAAAGGGCCGCCGGCCGATTCGTAGGGGCACGTTGCAACGTGCCCCCACCTATATCCCCCACCGGCCGGTCAATCGAACACGGGCCTGCGGCCCGGCCGGCCTGTAGGGGCGGGCCCCCGTGCCTGCCCTCAGACCTGGGCAACCACAGGGGGTTGCCCCTACAAGATCAGCGGCCGGCCCCGCATCTGGTAGAATGGGCGCCTGGAAATGCGCTGTCCTAACTGCGGCCGAGACAACCCGGCGGTTGCCCAATACTGCATGCACTGCGGCTGGGCGCTGGCGGCCGGCGACCAGCCTGAGCCGCTGCCGGCCGCGCCCGGCCAGCCCTCCGTCGGTGGCGAGAACGGGCCGCAGCCGGCCGTCCAAGGCCAGACCCGTCCTGGCGCCAGCCCGGCCGGCGAGCGCCGGGTGGTCACCATCCTCTTTTGCGACCTGCAAGGCTCGACGGCGGCCGCCGGCCGGCTGGACCCCGAAGAGTGGCGCCAGATCGTCAACGGCGCCTTCGAGCGCATGATCGCGCCGGTCGTTCGCTACCAGGGCACGGTGGCCCGGCTGATGGGCGACGGCCTGTTGGCTTTCTTCGGCGCGCCGGTGGCCCACGAGGACGACCCACAGCGGGCGGTGCTGGCGGGCCTAGAGATCGTCGCCGGCGTGCGCGCTTACGCGGCCGAGTTGGCCCCACGCTGGGGGCTGGCGCTTAAGGTGCGGGTGGGCATCAATACCGGCCTGGTGGTCGTGGGCGAGGTCGGCTCCGACCAGCGCCTGGAATACACCGCCCTGGGCGACGCCATCAACTTGGCGGCGCGTATGGAGCAAACGGCCGAAGCGGGCACGGTGCAGATCGCCGAAGCGACCTACCGTCAGGTGGCGGCCGCCTTCGAGATCGAGAATCTCGGCCGGATTCAGGTCAAGGGCAAGGAACGGCCGGTGCCGGCCTACCGGGTGGTGGGCCGGCGTACAGGCAGCGGCCGGCTGGGCGGGCCGCGCCTGGATGGGCCTCGGCCGGCGCTGGTCGGCCGCCGACGCGAACTGGCGACGCTGTCCGGCCGGCTGCGCGGCCTGTTAGCCGGCGAAGGGCAGACGCTCGCTATCCTGGGCGAAGCCGGCCTGGGCAAGACGCGCCTGATCGCCGAGGCGCGCCGCGGGCTGCCGGCCGAGGGCTACGCCTGGCTGGAGGGCCAGACGCTCTCCTACGGTCAGCAGATCACCTTTGGGCCCTTCCAGGTGGCCATCCGCCAGTGGGCCGGCGTCGGCGAGGAGGAGGGCGAAGCGGCCACCTGGGACAAGCTGGAGCGGGCCGTGGCGGCGCTTTTTGGCCCAGAGACGCCGGCCGTCCTACCCTATCTGGCCTTGCTGCTGGGGCTGACCGTGCGCAGCGATTACGCCGAGCGGGTCAAATATCTGGACGCCGAGGCCGCCGGCCGCCAGCTATTTCTCGTCAGCCGGCGCCTGTTCGAGCGCCTGGCGGCCGAACGGCCGCTGGTCCTGGTCTTCGAGGACCTGCACTGGGCCGACGACGCCTCGCTGCGCCTGTTTGAGCACCTGACGCCGCTGGTCGAGCGCGGGCCTTTGCTGCTGCTGGGCTCCGGCCGGCCAGACCCGGCCTCCGGCTGGCCCGGCCTCTACCAGCGGCTGGCGGCCCAGGCCGGCGCGCGCCACACTGCCATCCGGCTGCAACCCCTGAGCGAGGCCGAGAGCCGGGAGTGGTTGGCTGAGGCTCTGCCGGACGGCCAGCCGCCGGCCGGCCTGGGCGAACAGATTATCCGCAAGGCCGAAGGCAACCCCTACTTTTTGGAAGAGATTGTGCGCTCGCTGCGCGAGACGCCACTCGCCGGCCGGCGAGCCGCCAGCGCGGCCGAGGCCACGATCCAAATCCCAGACACGCTCCAGGGCGTCATCCTGGCCCGCCTGGATCGGCTGGCCGAGGCCGAGCGCCAGTTGCTGCGCACGGCGGCCGTTGTCGGCCGCAGCTTCCCGGTGCGCGTCCTGGGGGCGGTGCTGGGCGGCTCGGCCGGGCTGGAGGAGCGCTTGAGCGGCCTGGCCGATCTGGGGCTGATCGAGGGCCGCCAGGCGCAGCCGGAGCCGGCCTACGCCTTCGGCCACGCCC
>JBOGUG010000346.1:0-9062 GCA_050696115.1 Promineifilaceae bacterium (SeqCode) | reverse complement strand
GCGCCACTCGCCGTCTGGCCCAGGCCCAGTTCGAGGCCGCGGCCGCCGCCTACGCCGCCAGCCGCGTGCACGCCCAGGGCGGCAGCCTGGCCCGCCTGGTCGAACTGCTCAGGCCTCGGCCGGAGGGGCGCCTGCTGGACGTGGCGACGGGGGCCGGCCACACGGCCCTGGCGCTCGCGCCACAGGTAGGCCACGCCGTTGGCGTAGACCTCAGCCCGGCCATGTTGCGCCAGGCGGCCGGGCTGGCGGCCGAACGGGGCCTTTCGAACCTGGACTGGGCGTTGGCCGAGGCGGGCGCGTTGCCCTTCGCGGCCGGCAGCTTTGACTTGCTTACCTGCCGCATCGCCGCCCACCATTTCCCCGACGTGGCGGCGTTTTTAGCTGAGGTCGGTCGGCTGCTGCGGCCGGGCGGCCGGCTGGGGCTGGTGGATAACGTTGTGCCGGGCAGTCACCTGCGCGGCAAGCGCGGCCGCCTGCTGCGCCAGGCCGGCGAGTACGTCAACGCCTTCGAAAGGCTGCGCGATCCCAGCCATGGCGCCTGCCTCAGCCAGAACGCCTGGGCCGAGGCGCTGGCGGCGGCCGGCCTCGCGCTGGAGCATCAAGAGAGCCAGGCGAAAGAGATTGATTTTGACGACTGGACGGAGCGGATGCGCGTGCCGCCGGCCGACCGGCTGCGGCTCGAGGTCATGCTGCGCCAGGCGCCGCCGGCCGCCGCCAATTTTCTCGCCCCGCGCTTCGCCGGCCGGCGCATCCGCTTTCAATTAACCGAGGCCATTTTTATTGTCCGGCGGCTTGACCGGCTACCTCCTGGACGGTAGAATGCCCAGATCGTAACGCCGCTTGTAGGCCTGGGCGTTTGCTGAGATGAGCAAGAAGTATCACTTTTGGATTAGTGGTTGCCAGATGAATTACGCCGACGCGCGCCAGGTGGCAAACCGCCTGGAAGAGCTCGGCTACCGGGCCACGCCCAGGACCGAAGAGGCCGACGTGATCGTGCTGCAAACCTGCACCGTGCGGCAGCAGTCCGAGGACAAGGCGCTCGGCCGGCTGAGCAGCCTGCGGCCGCTCAAAGAGGCCCGGCCGGAGCTAACCCTGGCCATGATGGGCTGTGTGGTCGGCGTGCGCGGCAATCAGCGCCTCCAACAGCGTTATCCTTTTGTGGACGTCTGGATGCCGCCTGCCTCCGATGGCGCGCCGCTGGTGTCCCATCTGTTAGAGCCTGAAGCGCAGAGCTTGGAGGAAGCCGCTACGCTTGAGCGGCACGCCTTCCAGGACGAAGAGCCGGCGGCCGCCGTCGCTATTAGCGCCGGCCAAGTGTCGGCCCCAGTTGCAGTCGTTTACGGCTGCTCCCACGCCTGCGCCTTCTGCATCATCCCCCAGCGGCGGGGCATTGAGCGTACCCGGCCAGTGGGTGAGATCGCGGCCGAGGCCAGGGCGCTGGTCGGCCAGGGCGTCAAAGAAGTCGTCCTATTGGGCCAGATCGTGGACCGCTACGGGGTGGATATCCCCGACGGCCCAGACCTGGCCGACCTGCTGGCGGTCGTCAGCCAGACGGAAGGTCTGGAGCGGGTTCGCTTCTTGACCAGCCATCCGAGCTATATGACGGACAAGATTCTGCGGGCGGTGGCCGACTTGCCTAAGGTTATGCCCCAGATCGAAGTACCGATCCAGGCCGGCGACGACGAGGTCTTGGCCAACATGAAGCGCGGCTATACCGCCGACGATTATCGCCGGCTGGTAGAGCGCATCCGCCAATTGGCGCCGGAAGCGGCCATCCACTGCGACGTCATTGTCGGCTTTCCGGGCGAGGCGCCGGCCCAGTTCCAGAAGAGCTACGACATTTTGGCCGAGTTGGAACTGGATAAGGTCCATCTTGCCCGTTACAGTCCCCGGCCGGGTACCGTGAGTGCCCGCCGTATGGCCGACGACGTACCGGAGGAAGAGAAACGCCGCCGCTTCCAGTTGCTCGACCAGCTTCAGGAGGGCATCTCGCGGCGCAAGCTGGCCCGCTGGCTGGAGGAGACGGTTGAGGTGTTGGTCGAGGACCAGCACCACGGCCGGTGGCGTGGCCGGACGCCTCAGGGCAAGCTGGTCTTCTTCGACGACCCCCGGGACCGGCGCGGCGACCTGGTTCAGGTGCGCATCAACCACACAGGGCCGTGGAGCATGTCGGGCGAGGCCGCCGATCTCCCGGCCGAAGCCTCGGCGCCGGTTAGCGCCATCCCCATGCCCCTCATTTGACCGCCTGGCGACCCGCCAGTAGAATTACGAACACCCGTTCGAGTACGGCCGGGCTGAGGTCACCCCATGCCACAAGACAAACTGGTCCTGATTGACGGCCATGCGCTGGCCTACCGCGTCTATTACGCCCTGGACGCGGCCCATTTCACCACCAAATCGGGCGAGCCGACCAACGCCACCTACGGCTTTGCCCGCACGCTCTTGGATTTGCTGCTGGCCCCCAGCCCGCCGGCCTATCTGGCGGTTAGCTTCGACGTTGGGGCAACTTTCCGCGACGAGCTTTTTCCTGAGTATAAGGGCACGCGCGAGAAGATGCCGCCCGAACTGGCCCTGCAAATCGAGCGCATCCGCGAAGTGGTCAGGGCCTTTAACATCCCCATCCTGGAGCTGGGAGGCTTCGAGGCCGACGACGTCCTGGGCACCATAGCCCGCCAGGCAAAGGGGCAGGTGCCGGTGCACATCATTACCGGCGATCGCGATTTGCTGCAGCTGGTGGATGACAACACGGCCGTCGAGCTGCCTATGGGCCCACGCGAGCGTGAAGCGACTGTGTACGACGCGGCGGCCGTGGAAGAGAAAATGGGCGTCCGGCCGGATCAGATTGTGGATTATAAGGCATTGGTGGGCGACAAGAGCGACAACATCCCCGGCATCGCCGGCATTGGCGCCAAAACGGCCGCCAAGTTGTTGGCCGAATTCGACACGCTGGACGGCATCTACGCCCATCTGGACGATTTCAGCGGAGCGCTGCATCAACGGCTGGCTGAGGGTGAAGTGAGTGCCCGGCTAAGTTATCAGTTAGCCAAGATCATCACCGATGCCCCGATTGAGCTTGACTTGCCCGCCTGCAGCGCCCAGGAATACGACCGGCTGGCCGCCCTCGAACTATTTCGCGAATTGGAGTTTCGCAGCCTCACCTCGCGCCTGGCCCAGACCATCGAAGAGACGCCGCAACTGACAGATCAGGCCCCGACCGAGCTGCGCCTGGTGCAGACAGAGGAACAGTTGGCCGCGCTGCAGAAGGAGCTGGAAGCGGCCGACGTGATCAGCTTCGATGTCGAGACCACCAGCCTAGATCCGTATGCGGCCGAATTGGTCGGCATCTGCCTCTCGACCGGTTCGCCCGTGGGCTACTATGTCCCGGTCGGTCATGTGGACGGCGAGGCCCAGAGCGAGTCGGGCCAGATGGGTCTGTTCGCCAGCGAAGCCACCCTGGCGGCCGGCCAGCTGCCCCTGCCCAATGTGCTGGCGGCCATTCGGCCGGCGCTCACCGACCCGAACATTCCCAAGATCGCCCACAATGCCAAATTTGATTACGCCGTGCTGGAGCGCTACGAGATGGAAGTCGCGCCCTTGAGTGTAGACACGATGATCGCCGAGTGGCTGTGCGATCCCAACAGCAAGCACCTCGGCTTGAAAGACCTGGCCTTTCACCGCCTGGGCATCCAGATGACCGAGATCACTGAGCTGATCGGCACCGGCCGCAATCAAATTAGCTTCGCCCACACGCCGATCGAGCAGGCGGCGCCCTACGGCGCAGCCGATGCCGACGTCACCTTGCGCCTGGCGGAGCAGTTACTCCCAGAAGTGCGCGAAAAGAATCAGGAGCGGCTGTTGAACGAGATCGAGATGCCGCTCATTCCGGTTCTGGCGGCGATGGAAAAGGAGGGCGTCGGCATTGACGTGGACTTCTTCCGCCAAATGTCGGCCGATCTTGAGCAGCGCCTGGCTGAGCTTGAGGCCCAAATTTTCGATCTGGCCGGTGGGCCGCTGAACATTAACTCCACCCAGCAGCTGAGCGACCTGTTGTTCAAGCGCCTCAAGCTGCCTCATGAGTCGTTGCGCCGCACCAAGAGCGGCCATTACTCGACGGCCGCCGACGTGCTAGACGGCCTGAAGCAAGTGGACGAGAGCGGCATTATTGCGGCCATCATCGAGCACCGCGAACTGGTCAAGCTGAAGAGCACCTACGTGGACGCGCTGCCGCAAATGGTCAGCCCGGCCACCGGCCGGCTCCACACCAACTTCAGCCAGACCGGGGCTGTCACCGGCCGGTTGGCGAGTAGCGCGCCGAATTTGCAGAACATCCCCATCCGCACCGAGGTTGGCCAGCACATCCGGCGCGGCTTCGTGGCCCGGCCGGGCTGGCGCTTCCTGGCGGCCGACTATTCCCAGGTCGAGCTGCGCGTTCTGGCCCACATCAGCCAGGACGAGGCGTTGTTGGACGCTTTTCTGCAGGATCAGGACATCCACCGCACGACGGCCGCCGCCGTTTACAATATCCAGCTAGAGGCGGTCAGCTTCAACCAGCGCCGCTTCGCCAAGGCGGTCAACTTCGGCCTGATTTACGGCATGGGCCCCTACCGGCTGGCGCGCGATTCAGAGCTGACCCTGGGCGAGGCCGAAAAGTACATCGAAGCCTATTTCCAGCGCTTCCCCGGTATCCGCCGCTACTTGCAAGACACCTTGCAGCAGGCCCGCAGCCAGGGCTATGTGGAAACCCTGCTCGGCCGGCGGCGCTATTTCCCCATTTTCAGCCTGAAGGGCCAGTCGAACCGCCAGGCGGAGGCTCGGGCAGAGCGCGAAGCAGTCAATCACCCGATCCAGGGCACGGCCGCCGAAATCATCAAGCTGGCGATGATCCGCCTTCACCACCAGTTGATCGCCAATTTCCGGGCCCGCCTGCTGCTGCAGGTTCACGATGAGCTGGTGCTTGAAGCGCCGGAAGAGGAGATACAGGCGCTGAGGCCACTGGTGGTGGAAACGATGTCGCAGGCCTTCCCGCTGAGCGTGCCGCTGAAAGTCGAGGCCAGCGTCGGCCAGAACTGGCTGGAGCTGAAGTCGTGAGCGGCCGGCCGCTGCTGTGACGCCGCGACTGGCCGGATGGTTGGTGGCGCTGCTGGCGCTGGCGGCCTGCGCGCCCCCGCCGGCCGGTGGCGCGACTCCCCCGTCTGCCTCGCCTAGTTCACCCGCGGCCGCCCCGTCGGCCACCCCGGCCGAAGCTCAGTTCGAGATTGAGGCGGGCCGCGACGTCGAGGTGCGCCCGCAGTTTCAGGATGGCGCCGCCAAGCTGGTGATCAGCAGCCCGACCGGCATCGGCAATGCCAGGGTGATGCTGGTCGAAGGGGAGTGGCCGCGGCCGCTTCTGCTGCGCCTGCGTCTGCGCGGGTTGGAGGAGTTCCGCTTTCAGTACGGCGATGTGACCGTCTACGCTTCGCTGACGGCCGGCCCGCCGGCCGCGCTGCGCCAAGCGGTCACCAGAGACGTGGCCGAGGAGGAGCCCATTGACGCCAGCAGCCCTTACTGGCTGGAGCTCAGCATGCCGGGCGCCGCCGACGTGAGCGCGATCCAGTTGCCGCTGGAGGGGGACGCCGTAATTGAACTCCAGCCGCCGGCCGATTTCTACGCCGCCGCGCCGGCCGAGTTCGAGATAAGCTGGGTAGACTTCTTTCGCGGTTAGCCGCCGGCCGGTAGGCCCCAGATCTCCAGAAGCCTAAAGTCAATCTCGGCCGGGGCGCCGAAGCTTTGCGCCCAGACTCCGACGCGACCCCCTGGCACCGTTTCGCTTCCTTCCCAGGCCAGTTCGCGGTTGATGCGCAGCCCCGCCAGCCGGCCGGCGCGGACATCGAGCCAGATCTCGTTGCTTTGGCCGCCGCTGCGCACGTGGGGCCAGGTCTGCCAGACGAGGATCGTCTCGCTGCCGGGCGCGGCCGCCGAGCCGTCCAGATAGTCCTGGGCGCCCCGCCATAAGGCCAGATAGCCGGCCGGCGCGACGGCCGCCACCACAAGGGCCGGCGCGTCGCCCAGAGCCACCCCATAGCCAATATCCGTTTCGCCGCCAGCTCGGGAGGCCGATAGGCGGACGGAGTAATCGCCGGCGGGCGCTTCGGCCAGCCAGCGTAGAACTGGCTCGCCGGGCGCTAATTGGACATCGGCCGGCGCGGCCGTGCTCAATTGCTCACCTATCAGGCGGGGATCAAAGGCCCCGGCCGAGATTAGGCCGATGCCGGCCAGGGTCAAGCCGATTATGGCTGCGGCCGCCAACCCCAGTTCGCGCCAGAAGGGCGGCGGGACGTCGTCATGGGGCGCATGCACGGCCGGAAGTCTAGTCGCCCGCACGCAGGTGGGCAAACGGCAGCCAAGCAAAGCCCGCCGGCCAGTTGACACGGCCGGGCCGACCACCCATACTCCGGCCTGACTTAGCTTTCGCCATGAGTTACGCTGACCTGGCCCCCTATTACGACTTGCTGCATACTGATGTCGTGGCCGATATACCCTTCGTGCTGGCGCTGGCGGCCAAGCACGAGGATCCCATCCTGGAACTAGGCTGCGGTACCGGCCGGCTTACTTTGCCGCTCGGCCGGGCCGGCTACGCCGTGAGCGGGGTGGATAATTCGGCCGCCATGTTGGACAGGGCAGCGGCCAAGTTGGCGGCGGAGGGCGCTAACGCGCCGGCCGGCGTGACCCTGATCCAGGCGGATATGACGGCTCTCGCGCTCGCCGGCCGCTTCCGTCTGGGGCTGCTGGCCTATAACACGCTCATGCATTTGGATTCGGCCCAGGCCGCCCAGACGTTGCGCGGCCTGCGCCGCTGCCTGCAGCCAGGCGGCGGCCTATTCATTGACCTGATGAACCCCTTCGAGGCGGCCGGGCTGCAAGAGGATCTCGACTTTCAACCCCAGCCGCTCCCGCGCGGGCCCGGCGGTCGCCGGCCGATCCGGCTAAGCAGCGCGATTCAGACGAAGCCCGCCGAGCAGAGCTTCAGCGTGGCCTGGCGCATCGAGCGCCGGCCGGCCGAACGGGTGCACTTAAAGGCCGATTACCATTACTACTACCCACACCAATTGGAGTTGCTTCTGGCGGCAGCCGGCTTTCGCCTGTCGGCGCTGTGGGGCGATTACGGCCGGGCACCATTTGACGAAGGCACGCCGCGCTTGCTGGCGCTGGCGACGGCCGGCTGAGCGGCCGCCGACCGCCACTCAGCCTGTTGTCCCCAGCACAAGCCGGGTTTCGGGCTTCTCGGCCTCGGCTAAGCGCAGCTTGACGAACAGCCAAGGGCCATAATAGCTGACCCAAAGCGCAGCCAAGAAGAGGCGCAGAAAGCGCAGCGGCAGCGCTAGCCACAGCGGGTCGGCCGGAAAGAGCAGCGCCAGCCCGCGCCAGAGGAGCAGCGTGCCCGCCAGCCCGATCGGGAAGCGCAGCAGGCGCTTCCATATTGGGCCTCGACTGGCGAACCGCACCCGGCCGGACTCAAGCACAAAGCCGGCGCTCAGGCCAAGCCAGCCCGCCAGGGCGCTGGTGATGGACTCCAGGCTCTCGCGCTCGGCCGCCGGCTGGTAGGCGCTCCAGGCGACTTGCCTGTCGGCCGGGCCAAGCAGCAACATGCTTGCCAGGTAGACAGCCGCCACGCCCAGCGGCGGCAGGAGGGCGTAAAGCAGCCGTTGGCCCAAGATGCGGTTGGAAAAGCGCCCGGCCGCGTGCCGCTCCCAGGCGAAATACAGCGTCGCCAGCGAGGCCCCAATCCAGGCCCCGATGAGCGTGTCCGGGATGTCGTGCACTCCCAGGTAAACCCGGCTCAGGCCCATGAGCAGCAGCAGCGCCAAGGCAAGGAGCCAAGGCCCGGCGGCCGCAAACTGGCCGGCCAGGATCAGGTAAAAGACGGCCGCGCCCTGGCTATGGCCGCTGGGCAGGCCATAGCTGGCGAAGTCGGCCCACTTCACGCTCGGGTCCAGCCAATATGGGCGCGGATCGCGAAAGAAGTGTTTCAGGCCCGCGTTCAGCGCGTCTGACAGGGAGAGGGTGTAGGCCAGCGCCACGCCGACGCGCTTGTTCAACGACCAATAGATCAGGGTGACCACTGCCAGGTAGAACTCGAAGCGGCCGAGCTCGCTGACGGCAGCCATGAACCCCCTGAGTTGCGGGTAATTGTCTTGCAGCCAACGGATAGCTATCAGGCTGAGCTCTACGTTCTGCTCGCTCAAGGTCAGTTCATCGCGCCACAGCCACCGGCGGACTGGCGCGCCGCCGGGCCTGGCCCGGCCGCATTGTAGCCGCCGCCGGCCGCTCTCGTCAAAGTCCCATTGCCTGGCCTTGGGGCCGGACTATAATCCGAGCAGCACTGGAGCCGGCACTGCACCCTAAAGGGAGGAAGTGAATGTCCGCCAAGATCCTGGTGATCGAAGATGAAGAGCGCATCCGCCAATTTTTGAAGCGCGGCCTGACGTATGAGAACTATGCGGTTGATATTGCCGTGGACGGTAAAGAAGGGCTGGAGATGGCCCGCGACAACCCGCCCGATTTGGTCTTGCTCGACATCATGCTGCCCGGCATTGACGGCCTGGAGGTGTGCCGTCGCTTGCGGGCCGCCAGCGAGGTGCCTATCCTGATGCTGACGGCCAAAGAATCGATCGAAGACCGGGTCGCCGGCCTGGACGCAGGCGCCGATGACTATCTGGTTAAACCATTCTCCTTTGAGGAGCTGCTTGCCCGCGTGCGTGCGCTGCTGCGCCGGGCCCAGCCGGCCCAGCCCCAGGTCTATCGCTTCGCTGACCTGGAGCTGGACACTGGCACCCGCCAGGGGCGGCGCGGCGGCCGCACCTTCGACCTGACCGCCAAAGAGTACGAGCTGCTCGAGTTGTTCTTGCGCAATCCGCGCCAGGTGCTGACCCGCGACGTCATCTTTGACCGCGTCTGGGGCTACGACTTTGGCGGCGAGAGCAATATCATTGAGGTCTACGTCCGCTACCTGCGCCAGAAAACCGAAGGGGACGGCGCCTCGCGCCTGATCCACACCGTGTGGGGAGTGGGCTACGTGCTGCGAG
>JBOGUG010000345.1:0-1714 GCA_050696115.1 Promineifilaceae bacterium (SeqCode) | reverse complement strand
GGGGAGAGGGCGCCGTCCAGACTCGCCAGCTCCTATGCCTCTGGCTGAATCGACTACCGTACTGGCTGGGCACCATCGACGCCGGCCGCATCAAAGACCAGGCCCGGCGCCAGCAGGTCACCCGCTTCAAGCGCGAATTCGCTTTTGATCATGGTTAACGAGCCGCCATACCAACCTATCCAGCGCTCCGTTAAGCTGTCAGATGAAGTCTGGGCGGCGGCGCTGGAGCGGGCCGAGCTCGAAGGCACATCAGGCAGCGAGATTTGCGAGCGCCTCCTGGCCTATTACCTGGCGCTGTATGTGAAGCCGCCCGGATACAAACTGCCGCCTGGCGTAACAACGCGCAAGCGCTCTGTATACATCACCCGTCCAACCTGGGCAGCGGCCAAGGCGCAAAAGGTGCAAGAGCGACGTCCCATCAGCGCGATCCTGGAGCAATTACTGCGCGGCTACCTGGGCCTTGACTTGGCCAGCGGGTAAGGCGTCGCTGGCCGCAGGCAGTGAGGGCAGGGGGAGCGGGCGGCCGCGCTGGCTGGGCAGTGGCGCGCTCAGTACAAACAGCGCCGGGCACTGCCGGGCGAGTTGGGCAAGGTCTTCGGCCGCTAACGGGCGCCGGCCAATGGCTGACGGTATTGTTGTCAGATGGCAGCCGTCAAGTCTTCGACGGCGATCTCCGGCAGGCCGAAGTAGGCGCCGGTGGTGGCCCGGCCCCGGGCGCGATCGATCTCATCCTCGATGTTGGCCCAGAGCGAGGCCCACATCCGCGCCAGCGCCACGTGCAGCTCGGCCGGGCTATGGGCGACGTGACGGACATCCGCCCAGTCAGTGTAACCGGGCGTGATGCTGTTGTAGTCGCCCAGGTTGACCTTGTAGACCAGGCTGACACTAACGGTGCGGACGAAGATCGGGTCTTCGCCTTCACTCACCGGTGGCAGGCCCAGGAAGACGACTTCATGGTTGCCTTGCAGGCGCTGCAATTGGGCGCGCACGTTGTCGCGGGCCATCTGGCGCAGCCGGCGCTTGCAGTCGCCCAGGTCGAAGGCAGCGCCCTCTGGGACGTCGGTCTTGACCCAGACAGTGATAGCCGGGTTCAGGGACTCGAAGTTCCCCAGGTTGAACTTGCGGTCATACGTGGCCGAGAAGCCTTTGATATTTACCGGCTCCTCGAAG
This sequence comes from Promineifilaceae bacterium (SeqCode), assembly GCA_050696115.1. Classification (GTDB taxonomy): domain Bacteria; phylum Chloroflexota; class Anaerolineae; order Promineifilales; family Promineifilaceae; genus UBA11865. The sequence continues at coordinate 544 of JBOGUG010000345.1, read as the reverse complement.
GCAGGGACGGCACCGGCGCGGGCGTTGGTTTCTGTCAAATAGCCGTTTACGTCGTGGATGGGGAAGACGGACATGGATCATTCTCCTTCTTGGTCAAATCGGTGAAGCCGCCGTTGCCGGTGAACACAGCCGTGACGGGCAGCGGATGCCAGTAGCCGCCATACACGCCCATGCGGTCGTGGATTTCAGGGGCGGTGCCTAGCCGGCCGATGACGGCGTAAATGCACGCACCCGGCTCATCGGCATCGTCAGTCCGGCTCCCGAAGGGGCTCATGTTGCCGTGCGAGTGCAGCTCGCAAAGAATGGCCGGATCGTCGTTGCCGGCAGCTACTACGCTGGCGCCGGTGGCGCGCTGGATGGTTTGCGCGACTGCACGACGTGGCCTTGGTGACAAAGCTGGTACAGCGCCTCCTTCAGTCTGCCATCCGGCCGCCGGGCGTGGCCGGCGTCTGTGAGCGCTGTTCTGAGCAGTTTTTCTGGAATTCGCGGGACTTTCAGACGAAATCGGGGCTGGAGCGGCGCCAGGTCGCGCACGGTACAGGCG